>DASSWC010000151.1:0-16424 GCA_035705395.1 Pricia sp. | reverse complement strand
CCCCTAAGGCACGGCCACTTCCCTGGATTCAAACCCCCCGGCGAGTGCCCGATAGAGCGAAATACGTATTTCCAACTGCTCGACCTCGGCCTCGATCATGTCCCTGCGAAGTTGTTGCTCCTGGTCCAACGCCAGCAATACGTCCAAATAGGGTGTCAGGCCGTTCAAAAACTCCAATCGCAATTGCCTATTCGTTTTTCCGGCTAGTTCGACCTGCTTTTCGAGAATGGCAATGCGCTCTTTCTGTTTGATATCTCGGATTAAGGCATTTTCGGTTTCCTGAAAGGCGGTTAACACAGCCTGTCCGTACTGGTACAGTGCTTGGGTTTTGATCGCTTCGGTACGATCGACCTCGGCATGTAAACGTCGTCCATAAAACAGGGGCGCCACCAAATTGCCCGCCAGCGAATAGGCCCAATTCTGGAACAGGTTCTGAAAGTCGTTGGCGCGCAACTGTCCCGTTAACTGTGTCGACAATCGGGGATATTGGCTGCGCACCGCCGAGGCCATTTCCATATCTGCCGCCAGAAGTTGGTCATAGGCACTCTGAACATCGGGTCTGCGACGTACAAGATCCAACGGTAGGCCGGTTTTGGGTAGCGCGGTCAGTTCGGGGAAATCCATTCCGGGGATTTCCGGGCTCTCGGACGATCCCAGCGTTTCCGAAGCTATGGGTGCTGTTCCCGGGGTACTGGAGAATCCTGAAATACCCGGAATTTGCGAAACCGTTCCCGGGGATTTTCCCAGCAGCACTGCCAATTGGTTTTCGAACAGGCGTACGTTGGTCTCGAAAACGACTTTTTGGTCCTTCGTACTTTCCAGCAATTGGAGCTGCCGCAAGATATCGACGGCACGTACCTGACCACTACCGAACCTGGCCCGTATCGTTGTAATGATTTTTTCGTTGGTGGTTATCTGCTGCTCGGCGAGGGCCAGTTGCTTTTTGGCCGCCAGCAACCGGTACCAAGCCAATGCGATTTCCGCGGAAAGCGTTATCGCTGCCGTGCGGTAATCGGCCAAACTGGCCGTGGCACGGAATTTTTCGGCCTGAACCGCCGTTCTGATGCGGCCCCACAGATCGAACTCATAGGATGCCGAGATCCCCAGTTGTATGTTTTCGCCCCCGGCAAAATCGGGTTGTGGCCGGCTGATTGCGCTTTGTGCCGATGTTTCTATCTGTGGCCAGAGGTCGGCCCCTTCGCGTTTCGCCACAGCCTGTGCGGCCTTGAACTGTTGCCAGATAGCGGCCAGATCGAGGTTATTGACCAGCGCGCTATCGACCAGGACGTTTAGCTGGGGATCCTCAAAGGCGGTCCACCACCTATCGGGAATTACTTCCGACCCCGTATTTGAAAAGCGCTCGGGAAGGGCTACCGGAGGTTCGATATTCGGAATCTTTGGGGCGCAGGCCACTAAGAAAAGCAACAATGCCGGCACCAGTAAACACTTGGCCGATGCCCGGTTGCTGCTATCGGTGCTATCGTTCCTATCTATGCCCGTATTGCCTTTGCCGTTCAAACCGCAGTATTATCACTAAATTAAACCCTAAAGTTATGGAAAATTGTTACATGCGGGCTGTCCATCCTTATTCTTTGGGATTTTGGGATCAAATCCGTTAAGGAATCGGTATTTTCCTAAGATTGGACTAAAAATAGTGCGAAAGGTTTAAGTTGACAGGCAATTTATTTGCTATCTTAAGTCGTTCTAATTGTTCATTGACTCATCCTATGAACAAAATGACAAAATAATTCATCCCAATGAGAAATAATCGACGGCAAATGTTGCGATCCTTAAGCCTTGGCAGTATTGGTCTGGTCGCGTTGCCCAAGTTTTTCGGTTTCACACAAACGGAAAAAAATACCGAAACGGGGAAAAGTATGATGGCGCGAAATATACCATCTTCTGGGGAAGAGCTTCCCGTAGTCGGCCTAGGTACCTGGCAGACCTTTGACGCAGGAACTTCCCAAGAGAAACTAAAAACCTTGGAACAGGTGCTGGTCGAAATGCAGAAACTGGGCGGGAAGGTTATCGACTCCTCGCCAATGTATGGCAGTTCGGAGGCAGTAGTGGGGCGACTGACCGATTCGCTCGAAAATTCGGACTATTTCTATGCGACCAAGGTATGGACGTCCGGAAAACAGGCTGGTATCGACCAGATGAACACGTCCTTCGAAAAAATGCGTCGACATACCATGGACCTGATGCAGATCCACAATCTTGTCGATTGGCAAACGCACGTCAAGACGTTAAAGACCTGGAAGGAAGAAGGCAAAATCCGCTATTGGGGAATAACCCACTATGTAGACTCCGCCCATGAAACTTTGGAAAAGATTATCCGACAGGAAAAGCCGGACTTCGCACAATTTAATTACTCCATTCGGTCGCGGCACGCGGAAGACTCCCTTTTCGAAACCTGCCAAGAACATGGTACGGCCACGATTATCAACCAGCCCTTTGAAAGCGGAAGCCTTTTTCGAAAGGTCAAGGACAAAGCTTTACCCGATTGGACCTCGGATTACGATATCAAAAGCTGGGGCCAGTACTTCCTGAAATTCATTCTGGCCAACGAGGCGGTGACCTGTGTGATTCCCGGTACCTCAAAACCGGAACATGCTATCGATAATATGATGGCCGGATATGGGGCCCTACCCGATGCCTCCGGACAGGATAAAATGGCGGCTTATCTCACATCGATTTAACAAGACCAACCAATTTTCTTGCCATTGCGGCATCGAGATTCCCTGTTACCCCGCAAAGCGCTGTACCGAGCTCTAACGGATTAATTTCCCTACATTTAACCGAGAACTAAAAGCCAGTATCTTATGAAGACCAATGCCTTGCTTTACACAAAAGGAATTTTATGTTCAGTGATGTTCGCTGTGGGTGCCATTGCCTCTTCACAGACCCAAAATGGGAGTTTCCTATACGGGGATCCGTTGCCCGATGCGCCGGAGCTCTCTGCTAGGGGCCCGTATGGCGTTGGAGTACGGACCTTGGATATGGTGAATCCCGATCAGGTCGATATCCTCAATTCAAAAGGAGCGAAAACTGTTTTGTACGACCGGCCCTTGACGTTGGAGGTCTGGTATCCCGCTGAAATATCCGCGAATATGGCAGCGATTACCACCTATGAAGAGGTAATGGGTACGCGCGGCGATTCCCTCCGACCCTTGATTCCGTTTACTTTTAAGGGCCGTGCCGGGCGGGATGTCGCTCCCAAAGTTTCTGAGGGCCCGTTTCCATTGGTCATCATCTCCCATGGTTATGTGGGTTCGCGTTACTTGATGACCTATCTTACCGAGAATCTGGCCTCTAAAGGCTATGTGGTTGCGGCCATAGACCATACCGATTCTACTTTTAAGGATGCCAATGCCTTTCAGAGTACCTTGCTCAACCGGGCCAAGGATATCCGGTTTGTTCTGGACGGGATGGCCAAGCTTGGGAAGAAGCAGGGCGATAATACGTTATCGGGATTGATCGATGCGGACAATACGGCCATCATTGGCTATTCCATGGGAGGCTACGGTGTACTAAACGTGGCCGGGGCCGGTTATAGCGATGGGATGGTACAATTTTTTAAGGGGATGACCGAGGGAAGTACCGCAATCAAAGCTCTGGCCGCCAGCAATCCCGAATACCGGGCACGGTCCGATTCCAGGATTAAAGCCGTAGTCGCCTTCGCTCCCTGGGGGATGGAACGCGGGGTGTGGGATGCAGAAGGCTTAAAAGGACTAAAAACGCCCACCTTTTTCGTAGCCGGAAGCCAAGACGATATTTCGGGATATGAAAAGGGAATCAAAGCAATCTACGAGGGAGCCGTAAATGCCGATCGCTATCTGCTCACCTACGAAAACGCAAGGCATAATGTGGCGCCCAACCCGCCACCGGTGGAGTCATTAGCGCCAGGTCTGCATATCGACGAATATTACCGCTATGCCGATTCCACTTGGGACCAGCGAAAAATCAACAACGTCAACCAGCACTTCGTAACGGCGTTTTTAGCCCTACATCTCAAAGGGAAGGACATGTCAAAATACTTGGATATTCCCCCAGATTCGAACCTTGAGGATTGGGCGGGCTTCAAGCCGAGGTCGTCTACAGGAATGGAGCTTTTGCATGAGGAGGCTCTAACAGAGTGATGGGGAACTATGCTATAGGAATCCGTATCCACTTTCCAGAATCGGTTCCGAGCCTAAAATGGGTCCGACCGCTCCCGAAAATTCATTTTGTACGTGGCACCAATGTCCCTTTGACCTCCTTGCGCAAGTAATATCCCGTTACGATAGTTGCCAGCGTATCGGCGATGGGGAAGGATATCCACACGCCGAGTTCATCGAAATAATGCGGCAAAATCAAGATCAGGGGAATAAAAAAGAATCCCTGCCGGGTGAGCGTAAGTAAAAGAGCAGGTACTGCCTTTCCGATAGCCTGAAAATAGGCGGCACCAATGAGCTGTAAGGCGATGATCGGCGTCGCGGCAAACACGATGCGCATGGCAAAAGGTGTATGTTCTAACACGTAGGCGTTCGTGGCCAGGTCCTTATTCGACATTTCAGGACCGCTGCCTAAAAAGAGTCCCGCAATCGCCTCGGGAAAGATAAAAAGCCCCACGAAAACAATACTGGCCAGAATGGCGGCATATTTGATGGCGGTGTTGATGCTTTCTCTTACCCTTTGGTACTTTTTAGCCCCGAAATTGAATCCGGCAATGGGCAAAAAGCCCTGGGTAACCCCAAAAACGGGGAAAAGTGCGAACATGAGCATGCGTCCAATAATGGCATAGACGGCCACCATGGCCTCCCCACCAAGCCCGTAAAGAATATTGTTCAGCAACAGATAGGTGATGCTCACCACGGCCTGCCGCGATAAGGTAACGAAACCCAGGGACCCGATTTCCTTTAAAATGGTCGTATCAAGGCCAAAATGAGGAAGGCTGATTTTGAGTTCGGAATTTTTCGACAGAAAAAAATAAAGAATATAGCCGAAGCAAAGCAGGTAACCGCCCGTGGTCGCCCAGGCCGCCCCGGCCATGCCCCAATCGAAGACATAGATAAAAACATAGTCCATCAGCAGGTTGCCGACGGAGGGAATGATCATGGCGACCATCGCGAATTTCGGCTTTCCCTCGGCACGGATGACCGTATTGCCCATCATACAAAGTGCCAGAAACGGCACACCGTACAGTACAATGGTATAGTAGATTTTGGCCGGTTCGAAAATAGCTCCCTTGCCCCCGAAAGCGGGAATGAGCGTATCGACATAGTACAGTCCCAAAGTGACCATCAACACCGTCACCAAAAGCGTCAGTGTAATTTGGTTACCGAAAGTCTTTAGCGCTTTTTCGGGACGGTTCGCGCCAAGCGCACGCGAAATGATACTGGATCCCCCGATGCCGATGGCCATGCCCAGGGCGGCAATAAAAAAGGAAACCGGCAGTACCACGTTAATGGCAGCTATGGCAATGGGACCTATCCAGTTGCCCACAAAAATGGAATCTACCAAAACGTTGAGCGACATCACCAGAATACCGATCGATGCCGGTACGGACTGACGGATCAGCAGTTTGCCGATCGGTTCCGAGCCGAGCTGTTCCGAGGATACTTTTGCCATTATTACATCTCCTGACCGTTCATTGTAGGACGAATACATCTTGTAGCCCCTCGCAAGTTTCTCAAAATGGGAGCTCTCCGGTGGTTTCCCAATGATTCGTCCAATCCGCCATCAACTGCACCCAGGCATCGCCATCGTTGAGGCAGGGAATATGTTGGTAGCTTTCACCCCCGGCGTCCATAAACTGGTGTTTGCCCTCCATGGCAATCTCTTCCAAAGTCTCCAGGCAATCGGAAACAAAAGCGGGGGTGATGACCGCCAGGCGTTTTACGCCTTCCTTCGCCAACCGCTCGAATTCGTAATCCGTGTAGGGTTTGAGCCAAGGGTCGCCAGCCAAACGGGACTGAAACGATGAGCTGATCTTTTCTTCCGGTAGATCCAGGGATGCCTTGACCAATTCGGTGGTCTTGAAGACCTGATGCCGGTAACAGGTATTATGTGCCACGGAGTTGGTGCCGCAGCACGTTCCGTTGATTTTGCAGTGGTAACGGGTAGGGTCCGATTTGCGGATGTGCCGTTCTGGAATACCGTGGTAGGAAAATAGGATATGGTCGTATTCGAAATCCTTCAATCCTTCGGCGATACTTCCCGAAAGCACCTCAATGTAACCGGGGTCGTGGTAAAAGGCCGGTAAGGTGGTCAAGCGTATTTGGGAAAAAAATTCCCGCTGTACCTCCATGGTTTTCACGACCACCGTTTCATAGGATGACATGGCATAATGCGGATACAGCGGCACTAGCAGTACCTCGTCGACGCCGTTATCCATTAGTTCCTGCAAGGCTTTTCTTATGGTCATTTTGCCATAACGCATACCGAGGGCGACGGGTATGCCGGTTTGCATACGCAGTTTTTTCGTAAAACGTTCCGAAATAACAATCAGCGGCGAGCCTTCTTCCCACCATATTTTGGCGTAAGCCTCGGCCGATTTCTTGGGCCGGGTCTGAAGAATAATACCGCGTACCAAGATATTACGCAGCCATTTCGGGGCATCGATAACCCGTTCGTCCATCAAAAACTCGTCGAGGTAGGGCTTGAGATCCTTTGGGGTGGGACTTTCAGGGGAACCCAGGTTAACCAGCAGTACGCCTTTCATAGAGTTGCAATTTTTTGGCCATTTCACCCGGCCATTGGGCCTATGGGATAGTTGCCCTATCGGGGTTTAAGTTTGTCTTCCGCCCAAAAGTTTTAGGAGGATGAAATTTTCAAATGCAAAAATAAGCCTTGCAAACCATCCGGTCGGCATATCGAACGAATAGTTTTCGATAGCGCTATAAGGGGTGTCGATTTATCAAAGTGGGACCTAAAAAAAGGATGCTTCGGCATTCGCATCGAAGGCATCGATACCGACGAGGATGTTGTCGGTTTTGCAGCCGAAGCGTTTCTGCTAAAAAATCGTCAGCGGGCGGATGTGTGCCGACCTAACAGGTGTGGTGGGATATCGATTTCACGGGTATTAAATCCCTCTTTATCGATTACTCTCTATAACTGTAGACATATTTCTTATTTTGCCATTCAAACTATAAAGCTGATGAAAGTTGCCCACTCTTTTTTATTTTTATTTTCTGTTTTTTTGTTGGTGAACTGCTCCAAAGACGAAACTTCCGTTGAAAAACCTAACGAAGAAGAAAAGCCAGGATCGAAACCTATAGAGAACGAGCCAGAAACGCCATTGGATTCATCTACCGAAGTTTATTTTAGTTTGGATATAGATGCAGATTACGATACCTCTTTGACCGATAATTGGATAATCATCCATGATAAGGATGGTACTCTATTGGACTATAAAAGTTACGAAGCTGGCGACAATTTGATTTTTGAGGTATTGAAAGACAGCCTTTCTGAGAACATTTCTATAACACGACTAGTATATAGAACGTATGCTAGCTATGGCGAATCAAGTCCTCTAAGAGATCATAACTATCGATTAGAATCATATGTGAATATTGAAAAAGGGAGTAAATGGAGAATCAGCAAAAAATTATGGGGTTCCGAGAGAATTAGAGACACCATCATAGGAGAATTTAAATTAAGGGTCGAGAATATTTATTCGCCAGTATATTCCACCGTTTCAAATCGAAATGGCCTTTTCTCATTTTCTAGTACAGGAATACCACATTCTGACTCCCCTAATGTATTCGATATGGTGTATGACGACCTGTCCTTATTTTCAACACCAAGTTACATGTATTCATGTTATACCAAATTTTATGAAAACAAGTATTTATTTTTTGATAACACGGAAAAAAAGAGTGAAATCACATTAGATTTCAATAAATTTAAAAACTTTGATAGCTATATCGAGGTTTTAATACCGCCAAATCATATAGCGTTCAGGATATTTGTAGCTGAATTCAAAGATGAAAACGCTTTGAAAGCAGGAATTGGATATACATCACATGATTTTTACGAGGTCTACAACGGAGAAATTGATGTTACCGAACCAATTATAATTGGTTATTTAGATAATTTTGATATTCATAGAACTATAATATCGTATAGAACCCAAAATTTTAACTTTAGATATGAGGCTTTTGGTAAAAAGCCAGAAGAAATCGGATTTCCTAAATATGAACTATCACTACAAATCTCAAATGAATCCATTGAGAATTTCGAATTCTTGACCAATGTGGATTATTCCAGAAAAGTCTCAACGTGGAGATATTTAATTGATGAAAATCAAAATTCGGGTTTTTTTAATACCAGTTGGAGTGTATATGATGACAACGACCATCACCCATTTTTAGGTAAAATACCGTTGGAGATTCAAGAAAAATACCCAAATCTAAACTTAAACAAAATAATTTATGAGAGCACAAGATTCTACACGGATGATACAAGGTACAATGAGTTTATTAATCAGGAATTTTTAAATTCAGACAAATTTCATTCTGTTGTACAAAAATCTATCTATTTCGAAAAATGACAAAGCGGATTTATTTATTAGTATTTCTTAGCATCGGTTATTGTATCAACGCACAAACCATCACTTGTTCACCGGCCAATAGACAAGCGGTAGAAAGCAAACTCATTGAAATCGATGGCCTGCTGGAAATCGACTTCGGTGAGACTATGGTTGCAGTCGGCAAGACCTTTGTTGGCACTCCCTATGTCGCCAAAACCCTTGAAATTGGGGATACCGAGACCTTGGTCATCAATCTGCAGGGTCTCGATTGTACTACCTTTGTCGAAAACGTACTCGCCTTTAGCCTTATGCTCGAAAACGGGCAGTCAAGCTTCGACGACTTTACCAAAACCCTGGAAACCATCCGCTATAAAAATGGCGTTCTTGACGGCTACGCTTCCCGATTGCATTATTTTTCGGAATGGATCGCCAATAACGAGAAAAAGGGACTTCTGAAAGATATCACCGCCGAAATCGGAGGCATGGAAATTACGAAGGACATTAATTTCATGAGTACCCATCGCGACCTATATCCTTTTTTATCGGACGATGAGAATTTTGGGAAGATCAAGGCCTCCGAGACGTATTTGAATGACAAGACACTCTGTATCCTTCCCCAGGACCAAATCGCCGCGAGCGAACACCTCATCAAAACCGGCGACATAATTGCCCTGACCACCTCCATCGACGGCCTCGACATTACCCATACCGGCATCGCCATCCGGGAAAAGGATGGGCGCATCCATTTGCTGCACGCATCTACGGGTTCCATGGAAGTTGAAATTTCCGAGTTGCCGTTGACCGATTACCTCAAAAAGGTAAAGAAAAATACGGGAATTATGGTGGCGCGGGCGTTGCCCCCCGGAATTTCACCTTCGAAGAAAGGTTAAGAGGGGTATGCAGCGCGTAACGGGGTACATTTCGTAGCATTTCCGGTTCACATAAAACCCAAACCGGGCCGTCTGCCACAATACATCACCCGTGCGCATTGGGCCTGGTATCTAAGTTGGGGGTGGTGACCTTCTTAAAATACACTACATCGGGCTAAAGCCCTCTACTTTTAAAGGTCAAGCACTGGACATCGCCATTAAATATTTCTTCGGCGTGGTGCCGTACTTTTTCTTGAAGGCGGAAATGAAGTGGCTCGCGGTGCTATAGCCTACTTTAAGGCCTACCTCGTTAACGTTGTGGCGACCGGTCTCGAGCATTTTTCGGGCGTACTCCATCTTATAGTCAAACAGAAAACTGAAAACGGAATCCCCGTAAATCTGCTTAAAACCCTCTTTTAACTTTTTCAGCGATAGGCCGATTTCCTCTGACAGTTCGCCCAAGCTGGGAGGCTCGGCCATGCGGGCGATGATGATTTCCTTGGCCTTCCTGATGCGGCGAACGTTGTCTTCATCGACCAAAAACGGACATTGTTCCACATCGGCATCCTCGCCTTTGTTGAAGTATAGCGACATCAGTTCATACGCCTTTCCCTTGATATAGAGTTCTTTTATGGATGGATGCAGGTTGTAATTCATCATTTGGCTCAGCACTACCGCAATCGCAGGGCTTACCCCCTCTTGGGCATAATATTTTTTGTCCCGGTTCTCGTTGCTCAAAAAGGGTATGTAGTCCGCCTCCTTCGAAAAGAGCGCGTGGAATTTTCGGATGGTCATCACCACGGACACCATCCACGAATTGGGCGACAGCTCCAAATCCATTGGCAGGTCCAATTGAGGGTTATAGAGCAGTAGGGACTGTTCTTCGGAGACTTCCAACGGATAATTTCCTTGGTTGAACACAAACTTGGCACTTCCCTTCAGACAAAAATGGAACTGTATAAAAGTACTATCGATATCCCGCTCCATTTTTTGCAAGTTTGAAGTATCGTTCTGGATTTTCAGGACGAAAAATCCATCTTCGATCAGCACTTCCTGAAATGAACCTTGAGCGTTATTTTTTTCTACCATGGCGTTGCGGATTAAGGGCTTTTTTATTTAGAAGCGTTCTAAATTAATAAGCTGCTAAGTGTCGTCTTTTCGGCAAAAATACTGGTTTTAGTGAGATTGGGGCATAAATTACATGAAAAATTCCGACACCGATACTAATTGTACCGCTAGCGTTATTTTTTCACGAATACAGCCTGTATTTTTGTTACCGCTTGCGATGGCTATACATTGATGAAGGACTACCATATTTCCAAACATAACTCGTTTTATACCATAGGGCTAAGCTACCAAAAGGCGGATGCCGAAACCCGCGGTAGGTTTAGCCTGACCGGGGCGGCTGCCGAAAAGTTGCTGATGCAGGCCAAAGCCCAGGGCATCGACGGACTTCTGGTGACCTCCACCTGCAACCGTACCGAACTCTACGGCTTTGCCCAGCATCCCTTTCAGCTTATAAAATTGCTTTGTGACAATACGACCGGCTCCGTCGAGGAATTTCAGGAAGTCGCCTACGTCTATAAGAACAAGGATGCCATCGCGCATCTGTTCCGGGTCGGCACGGGACTGGACAGCCAGATACTTGGCGATTTTGAGATCATAAGCCAATTGAAGCACAGTTTTAAGCGTTCGAAGAAGTTCGGTATGGCCAATCCGTTTATCGAACGCCTGTGCAACTCGGTGCTACAGGCCAGCAAACGGATCAAGAACGAAACGAAAATTTCCTCGGGAGCCACTTCGGTCGCCTTCGCCTCCGTACGTTATATTTTGGAGCACATAGACGATATTTCCGAAAAGAACATTCTGCTCTTCGGAACCGGTAAAATCGGCCGGAATACCTGTGAAAATCTCATCAAACATACCCAAAACGACCATATCACCCTCATCAACCGCACCAAGGAAAAAGCGGAAAGGATTGCGGGAAAGTTTCATCTCACCGTAAAGGACTATGGTGACCTGCAAACGGAAATTCGAAACAGTGATGTGCTCGTCGTGGCCACTAGTGCCCAATTGCCGACGGTTTCGAAGGAGCTCATACACACGAAAAAGCCCTTGTTGATCCTGGACCTTTCCATTCCCAAAAACGTGGCCGATGATGTTTCCCAATTGAAAAACGTTACCCTTGTCCACCTCGACCATCTCTCCCAATTGACTGACGAGACCTTGGCGCGTAGACGGGACCATATTCCGCATGCGGAAACGATCATCGCCGAGGTAAAACGCGATTTTATCCAATGGCTCGAGACCCGAAAGTTCGCTCCCGTCATCAAGGCGCTGAAAAAAAAGCTGAGGACGATGAAGGAAGAGGAGATGGACTATCAATCCAAGAAGCATACGGATTTTAACGAGCAACAGGCCGACATCATCTCCAATCGCATCATCCAAAAAATCACGAAACAGTTCGCCAACCATCTGAAGGACGATGAAGTCGATGCCGATACCAGTCTAGAACTTATCCAAAAAGTCTTTCAACTCGAATTGGAACCCCGCCCATGAGCAAGGTCATCCGCATCGGTACCCGCGATAGCGAACTGGCGCTGTGGCAGGCCAACACGGTAAAGGAACAATTGGAGGCCCTCGGCCTCCGCACCATCCTCGTGCCGGTGAAATCCACTGGAGATGTTGTGCTCGACAAACCGCTGCACGAACTGGGCGTCACCGGAATCTTTACCAAAACCTTGGATGTGGCCATGCTGCGAGGTGAAATCGATGTCGCGGTACATAGCATGAAAGATGTGCCCACAAAACTCCCCAAAGGTATTGTTCAGGCCGCCGTACTCGAGCGCGGGAATTACCTGGATATTCTGGCCTTTAAAAAGAACGAGGAGTTCTTGGCCGAAAAGGATGCCGTAATTGCCACCGGAAGCATTCGTAGAAGGGCACAATGGTTGAATCGCTACCCGACGCACACCGTGGTAAACCTGCGAGGCAACATCAATACCCGTTACGAAAAACTACAGAAAAATAATTGGAACGCCGCCATTTTTGCCGGTGCCGGACTCGAGCGGATTGGACTCGAACCCAAAAACACGGTAGGCCTCAACTGGATGGTGCCCGCCCCCGCCCAAGGAGCCATCATGGTGGTGGCCCTGGAAAACGATGCATTCGTCAGGGAAGCCTGTACCGAGCTCAACCACGAACCTACCGAAATCTGTACCCGGCAGGAGCGGGAATTCCTCCGGATACTCGAGGGGGGTTGTACCGCGCCCATCGGCGCCTTGGCCTACATCAACCCGGACGATGAGATGGTCTTGAAAGGCGTTTTGTTGACGGCCGATGGCAAGAAAAAATTACAATCCGAATTCAGTGCACCTCTGGGCCGACATGAATTTTTGGGTCGTGACTGTGCGAACAGCATTCTGAGTCGGGGCGGTAAGCTACTGATGAACGAGATCCAGGGCGTCACCCCCAAGAAGGCCAACATATATTCCACAAAAGACCTAACCCCCGGCCAACTGGAGCTTTTCGCCAAAGCGGTGCGGGTCAAATCCCAGGATTTCATCAAGGTGAGTCCCAATCGGATGTCCGCCTACGAGCTGAAAAAAGAGAGGCAAAACGTGATAATCACGAGCCAAAACACGGTAGAGGCCTTGTTGGCCAACGTCGCCCCGGAAGATTTAAAATTCAAGAACATATATTGTGTCGGCCGAAAGACCAAACGGTTGATCGAGCGACGCATTGGCCCGGTAAGGCATCAGGAGAAATATGCGGAAAAACTGGCCGGGTATCTTGCCGAGTACCTAGAGGGGCTTGAGGTCACCTATTTCTGCAGCAATCTGCGACTAGATACCATACCCGATATCCTGGCCGACAACAATATCAAGGTCAACGAAATCGAGGCCTACAAAACAAGGCTTGCGCCTGTTAAAGTCGACGATGGCATCGAGGGAGTAATGTTCTACAGTCCCTCGACCGTCGAGAGCTATATCTTAAAGAATGCGGCTGATAAAGTGGCCTATTGCATCGGGGAAACTACGGCCACGGAAGCCCGTAAGCATTTTAAGGAGGTGCGTATCGCAGGGAATCCCACGGTAGAAAGCCTGATCGAACTTGTGAATGTATATTATAACTGACCCTTGTCATGTGGAATAGACTGACCCTCCCCAACATCGCCCTGTTGTTCATCGATCTGGGTCTGATTGTTTTTTTGGTCTACGATTTCGGGTTTAAGAATTTGGAGGAATTCCGGCAGTACAAGATAATAATCCTTCCCGGGCTTGTTTTGGCCCTGATGGCCTTTAATGGTTATAAATATTTTATTTCCAAAAATCGCGGTGAAAGTGGTAAGATACCCAAAATCAACCTGCTCTATCTTTCTTTTTTGATCCTCTTGGAAACGGTGCTGGTGCTTGCCACTTCCAATCGATCCCTGGCGGACGGCCTTTTCCAACAGCGCTACATTCTTGAAGCAGGACTGCTTTTCTACTTTCTTATCAGGCTTTCCCTTTTACTGCGTAAAATCTATGGGATTTACTTCAATCCTGCGATCCTCTTTGTCGGCAGTTTCGCCCTGATAGCCCTGATGGGTACTTTTTTGCTGATGCTTCCGGCCGCTACCGCCAATGGCATTTCTTTTGTCGATGCCCTTTTTACCGCTACCAGTGCCACGGCTGTGACGGGCCTGATCGTGGTCGACACGGCCACCGAATTTACGCTTTTCGGGCAGTCGGTAATAATGGTGCTATTCCAATTGGGTGGCCTCGGCATGTTGACCTTCACCTCATTTTTCGCCTATTTTTTCAAATCCGGCGCATCCTATAGCGAAAGTCTGTATATGCAAGACATTTTAGGCCATGACCGACTGGGCGGGGTGATGGCGCGGGTGATGCAGATCGTGGTCTTTTCGTTGGTCGTGGAAGCGCTCGGTGCCGTGCTTATCTATTTTTCCCTTTCCTCCGAGATGACCGACGAAAAGGGATTTTTTGCCGTTTTCCACGCCATTTCAGCCTATTGCAATGCCGGGTTTTCGTTGGCCTCCGACGGACTTTACGACGTGGGCCTGCGGTTCAACTACTATATGCAATGGGTGGTGATGGTTCTGATTGTTTTTGGGGGTCTCGGATATCATATCGCCTACAACGTGACCCAGTACTTCCGGCGTTCTTTGGCGAATCTTTTTACCCGGCAAAAGAAAAAATTCATTGCCCGGGTCGTGCTCTTGAATACTAAGATTACCTTGGCCACAACGGCAATCCTCATCGTGGTGGGCACCCTTTTCTTTTCGGTATCCGAATGGACGACCGTTTTGGGGAACCATCCCGGTAGCTTCGGAAAGGTTACCACGGCCCTGTTCGCGTCCGTGACCGCACGTACCGCGGGTTTCAATACTGTCGATATGGCCGATTTTACCATCCCGGGCATCCTTTTTATGATATTTTTAATGTGGGTAGGTGCATCCCCCGCATCCACGGGCGGGGGAATCAAAACGACTACCTTTGCGCTGGCCACCCTAAACGTTTTTGCCGTGGCACGCAATAGCCCCCATATAGAGATCGGTACCCGGCGTATCGCATCCGACGCCGTGAAACGGGCCTTTGCCATTATTTCGATCTCTTTGGCGGTAATAGGTACCGGTATCCTGTTATTGCTTATTTTTAATCCCGAGTTCACATTGATACAGATCGTCTTCGAGGTGTTTTCCGCTTACAGCACGGTGGGCCTGACCATGGGAATCACCTCTGCCCTTTCTGAAAACAGCAAGTACGTGATCATCTTTGTGATGTTTATAGGGAGGATAGGACTTTTGAACCTCATGATCGGTCTTTTGAGAAGTCTAAACCAATCCGCCTACGAATATCCCGAAGAAAATATTATGATAAACTGATCGGATGAAAGTAATCGTCATTGGCCTGGGAAATTTCGGTATGTCGTTGGCCATAAATCTTAGCGATACCGGCAACGAGGTAATCGCGACGGACATCGACCGTGAGAAAATAGAACGTGTCAAGGATAAAGTGGCCCATGCGGTGGCCTTCGATGCCATGAACGAGAACGCCTATGAAGCCTTGCCCATGAAAAATACCGATATGGTCGTGGTGGCCATCGGCGACAAGCAAGGGGCCGCGATTACTGCTGCGGCCATCGTCAAAAAGATGACCAAGGCCAAAATCGTCGTCAGGGCCTCAACGTCTATCGAAGAAACCATTTTGAACGCTATGGGCGTAGAGCAGATCATACACCCAGAAAAGCAGTTTGCGGAGCGATTTACCAAAACCCTGAACCTGAGCGGCAGTCTTGACAATTTTGAAATCGACAACGAATATTTGGTTTCCGAGGTGGCCTTGCCCGCAGGTATGATCGGAAAGACCATCCGTGAATGCCGTTTTAGGGAAGAGTATGAGCTCAACATCGTAACCATCATCCGGAAGGAGAAGCAGCGGAATATTTTTAGGCAGCGTTCGGAGGAAAAACGGGTCATTGGGATGCCCAAGCCCGACACGGTACTGAAAAATAAGGATGTTCTCGTGGTTTTCGGAAAAGACGAACATATCAAGGCCTTCCTGGAGAAGCACAACGGGGATGACGAGGCCTGAACGGAAAAGGGCCGGCACGTAAAACGCCATGTATTGACGGCTCGCAATTACGAACAAAAAATCGCCCACCGCTATATCGAACGGTATCGGTGTACAATCGGGCCATAAAAACTAGGACCTTGAAAACTTTGAAAAACGACCTATTCCTCCGTGCCCTGAAGGGCGAGACCGTTGATCGCCCTCCCGTATGGATGATGCGCCAGGCCGGCCGCTACCTGCCGGAGTTTATGGAAATAAAAAAAAAATACGATTTCTTTACCCGCTGCCGTACCCCCGAATTGGCCTCCGAGATTACCGTACAGCCCATCCGCCGTTTCGGTATGGACGCAGCCATCCTTTTTTGCGACATTTTAGTGGTTCCGCAGGCCATGGATATCGACGTGGAGATGAAACCCAATTTTGGGCCGTACCTGCCGAAACCCATCCGTTCCCAAAAGGACGTAGACC
>DASSWC010000150.1:0-9962 GCA_035705395.1 Pricia sp. | reverse complement strand
ATGCCCAGTACGAGCCCCGATTAAAAAGGCAGGATCCCCTTATCGCACCCTTGTTCGACAGCAATGGCAATGCCATTTATGATACGTATTGGCCCGCTGCGGCGCAGCAACATAGATTGTCACAGAACCACCAACTCGGGTTTTCAGGGGGCAATGAACGAACTACCTACGCCATTTCCATCGGAATCAATGACGAACAAGGCTTGCTCAAGAATACCTACTTAAAGCGCTATTCGAGCCGTTTTAATATCGATGACAAAATCAAGGATTGGCTCATGGTCGGTGGGTCGCTCAGTTACAACTATCAGACCGAAAACTTGGCCGATACCAATGATCAGGTGCCGCGAAGAATGGTCGAGGATTTTCCGTTCTTGCCCGTGCGTTACCCTGCCGGTCACCCGAAGGAGGGGCTATTTGCCGATAACAGGGATTATCCGTTCGCTGAAGGTACCTACAGTTCCGTCCACCGTTTGGATGGCCAAAAGTATATTCTGAACACCCAAACCGCTACAGGAAGCGTCTATTCGAACATCAATTTCACCAATGATCTTGAAATGCGTACCGTAATTGCCGCCAACGTGATCACCCAGGAAAATCCGGAATTCCGGGATGGGACGTTAGCGGGTGACGGACAGGCTTTTGCCTCGATCAGCAACAATAAAGAAACGTTCTGGTCCATAGAAAATTACCTGACCTATACGAAGGAAATCAACGAGAATAATTCCTTGACCGCCTTGTTGGGTATTTCCTGGCAGCAATCGAATTCCCTTTATTACAAGGCCGAATCCAATAATTTTCCCACCGACTATTTGGAGTACAATAATTTGGGTGCGGGCTCCGATAATTTAGGGGTGGACTCGAATGCACAACGCGAAGCCTTGAATTCCTATTTCGGCAGGGTCAATTACAACCTGTACGGTAAATATCTTTTCACGGTTACCGGTAGGGCCGATGGTTCCTCAAAATTCGGGGAGAACAACAAGTTCGCCTTTTTCCCCTCAGCTGCTTTTGCGTGGCGGATTTCCGAGGAGAACTTTCTCCAGGATAGCGAAACCATATCGAACCTAAAGCTTAGGACCAGTTACGGGTTAACCGGTAACTCCGAAATACCGCCCTATTCCTCCCTATCCCTTCTTGGTTCAGGCTATCAGGCCATTTGGGGAGGCAATGTCATTGGAGGCACCGGTATAAACCGATTGGCAAATCCCGATTTAAAATGGGAGAAAACGGCACAATATGATGTGGGCCTGGAACTGGGCCTGTTCAACAACAGGATCAGCATAGAATCGGACGTCTATTACAGAAAAACCACCGATATGCTCTTGGACGCCCCCGTGCCGGAATCCAGCGGTTATTCGACCATCCGTAGAAACGTAGGTTCCATGGAGAACAAAGGCCTCGAGATAGCGCTAAACACCCGGAACATCGTTACTGAGGACCTCATGTGGAACACCTCCTTTAATATTTCGATGAACCGGAACAAAGTTCTTTCTTTGGCAACACCCTCCGATATTTTTGGGGTCGGTGGGCCGGGCATAACCAACCCGACAAACGTTATCCGCATCGGGGAGCCTGTCGGATCGTTCTGGGGCCTTACCCGTCTGGGTACCTGGGGTACCGACGAGGCCGAGGAAGCGGCCAGTTTCGTTAGCTATCGTAACGGTCTCACCCTATTGCCCGGCGATATCAAGTACAAGGATTTTAACAATGATAAAATCATTAACGATGAGGATAGAAAGATTATCGGAAACGGATATCCTACGGCCTCGGGAAGTTTGATCAACAATATTACCTACAAAGGAATTGATTTTACCCTCGATCTTCAATATTCCTGGGGCAACGATGTGATGGACATGAACCTGCACTCCAGTGAAGACCGACAGGCGTTGGCGAACAGCTACCGTACGGTTTTGAATGCGTGGACACCGGAAAACCAAAATACCATGATTGCCCAAGTTCGCGATACCCGCGCCGGTTATGTAACCAACGTAGATTCACATTGGATCAAAGACGGATCCTTCCTTCGGGGTAGGAACATGATGTTGGGGTATTCGTTCGGCCCCCAGCTTCTCGACCGGCTGTACCTGAACAAGCTTCGCATTTACGTCTCGACCCAAAATTTCTTTTTATGGACCGATGAAGAGCTCATAGGTGACCCAGAGGTAATTCCGATTCGTGGGGGACAGGGCAACAATGTATTTTCACAAGGGATGAAATGGCATGAATACCCGAGATCGACAACCTTCGTAGTAGGGCTCCAAGTGGGTATATAATCATCAGTTAAACACTAATAAAGTATAGATATCATGAAAAATAGTATAAGACAACATATCAACAAGATTCTGGGTCTGTCGGTGCTGCTGATAGGTACGGTCGGTTGTTCCGATTTTTTGGATGAGCAGGATCCGTCCAACTTGCAACCCGAAAGTTTCTACACCACCGCCACGCATGCGCAGGCGGCTATTGCGGCCGTTTATGCCGAAACCCGATTCGTCGGTGACGGTGCCGGAATTTTTTCATCCAATTGGCAATTTTTAATGGCCCCTACGGGCACCACGACCACAGAGACCGCTCAAAATTCAGATCTAAATAACCTGTATTCCCTTTCCTACGATGCCAATACACTGCACATCAGAAATTGGTGGGGTGGCATCTACGATGTTGTGGCCAATGCCAATTTGGTTTTGGAGAATGTTCCGGATATAGAGATGGACGAAGCGGAAAAAAACAGGATTTTGGGTGAGGCAAAATTTCTACGAGCCTGGGCCTATTTCTACGCAGTTCGAATATGGGGTGATGTACCCTTGATTACGGAGCCCCAAACTGCCACTTCCGAGAACTTTTATCCGGTCAGGACACCACAACAAGAGGTATACGGCCAGATTCTTACCGACCTTACCGAAGCTGAAAGTGCCGGCCTCCCGTGGACCGATGAGTCCGGAAGGGTATCCCAGGCCGCTGTTAAAACCTTGTTGGCCAAGGTATATCTGACAATGGCGGGGCATCCGCTTAATGAAACCGCGCGATATGCCGATGCCGCCTCCAAAGCCAAAGAGGTCATCGACAACGCAGGCCCCATCCGGCTTTTTGATACCTATGGCGAATTGCATGACGAAAGCCTTAACAATATGGGAGAACATATTTTCAGTATACAGTATAATGATTTGGTCACCGACAATCCTATGGATAATATGTACCCCAATTTTCAGCCGGTAACCTATCGTGGGCCTTCGGGAACGGGTAGTACTATCCCCGATATTGATTTTTATAACTCTTATTCCGACGAGGATTTAAGAAAGGTCGACCGGGAAGGTTGGTTTTACACGAGCTATTATCGGGATGGCAGTGGGGAACTCTTCGATTTGGGGAAACCCTATATTTTCAAATATTTTAACCGTACTGCCGATGGTACGCAAGGGGTACCCGGTACGGCTAACGACAATCTGAACTTAATGATTTTTCGCTATGCCGAAGTGCTCTTGATTTACGCCGAGGCTTCGAACGAGGTGAACGGTCCGACCCAGGAAGCCTGGGAGGCTTTGAAGGCCATACGGGATCGGGCGACACTCGACACCCCCGCCTTGGGCACGTTTAACGCCCAATCTTTCCGTGAGGCAGTATGGACGGAGCGATGGCACGAACTGGCCTTTGAGATGAAAATATGGTTCGACATGGTACGGCTTCGAAAGGTGTATAATGTCACTACCGGTGAATTTGACGATTTTGTGGGACACGTGAACCTAAATTCGAATCAACCGTTACAGGAGAAACATCTGTTGTTTCCATTGCCCGAACAGGAAGTCATCAATAATCCGAATCTGACCCAGAATCCCGGATATTGAGCGCCGAGGGGTTAGTTTGAATTGGTTTTATTTGAGTTGGTTAGGAAAACGGGGGCTTTTGGCCCCGTTTTTTTTGCTACGAGCTGTTTCTTGAACACTATGCTCTAAATTCGTGATGGCAGAATCCGAAATCATAAAGTGAATATCGTAAATTTGCGAATATGGATTTCTCCTCAAAGCTTCTCGAAAATGCCGTCTACGAAATGTCGCAGCTACCGGGCATCGGTAAGCGGACTGCCTTGCGTTTGGTGCTGCATTTGTTGAAGCAGCCCGAAGAACGGACTACAAAATTGGCGGCCGCCCTGGAGAAGCTAAGAACGAACATCAAATTCTGCACCAACTGCCATAATATTTCAGATGTGGAACGCTGCGAGATTTGCGCGAGTCCCAAACGGGACAGGACCTTGGTCTGCGTCGTCGAGGACATCCGGGATGTGATGGCCATCGAAAATACGAGCCAGTACAAGGGGTTGTACCATGTTCTGGGTGGAAAAATTTCTCCGATGGAAGGCATCGGCCCGCATGACCTGACTATCCCTTCCCTGATCAATAAGGCCAAACAGGGCGAGATCAAAGAGCTTATTTTTGCGCTGAGTTCCACCATGGAAGGCGATACGACGAATTTCTATATATTTAAACAGTTGGAAGGCCTTGATATTAAGACTTCGACCATCGCCAGAGGGGTCGCTGTTGGCGATGAGCTGGAATTTGCCGATGAGGTCACCCTGGGAAGAAGTATTTTGAACCGGATACCGTTCGAAGGATCCCTTAAGGCCAATTGATTTGCAATACGTGTATGCTTACGCGCTATATCTAAAAAATCTCAACTAAAAGATGTCAAAATTCGAATTGAAATTACCGCGAATGGGAGAGAGCGTTGCCGAGGCGACATTGACCACTTGGTTAAAGGAGGTCGGAGATTTCGTTGAACTCGACGAACCGGTTTTCGAGATTGCAACGGACAAGGTCGACAGCGAAGTCCCCAGCGAAGTCGAGGGCATTTTGGTGGAAAGACGGTTTAATGTGGATGATATTGTGAAGGTAGGAGAGGTCGTCGCCGTGATAGAGGTCGACGGGAACGACGAGGATACGGACGAAGGGAATACCAAACCCCATGTTTCCATAGAACCGCCCGAGGAGGCCGCTGCCCGGATGGCGAATTCCCCTGAAATGGGGAAACGGACTGCGGAGGTCGAAGAAACCGTCAAGATGGCCAGGGAAACGGCCGGTGCCCCCGAGCACCATCTGGGGGCATCCCAGCAAAGCTCCGAGCGCTTCTACTCCCCCTTGGTAAAAAATATCGCCCAGCAGGAAGGGATTTCCACTGCCGAGCTGGATACCATCCCCGGCACGGGCAAAGAAGGCCGTGTCACCAAAAATGATATCCTGGCGTATGTGGGGAACGGAAGGGCTGACGCTATGGATTCGGATCCTTCTAAACCGGAAACCGATCTAGCGAAAGCGCAGGAGGCTTCCCGACCGGAAAAAACCGATACCACTACAGCCGTCGAACAACCGGTTTCGACCGTTTCGTCCTCTGGGCAACACGAGGTTATCGAAATGACCCGAATGGGTAAAATGATAGCGAAACACATGACGGAGAGTGTCTCGACTTCCGCCCATGTACAAAGTTTTATCGAGGTCGACGTGACCCCGATCGTCCATTGGCGCAATAAAATAAAAAAGACCTTTGAAGAACGGGAGGGCGAAAAACTGACCTTTACACCCATTTTTATGGAGGCCGTGGCCAAGGCCCTCAAGAAATATCCGATGATGAACATTTCGGTTGCCGGCGACACCATCATCAAGAAAAGGAACATCAATATCGGGATGGCGGCCGCACTGCCCGATGGCAACCTTATCGTGCCGGTCATCAAGAACGCAGACCAGCTCAACCTGGTCGGTATGGCGAAAGTGGTCAACGACCTGGCATCCCGCGCCCGCGAAAACCGGTTAAAGCCCGATGAGGTACAAGACGGCACCTACACCGTTACCAACGTGGGAGCTTTTGGAAGCGTTTTTGGTACGCCGATCATCAACCAGCCCCAAGTGGGTATCATGGCACTGGGCGCCATCAGGAAGCTGCCGGCGGTCATCGAGACCGAAGCGGGGGATTTTATCGGTATCCGCCATAAAATGTTCCTTTCCCACAGCTACGATCACCGTGTGGTGAACGGAGCGCTGGGCAGTAAGTTTGTAAAGGCGGTGGCGGATTATTTGGAAAATTGGGATGTAAAACGGGAGGTCTAGAACGGGACATCCGGTACCCTACGAAGCCTCGTGGATATCCTCCATAATTTGCCGGGATTATCCCAATAAAAACGCGTATTCACTTTTCAAAACCTCTTCAAACCCTATCTTTGCCCTAAACAACCTTGTACCATGGATTTGATCCTTACCCGCCCCATCTGTTTTTTCGATCTCGAAACCACCGGCACTAACATCGCCAAGGATCGTGTCGTCGAGATATCCATATTAAAGGTACATCCAAACGGTACCACCGAAAGCAAGACCTGGCTGGTGAACCCCGAAATAAAGATTCCCGATGAGGTGGTCGCCATCCATGGCATATCCAATGAAAAAGTAGCGAACGAACCGACGTTCAAGGAACTTTCCAAAGAAATCTATGGGATGCTAAAGGATTGCGATCTGGGCGGTTTCAACTCCGACCGCTTCGATATTCCTCTTTTGGCCGAGGAAATGCTGCGGGCCGAAGTGGATTTTGATATGAAGAATACGGTCTCGGTCGACGTACAGACCATTTTCCACAAGATGGAAAAGCGCACCTTGGCTGCCGCCTATAAATTCTATTGCGATAAGGAACTGACCGAAGCCCACAGTGCGGAGGCTGACGCGTTGGCTACCTACGAAGTGCTGAAATCACAATTGGACCGGTATCCGGACCTGGAAAACAACGTCAAAAAGCTGGCCGAATTTTCCACCCACCGCCAGTCCGCGGATTTTGCGGGGTTTTTGGGCTATGACGATGACGGTGTGGAAATTTTTTCCTTCGGAAAGCACAAGGGCAAGAAAATCCTTGAGGTACTCGAGAAAGAGCCGGGTTATTTCGGATGGCTCCTCAATGCCGATTTTCCGTTGTATACCAAAAAAGTACTGACGCAGATCAAGTTGAGCCAGTTGAACAACAAATTGAGTTGAAAATTCCCAATTATCGTGAAGCTGATCTGTATAGGCCGCAACTACGCCGACCATATTGAGGAACTAAAAAACGAAAGACCCGATGACCCCGTCGTCTTTATCAAGCCCGATTCCGCCATTTTGCCGAAGGACCAGGATTTTTACATCCCCGAATTTACCGATGAGGTGCATTACGAGGTCGAGGTGCTGCTAAAGATCAAGAAAGTCGGCAAGCATATCGCCAGGAAATTCGCTCACGAATATTATGATGAAATCGGACTGGGCATCGATTTTACGGCACGTGACCTACAAGCCCAACTCAAGGGAAAGGGGTTGCCCTGGGAAAAGGCCAAAGGCTTCGACGGTGCCGCGGTCATCGGAAAATGGCTTCCCAAATCAAATTTTAAGGATGTGAATGCGCTTCAATTTTCATTGTCAAAAAATGGCGAGGAAGTCCAAAATGGAAACACGGGAATGATGCTCTGGCAAATCGACGAGTTGGTAACTTACGTTTCTAAATATTTTATGTTGAAAAAGGGCGATATATTATTTACCGGTACCCCATCGGGAGTTGGCAAAATCGTGACAAATGACTATCTTACGGGTGTTTTGGAAGGAGAGAAAATGTTCGCGGTAAAAGTTAAATAAGCATTCCTGATAGAAATTTACGGCGACCGTCCCAATATCCCGACCTGAGAATCGTTACGTATTAATACGTGAAGCACCCAACCCAACCAATGAAACCTATACACGAAACCGATGATCTACAATCTGGATAAATTGAATGCAATGGCCGAGGGCGATGAGGATTTCATCCAATCCGTAATTTCCGTGTTCTTGGAGGAAGTGCCCGAGGACCTTGCCGCGCTCGAGACCGCGCTGGAAAATAAGGACAGGGAACAGGCCTACAAAATGGCCCATAAGATCAAGCCCAATGTGGATCTGTTAGGGATGGAGCATACCCGGGAGGCTGCTTTGGAAATTGAAACCCTTGGTAAACAAGGAGCCGACATGTCGGAGATAGAAAAAATATTTCCCATGCTTAAAAAGGATATCCAACAGGTCATCGGCGAGCTTAAAAACGATTTTGATCTTTAGTGTCGTGTCAAAGCTATTCTGCCGCCCCTAGCCTTGTTCCCTTTCACCTGGTCGGCGTTAAAAATATTTACGTAGTACGGGTATGCTGATTCTTATGTATCTTTTAGGCTACTTTAAAAAAAGCTTTATATGATACAGGCCGAGATCATTACCATCGGCGATGAGATTCTTATCGGCCAGGTCGCGGACCGCAATTCCGCCTTTATCGCCAAGGAGCTGACCAGGGTTGGGGTCTCGGTATACCAGATCACTTCGGTACAGGACGAAAAACGACAGATCATCCAAGCTTTGGAAGCCGCCGGAAAAAGGGTGCAGGTCGTTATTTTGACAGGCGGTTTGGGTCCTACCAAAGACGACATTACCAAACAGGTTTTTTGTGATTTTTTCGAGGATATCTTGGTCCAGGACCAACACGTACTCGCCCATATCGAGGCACTCTTTGAAAAGCACATTACCTCGACCCCCATTTCCGATTCCAACCGAAATCAGGCCATGGTCCCCTCTAAGGCGACAGTACTCCATAATACCTATGGTACGGCACCGGGAATGTGGATGGTCTCGGGAAAGACCGCTTTCGTTTCCCTTCCGGGTGTTCCCTTCGAGATGAAGAACCTGATGAAGAACGCGGTCATACCTAAAATCATCTCGGAGTTTAAGCGGCCCTACATCCTCCATAAAACCTTGGTCACCTACGGACTCGGTGAAAGTGCCATCGCCAACAAATTGGAGGATTGGGAAAACGCTTTGCCATCCTTCGTAAAATTGGCCTATTTACCCAGTTTGGGTCGGGTACGCCTGCGACTGACGGCCCGGGGCACCGATAGAAAGCAGTTGGAGGAAACCATTGAAAGGGAATTCGAAAAGCTTCAGCCGCTTATCGGCGATATCATGTACGGGGTAGAGGACGAGGAAACACTGGAGGAAGTCGTCGCCAAGCGGCTTACGGAGCGAAAATTGACGCTAGCCACTGCCGAAAGCTGTACCGGCGGAAAGGTTGCACAGCAATTGTCCGCCCTGCCCGGTGCATCGATCTATTATAAGGGCAGCGTCATCAGCTATGCGACGGAGATTAAGATCGAAATCCTGCACGTACCGCGAGAAACCATCGACCGGTATTCCGTTGTCAGCGCCGAAGTCGCCAGCGCCATGGCCGCAAACGTTAGGAAAATGCTAAAAGCGGATTTTGCCATCGCCACCACTGGAAATGCAGGTCCTACCAAAGGGGATTCCGATGCCGACATCGGTACGGTTTTTATCGCCATCGCCTCCTCGAAAGGGGTTTTCGCCGAAAAATTCAACATGGGCAACGAGCGAACCCGCATCATACAGAAGACCGTTCACAAAGCGTTTGAGATGTTACAGCGGGAAATCTTAAAATAATTTTGCCTATCCATAAAAATGCTATAAATTTGCACCCTGTTTAAAGAAAAATCAGCGCCATGTCAAAAGTGTGTCAAATAACGGGAAAGCGAGCCATGTTCGGCAACAACGTATCCTTCTCCATCAACAAGACCAAAAGAAGGTTTAACGTAAACTTGTCCAAGAAGCGGTTTTATGTTCCCGAAGAAGACCGTTGGGTGACGCTAAAGGTTTCCGCCAAGGCGTTGAAAATCATCAATAAAAGGGGTATTACGGCCTGTCTAAAGGAGGCAAGGGCCAAGGGATTGGTCAAATAATCCGGATTAATTTACATTACGATGGCAAAAAAAGGGAATAGAGTACAGGTAATTTTGGAGTGTACGGAGCATAAGGAATCCGGTAAGCCCGGTATTTCGAGATACGTTACGACCAAAAACAAAAAAAACACGCCCGGAAGGATGGAAATTAAAAAATTCAATCCGATACTGCGGCGGATGACGGTTCATAAAGAAATTAAATAAACGG
>DASSWC010000149.1:0-7306 GCA_035705395.1 Pricia sp. | reverse complement strand
TCTGCTCGTTGTAAGCCAATGATATTCGATACCTATCCAAAGCCTCGTCCAATTTTCCCAATGCTTCGAGACACTTGCCAATATTTTGGTTGTTGATGGCCAGACCGAGCACATTGCCCAGTTCGGCTTCAAGCTGTAGGGATCTTTCGAAATAGGATATGGCCCGATCGTACTGGTTCAGCATCAAATAGAGGTTTCCGATCCCGTTTAATGACACGTTGATGCTCCTTTGAAGGCTATTTGATGGGCTTTTGACGTTTTGGGCCAGTGCGAGGGCGCGTTGATGACTGTCCATCGCCATACGAATGGATGATATTCTGCGGTAAACGACCCCGAGGTTGTTCAGGCTGTATATCCGGAAATCCAGATTATCGGCTTTTTCGGATACACCGAGAGCCTCTCGGTGCAAGACGATAGATCGGTCGTACTGCGAGGTGTTTCTATACGATCTTCCGAGTTCGTTAAGGGCATAGGCCTGCCCGGCAGCATAGTTGTTGCGTGCCGAGGTATTGGCAACATAGCGCATAAGCAGGGTATCGTTCCTATTCTTGCCTAGAACCCCATGAATTTGGGCAAAGCCAGCGGGTCGGGCTTGAACAAGGCTATCGACCGACCCCTGAAAGGCATTGGGAATCGATTGGGCATGTCCTCCCAAAAAAACAAGGCAAAACAGAATGGAAATAACACGTTGCGCATTATGCGGATAGCAGGTGCGGGGGGAAACTGCGTTGTTGTCGATTTGGGACTGCATTCACGGCTAAATCATATCCAAAAAGTCGGATTTTTTCTGTCGGGAAACGGGAATTTTATGGTTCGAGTTCAAAATGACGTACCCGTCGGTCTTTAAGAACTCTTTGATCTTGCCCAAGTTGATGATATAGGAGTTGTGTATCCTAAAAAAGGAAGCCTCCGGGAGAAGTTCGTTTACCTCCTTTAGCTTTTTGGTAAGCACCATCTTATGCCCGTCGGCCAGGAATATCGTGCTGTAATTTCCGTCGGATTCCGCATAGAGAATGTCGTCACTGTCCAAAAAGACCAATTTGCCGTCCGTGTTGAAGGTAATCTTCTTGTGCTTGGCATTCGCGTTAAAGTTCAGCAGTATCTTCTCCAAGCGATCCGCCGTGAAGTTCTTGGCGTTGTACTTTCTGATTTTGGCAATGGTCTCCTTGAGGTCGTCGGAATCTATGGGCTTTAAAAGATAGTCGATGGCCTCGTTTTTCAATGCTTTTATTGCATACTGATTGTAGGCCGTGGTGATTACTACGGGGAAATTTTTGTTCGTCAATTTTTGGATGAACTGGAAACCGTCCATCGTAGGCATCTCGATATCCAAAAAAAGACAGTCCGGCGTATTTTTTTCCAAATACTCCAAGGCTTCAAAAGGGTCGGTAAAAGAGGCCTCCACCTTTATTTCGTCGCTGAAATTGGTCAATTCCCAAGAAAGGCTCTGCAAGGCTTTTTTTTCGTCGTCTACGATTACGGCTTCTAACATCTTCGTATGATTAAGTACCAGTTCCGGTTCGGGAGGTGTCATGCTACGCAGTATGAACGCAGGGGACCGAATGATCATACCAAACCCTAATTTACTCAAATATAATAGTATGCCAGGATTTCAAGGTGAAAATATGTGCCTATGGCTTTATTTAATGTATAATCGGCACGAAAAGAAATAGCAATGGATGCCAATTGAAAAGGACGGATACCGTGTGCAAAATAAGATGCATTTTATCGAATAGAACCTACTTTTAACACATTACCCAACAATTCTGGGCCGGTTCACAACAAAAATTTATCCTTGAGCAATTGCAAAGCTACATTCGTAGCGTATTTGAAATTTAGTCCTATGTCTCGAATAAAAAACACTTGACCTAAAGTTTGATTTAATTGACTGTTTAACCAAACTTAACGAATCCTACTTAATTAGGAAAGCCCTGACCGAACGTCAGGGCTTTCTGTTTTTTTCAGCTTTAACCTATCCCTTTGCACGTGTAGGAATAAAGCGTTTAAAACGCATAGTTGAGACCGAGCAGCCAGTAGGTCTGCAGGTCGTTGTCAGTGTTCTCGAAAGTTGGGGTCGGCGTTGGCAGCGGAGTCTGCGCCAGGGCGTTGGCCAGGGATTCCTGGTGGTTGCCTCTTAGGCCTAATTCGAAACCGAGTCCGATACCCTTCCATAGGGTATAGCCCAGGGAGTTGATCCACGTGTAGTTGGACAGGTTGGAACTCTTGTAGCTCTGGAAGGTCGAAAAATTGGATTTCAGGTTCAGCTTTCCGAATTTTCGGGTGTAGTCGGCCACTATCTTGGCACCCGCCGAAGATTCGTAAGCCGTATCGTTATCGGCGAAGACGAAATTATAGTTCAAGGGGTGGACGACCACGGTCAGGTTCGGGCTCGGGGTCCAGGTTCCACCGATACCCAAGTCAAGATATCCCGGGTCGTTGAAGTTATTGATAATCGAGGTACGGTATTCGCCCAAGGCCGAGACCGCTATGGTTTCGGTCAATTTATACCCGTAAAGCGAGGTAATCGTAAATACATCCGCGGTACCTTCGAAATCCTCACTATCGGTGTCAATGTCCTTATTATCGAGCTTTACCCATTGCAGATTGGCGTTACCGGAATTTTTCCAAAAGAATTTCTCGCGGTCCAGGTTGGCGAAGGCATTGGCGGTAATGCCGATATTACCGGAAGAATTGTTGGGCACGCCTTGGGAATACCAATTGTTGAAGTTGGAAAGGTTGGCCCCTACGGTACCAAAGGCCCCTATCTTCCAGCCCGGGAAGGTGTCGATCTGACCTTGTAGGGCATCGATCCTGCCCTGAATGGCGTCTATGGAGTCTTGTTTGGCCGCCTTTTCGGCCTTTAAATCTTCCAATGTTTGCGATGATCCTACATAAAATGTAAGAAACGCTAAAGAGGCAAAACACAATTTTTTCACATGTCCCATGCTGATAATTTTTACGTTCTGGAACAAATGTAAGAATTGTTAACATGAAACTAACACGCTTATCCACCGATTTTTTGAGTTATTAAGAATATTTTAACTGGTCTTCAGAAGCTACTTTTTCTTAAAAAGAGGCACGGAAGAACACGCCTCACCGTACATGAGCGATTTTACGACGGATTGTAGCCTTTGGGTTATCAACAAATAGGCATTCGAAGGCACCGGTTTATTGCTGCATCCCTTTATGATGACCAACCGATCCTTGAATTCGGATACGTCCAATTGCTCGATGACGGACTGATATATAGAGGTTTCGAGCTGTTCCAGATTACCTTGTAGTATTCTTCGGGCATACGGCTGTAGTTGGGTGGTTAGCAACATATAGGCCCAACCCGGTACGATGGCGTCCGAGGAGCAATGAAGGGCTACATAGGCATCCTTGTATTGCGCCCAATCGTGTGCCGCCACCTGGATCCGGAATTCCTTTTCCCTGAGAATAAAACCTTCATGCAGCCAATGCTTGATATCCAGCAGCAATCTTCTTCCTTCGGGATAGTAGTCTTCAAGGTTAAATGTGACGAGCTTGCTTTGGGCGACCCGGTTTAATATCGGTTCTTCGTTCATAACATTCCCAGTTCCAACTTGGCCTCCTCGCTCATGAGGTCTTGGTTCCAAGGGGGGTCAAAGGTGATTTCCACCTCGGCATCCTTGACCAAATCCAATGATTTTACCTTTTCCTCGACTTCCGCAGGCAAGGATTCGGCCACGGGGCAGTTCGGCGATGTCAGCGTCATTAATATCTTTACCTCGCGGTCTTCGTTCACAAATACATCATAGATCAATCCGAGCTCGTAAATGTCCACGGGGATTTCGGGGTCGTAGATGGTCTTGAGCACACGGACGATCTTTTCGCCTAGCTCGTTAGTGTCTACTGTTGTTTCTTCGCTCATGGTTAAAAAAGTTTGTGAGGTTATGGGTTAAAAAGTTTATGGGGAACATTATACAAACCTATAAACTAGGCCGATGGCCGGGATAAACCCATAGACTAACTCAATTGTGTCTGATAGGCCACGGCATACAGTTTCAACTGCTTTATCATACTGACCAGGCCATTGGCACGATTGGGCGACAAATGTTCCTTTAAACCGATCTCATCGATGAATTTGGTGTCCGCCTCGATGATGTCCTGTGGTTTTTGATTGTTATAGGCTCGGATCAAAATAGCGATTATCCCTTTCGTTATAATCGCGTCACTATCCGCCGTAAAAACCAGTTTGTCCGCTTCCAGTTCGGCATGTACCCACACCTTACTCTGGCATCCCTTGACGATATTATCCTCGGTCTTGTACTTTTCTTCGATCAGCGGCAGTGATTTGCCCAGTTCGATCATGTATTCGTACCGCTGCATCCAATCGTCGAACATCGCGAATTCATCGACTATCTCTTCCTGTATTTCCTGTATTTGCATAGGCGGCATTCGATTTCCATCCCGTTAATCGGGAATCCATTCGTTTCGTACAAAAATACGACAAGTAACGCTGCTTATCAACAGTTTGGGAAAGTTATAGGATTTTGGCCTCTTTCTATCGAACCTGTCGGAAATCGATGCATATCGCCAACCTTTGCCTAACTTTGAAGCATGATATTGGTTACGGGAGGAACGGGATTGGTCGGCGCCCATCTATTGTTGCAATTGGTGCGGTCGGGCCATACCATACGAGCCATCCACAGAAGCAACAGCGATTTGGCCCGGGTCGAAAAGGTATTCGGGTTCTACAGGGAAGACGCCACCGCATTATTTCGCCGGATCGCATGGGTGGAGGCCGATATCAACGATATCCCGGCCCTGGAAGCTGCCTTCAAAGGAATCACCCACGTATACCACGCGGCTGCCCTGATCTCTTTCGATCCCCGGGACTATAAAAGGCTCCTAAAAATCAATGCCGAGGGCACCGCAAATATCGTCAACCTCTCTGTGGCCAACAAGGTCCAAAAATTATGCTATGTCAGTACCACAGGGGCAATCGGCAAAAGTCTTGACGGCACGGAGGCCACGGAAGATACCGTATGGACACCCCGGGAGGCCAATGTGTACGGTCTTAGTAAATATGCAGCCGAAATGGAAATCTGGCGCTGCTCGCAGGAAGGGGTCCCAATAGCAATAGTAAACCCGGGCGTTATCATCGGTCCTGGATTTTGGGACAGCGGCAGCGGCGCCCTGTTCACGACCGCCCAAAACACGTATGGCTTCTATCCCCCGGGGGGAACGGGGTTCATAACCGTGCACGACGTAGTGGATATGATGGTGCAGCTCATGGAATCGCCCGTCAAAAACGAACGCTATATCGCAGTGGCGGAAAACTGGACCTACGAAAGGATACTTACCGAAATCACGGGGGAACTCGGACTGAAACCGCCCAAAAGACAGTTGACATTCTGGCAACTTGAAATCGGCCGATGGTTTGACTGGCTTGGAAACCACTTGTTCAATAACGGCAGAAAAATTACCAAAAGCCATATCCGGTCACTAAAGCAGCGACAGGTTTTCGATAACGGCAAGGCAAAACGGGCCCTGGATTTTGAATTCCGTCCCCTCCGTGAAGAAATACGGTTTTGCTGTGAGAGGTTTAAGGAATACAGTGTTTAGTCCAATAAAAAACGCTGCATCTTCCGACATCTCTTTTTACATCGCTATGCCGTCAGGGCAGGGAATCCTTGATTTTCTCCAAATTGGTTTTGTCGCCCCGGTTTTCCAATTCCGCCTGGCGTAGGCTATCCTTTACCTTTTTCTCCGCTTCAAGGACTTTGGTTTGTTTTTCCAGCCTGGTCTCCACCTTTTTATAGATCTGTTCGTATTTTTCGGGTAAGGAGGCATAATAGCGGTCGCTTTCGACGAACTGGGTGCTATCGATACCGTGCTTCTTGTAGATATAGGCCATAGGCTCAATCCCATTGTTCCGCAACACGGAGATGTTGGTGGACCTTGCGGCATTGACGACGGCCAGGTCCGTAAGCACCTCGACCATTGTATCCTCGGGAATAAGGTTGTCGGGTTTTTCCAGCAGGTTTTCGCTACAGGCAAGCAGGGATATTGTTATTAATAAAGAAATGATTTTTTTCATGATTTTGAATTTAAGGATGCGATATCCTTGCCGTCCCAGTGCCAGAACGGATTACTATCTTCTAATCTCTGTCGAACGTCAGTCTCATGGCATGTCGCTTATTCGAAAGCCTTCCGTTTTCGTAGGCCAGGTGCCCATTGACAAAGGTATGGGTTATTTTTGAGCGGAAGGTATTGCCCTCGAACGGCGACCACCCACATTTGTAGAGGATGTTTTCTTTCGCTACCTGCCAGGAAGAATTCAAGTCGATCGCCACCAGATCGGCATAATGGCCCTCCCTTATAAAGCCGCGTTTTTTGATCTGGAACAACTTCGCCGGATTATGGCACATTTTGACCACGATTTTTTCCAGGGATATTCTTCCGTCGTGGAACGACTCGAGCATGGCGGACAGGGCATGTTGTACCAAAGGACCGCCGGATGGTGCTTTGGTGTACACATTATCCTTTTCCTCAAGGGTATGCGGGGCATGATCGGTGGCGATAACATCAAAACGATCGTTCAGAAGGGCGTCCCAAAGCTGGTTGCGATCTCGGGCTGTTTTTACTGCGGGATTCCACTTGATCAAGTTGCCCTTCGTCCGATAATCCGCATCGGAGAACCATAAGTGGTGAATACAGACCTCGGCGGTGATTTTTTTCTGTTCCAGGGGGATGTCGTTGCGAAAAAGTCCGGTTTCCTTACCGGTAGATACGTGAAACACGTGCAATCTGGCTCCCGTCTTTTTCGCCAACGCGATCGCTTTTGAGGATGATAGATAACAAGCCTCCGCACTGCGTATTTTAGGATGGTATTGGACGGGGATGTCGTCTCCGTATTCCGCTTTGTACTGTGTCAGGTTGCGTTGAATAGTGCCTTCGTCCTCACAGTGTGCGGAAATGACCATTTCAGTATTCCGGAAGATGTTTTCGATGACCGTCTCATCGTCGACGAGCATATCGCCCGTCGAGGAACCCAAGAACAGCTTTACACCAGAAGTGGCGTTCCTGTCCAACCGCTTCAACTCCTCCAGGTTATCATTGGTGCCCCCGAACGGAAAGGCGTAATTGGCGAACGAATTATGGGCCCCCATTTGGAATTTCTCCTCGAGTTTGGCGATGGTGGTGGTCTGCGGAACCGTATTGGGCTGCTCCATAAAACTGGTGATGCCTCCGGCAATGGCGGCCCGGCTTTCGGAGGCAATATCGCCCTTATGGGTGAGGCCCGGCTCCCGAAAATGCACCTGATCGTCAATAATACCGG
>DASSWC010000148.1:0-12184 GCA_035705395.1 Pricia sp. | reverse complement strand
TTAAGGAGCGAAAACATTGTTCCATCGCCTTTGGGCTTCTTATTTTTACACATGGGAAAATTGTACCTAGTACCCACGCCGATCGGTAATTTGGAGGATATGACCTTGCGGGCCATCCGGATCCTAAAGGAAGTCGATACCCTTTTAGCGGAGGATACCCGTACCAGCGGGAAGCTTTTGCAGCACTTTGGAATCGATACGCCGATGCAGTCGCACCACATGCACAACGAGCACAGGTCCGTTGACGGAATCATTAAACGCTTGCAGGCCGGCGAAACCATGGCCCTGATTTCCGATGCGGGAACGCCCGCCATCTCGGATCCCGGCTTTCTGTTGGTCCGTGCCTGCATAGAACACCGGATCGAGGTGGATTGCCTTCCCGGCGCCACTGCTTTCGTGCCCGCCTTGGTCAATAGCGGCCTCCCCAACGACAAATTCGTTTTCGAGGGTTTTCTTCCCCCAAAAAAAGGAAGACAGAGCCGCCTAAAAGTCCTGGCCAAAGAGACCCGGACGATGGTCTTCTATGAATCCCCCTATAAATTACTGAAAACCTTGGCCGACTTCGTGACCTGTTTTGGGGCGGACCGACCGGTTTCCGTTTCCCGTGAACTGAGCAAGCTGTATGAGGAAACGGTTCGCGGCACCGCTGAATCGGTGTTACGGCACTACATCGAGAAACCGCCTAAGGGAGAGATTGTTGTGGTGGTCGGAGGTAGTAAATAGGATGCTTTTTGGAAGTCACGCCGGTCTTCGGATTATTGTTTAAAACTACTTGAATAGTGGCACCTAATTCTAGGGTTAGAATTGTATTTTTATCCTTCAAAAGAAGCGAGAATTTATGGCTACTACAAATCATATTACAACAAAATGGACGGGCAGGATGGCATTCGAGAGCACCAATCCATCCGGACTGGTCCTGAAAATAGACGCGGGTCCCGATGACGGGGGAGAGGGAAAGGGATTCCGGCCGAAAGCGCTTATGCTCTCCGGATTAGCGGGTTGCTTGGGCATCGATGTCGCTGGGCTCATAAAAAAGATGAAACTCGAGGTGGATGATTTCCAAATCGAGACCATCGCCAACCTCACGGATGAACACCCCAAATATTACGACAAAGTCCTAGTAGAGTACCACTTTCACGGAGGGAACCTTAATGAAACAAAGTTGCGAAAGGCCGTGGACCTGTCCGTAGAAAAGTACTGCGGGGTAATGGAGATGTTTCGGCACTTTGCGGAAATGGAGATCAAAACTATCTTTCACCATAAATAGGTAACTATTGCGCTGGACCATCAAACCAAAGCCGGAACCATCCGACATAGCCGACCTTGTCAGGGCTTTGAAGGTGGATGCCCTGGTGGCGCAATTACTGCTGCAACGCGGAATCACCGACTACGAGGCGGCCAAAAAATTTTTCCGCCCCAAGTTATCCGACTTGCACGACCCCTTTTTGATGCAGGATATGGACGTGGCAGTACATCGCATCGAAGCCGCGATGGCCAGCAATGAGAATATTTTGGTCTATGGCGACTATGATGTGGATGGAACGACCGCTGTTGCCTTGCTTTCCTCCTACTTGTTGACGCTCTATCCCAATGTGGCTACCTATATTCCCGATAGATATACCGAAGGGTATGGAATTTCGTATCAAGGAGTCGATTTTGCGGAAGACAACGGTTTTTCCCTCATAATTGCTTTGGATTGTGGGATCAAGGCCCACGATAAGGTCACTTACGCCAAGAACAAGGGTATTGAATTGATTATTTGCGACCACCACCGGCCGGGCGATACCCTACCGAATGCCATTGCCATTTTGGACCCAAAACGAAACGATTGCACCTATCCCTACGACGAGCTTTGTGGATGCGGGGTCGGATTCAAGTTGGTACAGGCCTTGGCATCCCGGAGAGGCACGACCATCGACGATTTGGTTCCCTATCTTGATCTGGTGGCCACGGCCATTGCAGCCGATATTGTTCCCATCACGGGAGAAAACCGAGTATTGGCCTGTTATGGGTTGCGGGTAATCAACACAAAGCCACGCATCGGGTTCAAGGCCATCATCGACCCGATAAAAAAAGCACAGTTAACCATCACCGATGTGGTCTTTATCATCGCGCCCCGTATCAATGCCGCCGGTCGTATGGAACACGGCCAACACGCCGTCAATCTGTTGACCGAAACGGACATGGAACGTGCCCGGGTTTTCGCCGCCGAAATCGAAAGGTTCAATACCGATCGGCGTGGCTTGGATCAGGTAATTACTGCGGAAGCCCTTCAACAGATTTCGCAAAATAAAGAGGAAGAACGCTTTACCTCCGTAGTATACAATGCATCTTGGCATAAAGGCGTCATCGGTATCGTCGCCTCCCGTATGACCGAAACCTATTACCGCCCTACTTTGGTATTTACGAAAAGCGGCGAAAAGCTCGCCGCGTCGGCCCGTTCGGTAAAGGGTTTTGACGTGTATACCGCCCTGGAAGGCTGTGCGGATACCATCGAGCAGTTCGGGGGACATAAATATGCGGCCGGCCTTACCCTACTGGAAGACCAGTTCGAGAGCTTTAAAGCGCAGTTTGAAAAAGTGGTTTCCGAAACCATAGATCCCCACTTGCTGACCCCCGAAACCCTAGTGGATGCCCCGATCGACTTCCGGCAAATTACGCCAAAACTTCTCCGCATTATCAAGCAATTCGCTCCTTTTGGCCCTGGCAACCGGATGCCTGTTTTTATGGCCGAAAGATTGCAGGACACCGGCTATGCCAAGAAAGTAGGCGAGGCTGGGAAACACCTGAAACTCTCCGTTGTCCAAAACGGGATTGGTCCCGTCGGGGCCATTGGTTTCAATTTGGGCCATAAAATGGACATGGTTACAGCTGGTAAAGGCTTTGCGGCAATTTTTTCCTTGGATGAAAACATATGGCAGGGGAAGGTCAACCTGCAGTTAAAGTTGAAAGATTTGCGGTGACTATGGATCCCTATGCAGCACTTCGTTTTAAGGAATTCAATATTTTTTTGGGCGTGCGTTTTGCGCTGGTCTTTGCATGGTCGATGCAGTTTATCGTCATCGAATGGCAGGTATATTCCATGACCAAGGACCCCTTGTCATTAGGAATTATAGGATTGATGGAGGTGATTCCCGCCGTATCTACCGCCCTTTTTGCGGGGCATGTGGTCGATCAAAAGGAAAAGCGGAACCTATTGGTCAAATGTATATTGGGCTTTTCGGTCATCAGCTTCGGACTTTTCGCAATAAGCCTTCCTTCGATAATGGCAGAAGCCGAAACCCGGACGCTTCTCTATGGCATCTATTTTTTAGTATTCTTGGGCGGTATCGTGCGCGCGTTTCTAGGACCGACCATTTTTTCGCTCATAGCATTGATCGTTCCCAAAAAAATATATCCCAATGCGGCTACCTGGAGTAGTACCACTTGGCAATTGGCCTCGGTCTTAGGGCCGGCCTTGGCGGGATTTTCCATCAGTTGGATCGGCGTACATTGGTCGATGTGCGTCATTTTCGGATTTTCGGTGATGGCCTTATTATTTCTTTCCCAAATTTCAAGGAAACCGATTATGAACCCAAAGATAGGGGAGCCGGTCTTTCAAAGTTTGAGGGAAGGTCTCAAGTTCGTTTTCGGGAACAAGGCCATTCTTGGGGCTTTGACGCTTGATATGATCGCCGTGCTTTTTGGCGGGGCGGTAGCGCTCCTACCCATCTACGCACAGGATATCCTGCACGTCGGTGCGGAAGGCTTCGGTATTTTAAGGGCGGCCCCCGCCGTGGGTGCGGCATTGATGATGTTCGGATCGACCCGCTTTCCGTTGCACTCCAGGGCCGGTAAGAAGTTGTTGTTAGCGGTTTTCGGGTTTGGAATCTGTATTATTGTATTCGGTCTGTCGACCACTTTTTGGCTGTCCGTTATCGTGCTATTTTTAAGCGGGGGTCTCGACGGGGTTTCGATGGTTATCCGCCAGACCATCTTACAGTTAAAGACACCCGACAACATGCGGGGCCGCGTCGCCTCGGTCAATTCCATGTTCGTTGGGTCTTCGAACGAATTGGGCGCCTTCGAGAGCGGTGTCGCCGCCAAGTTGATGGGCACGGTATCCGCAGTGGTCTTCGGGGGTACAATGACTTTACTGACCGTCGGGATAACCGCTTGGGTGTCGCCCACCTTTCGAAAGTTGGACCTGCAAAAAGATGTCGAAGAACACGAGGCCGGCGGTTGAGCGTAAAACGGAAATCTATTAGGTTCCCACTTGTATCGTTTTCGGACACCAATGGCATACAGGCAGAAGGTAAACGTTACAGGCCTAGTCGATACATTGTATCGTCAATCGTGAAATTTCTCCAACAAGAGCCTTTCGCCATCAAAAACCGCATAGGTAAAATACTGTATCCAATCCCCAAGATTCACATATTTTGAGCTTTCGTTCAAATCGATTTCCAACGGAAGGTGGCGATGTCCGAACAGAAAATAATCATAGTGCCGTGTCTGCAGTTTGCGTTTGGCGTACTGTATCAGCCATTCCTTGTCTTCCCCTAGAAATGTGGCATCCTCTTCACCGGAAATCATCTTGTTATTAATAGAGAAATATTGGGCAAGGCGTACCCCCAGGTCCGGGTGCATCCACCGGAAAAACCACTTGGCAACCGGATTGGTGAACAGTTTTTTCATGCGCTTATAGCCCTTGTCGTGGGGCCCCAATCCATCGCCGTGGCCTACAAGGAAAGAGGTGCCGTTGATAGTGTATTGTTGGGGTCCGTGAAAAACGGGAATGTTGAGCTCTTCTTCGAAATAGCCGTGCATCCAAAGGTCGTGATTGCCGACAAAGTAGTAAATGGGGATGCCGGCATCGGAGATTTCGGCCAGCTTTCCCAGCGTTCTCGTAAATCCTTTCGGAACGACGGTTTTGTACTCGAACCAAAAATCGAACAGATCTCCCAACAAAAAAATAGCGCACGCATCTTTTTTGATTTCATCCAACCAGGCCACAAATTTCTTTTCGCGTGGTAGGCTTTCCTTCCTAGTGGGAGCGCCCAAATGGTTGTCACTGGCGAAGTAGACTTTTTTGCCTTGTGGGATGTGGATGCTGGTCATTTGGGGTAAAGATAGGAAAAAAGGGGTATGGCGAGCGTAATCGGCCTATTCCGCTCGATTGTCGGCCGCGAACCACTCCGCATACGAGGTCTCCGTTTCCTGAAGTTTTAAGGAATGCAATTGGATGTTTTTCGGTAGGCGGGCTTTGATCTGATCCGCAAAAGCCGTGACCATGTTCTCGCTGGTAGGCTGGTAATCGGCCAAGATAACCTTATGGTCCCGATCCATCAGTTCTTGGGCCAGCTCGATATGGGGCGTGTTCTTGTTAAAAACGGTGGCGTGATCGAACGGGTCAACGATTTCTTCCTTTACGATTTTCTTCAGGTCGCCGAAATCGATGACCATCCCCAGTTTTACGTGCGAGGTGTCCGTACTGGGTGAGCCGATAACGGTGACTGAAAGCTTATAGCTATGCCCATGTACATTGCGGCACTTGCCGTCGTAGCCATACAGGGCGTGGCCGGTCTCGAAATTGAACTGTTTGGTGATCCGGATTTTGCCCATAACTCATGCCTATGGGACAAAGGTAGTAATTTTGGGGAATGACGATGGCCTAGGGCCCCAAAATAGATTTTCAAAACATATAGACTTGTCTTCATTTTGCAATCCCAAATGGCACCACAATAATTTTTCCGGTATGCTTTCCTTCCCCAAAATACCGAATCAACCGCGGCACTTCTTTTAAGGGATAGGGGCCGTCTACCACAGGCTTTATTTTACCGTTTTCAAAGAGTGTGTTAATGTAGGCCAAGTCTTTATTGGGCCTAAGGGCGACGAGATGTACACTCTTTTTATACAGCACAGCAATCAAAGGCTTAAGCAACAGCAATTGTAAAAGTCTGCCGAGTTTACCCCCGACGGTTACATATTTCCCTTGTGGTTTTAGCGAACGGAGATAGGCGGATAAAGGGTGGTTTGTCTTGGCGTCCAGTACCAGATCGTAGCGTCTTCCGTTTTGGGTGAAATCTTCTTTTTTATAGTCGATGATGTGATCAAAACCCAAGGATTCCATCATCTCCAGTTTGTCTCCGGTATCAACGCCCGTGACTTCGGCATCGTGCAGTTTTGCGATTTGAAGGCCGATCGTACCTACCCCTCCACCGGCACCGTTGATCAAAACCTGTTGCCCTTTTTTGAGGTCCCCAACATCGATAAGTCCCTGCACCGCCAGCATGGCCGCATGCGGAATGGCCGCCGCCTGTTCAAAGCTCATGGACTTTGGCTTGCGCACGAAAGTTTTTGCATCCACACAGACATATTCGGCGAAGGTTCCGGATCCTTTTTCCGATATGTCCCCGTATACGGTATCGCCTATTTCGAAAGCAGTTACATCCGCGCCAACGGCCTCGATCGTGCCGGCCAGTTCCATGCCCGGGATGGGATTTTTGGGCTTGGTAAGGCCGAAAAGCAAACGGTACAGGTAGGGTTGGCCCCTTATCATACCCCAGTCATAGTCATTGATGGCCGTGGCATGTATTTTAACCAAGACTTCGTTCTTTTCGGGAACAGGTTTTGGCACCTCCCGAAGCTGCAATTGCTCGGGGGGACCGTATCGGTCGCAGACGATGGCTTTCATAGTGGCTGTTAACATAGGTTGGTTTTAGCGGCTGCCTATATCAGTTATAGTTCTTTACTTCCGCAATTTCGCTTTTTATTCGTTTGTTGACATCGATTTTTGCACCGGTAAACACAAATATTAATGTTTTATATTCCCTGGCATACCTATTTGTAATGGAATCGGCCAAGACGGATGTTTCAAAAAAGGGACCGGTTTCTTCAAACTCCCTATCCTTTTCCCCATAGTCTTTAACCCGGATGAGGTTTACATAGTTGCGGTCTAGATTGAACCAATTGAGGTAATCGGCGTTGAAAGTAACGGCTTGAATGCCCTGTTGCGTATAATAGTTAATGGCCCCCGCCTGCCCGTAATTGTCACAGAGCACCAAAGTATGGTCGGTATTGGGCAAGTGTGTATAAACGGAATCGACTTTTCTGGCCAGTTCTTTCCATCCCAGCATATCGGCATAGTCCTGTGGTATCGAATGATCCTTTCCATCCTCCCATCGAAGCATCCCATATTTTTTATAGATACTTGCGTGCCTAATAATGTATTCAGGATTTTTATTGGGAAATGCATATGGGAAGATCGGGATGAAAACGAGCAACGGAATCGCTAGGGCCACCGGCCGTACGTATTTTTTCCATCCTTCCTTTAGCAGATTGCCAAGAAAGACCGCGCCGAATGCGATATAGATGGGATAGAGCCCAATCGCGTAATAGTCTTTGGCCCTGAAGTACATAAAAATGATCAGGGTAAAAAAGAATGCCCCTAGAAACGGGCGGTATTTACGAAAAGGCCTATAGAACAAAAGCGCATAGAGACCCGAAACCCAAACGAATAGGGAACCGATAAAGAAATGAAGCTGCGATTTTAAAAAACCGAGCCTATCGACATGCACTAATTGCGTTTCGGCCAATTCGCCAAGGTGTCGGATTACTGGGAAATCATTGTTATACTGCCATATAAGATTGGGTAAAATCAGCGTTAGGGCAAGTACGACCGCAAGATAAAGTTTCTTTTGGACGAATATTTTTCGTTGTGCTGTCAATAAAATAGCGGGAAGCAAGCCCAGCATCAAAAAAACAATATTGTATTTGTTGAGAAATCCAATAGCAAATACGACTGCCGCAATGAAAAGCCATTTCGGTCTTTCGGTATTGAAATAGTTGATGATCACAAAAAAAAGTGTCGTCCAACATAGAACATCCAAGGAGTTGGGCTGGTATAAGGTGTTTAGCCGTAACAGAGCCGAAAATAACACACAGGTCGCTCCCAAAACCAAGGCAAATACACCTCCCTTGAGTGTTTCAATGGTCTTCCAGACTACGAGAAGGGTCAAGGCACCAAACAGCGCCGGAAAGAATTTGACCCAAAAAACGGAATTCCCCAACCAATAAATCACGCTAGAAATCCAAGAAGTAACGGGGGGTACGGATACATAGCCCCATGCCAAATGCTGTGCTTGGTCCAGATAAAGGTATTCGTCCCGGTGTAAGTCGTATTCGGGGCTTAGTACAAGGAATTGTAGCAGAAATTTCAGGGATATAAAGCCTACTAAAATCCACGTTTTTTTCTTCATAGGCTTATTGATAAAATTTCGGGGGAAGAAATTCAGTCCGTCTTACAAGCTTTTTAATAAGACGTTAAGAACATGCAAATGTTACATTTATTTCGGAATTGCTATAACGCACCCTCATTCGCTTAAGAATCCTATCCAGTGGTACGATGTATAGCATTAGACACGGCCTTTTCAATAGGAATGTAGAAATCCACGATGCATTTGTGCTGCGGATGCTTCCTAAAATCGTTTTGGTATATCTCGTAAGGATTTCCTTCCCCTTTTGTATAACCGTTTTCGTTCATCCAGATAAAAAGACCGCTCCAGGCTTTTTCAAATCCTTCCGGTCTTATCTCGAAACGGCCTACGATGCATTTGGATTGTTGGATGGTTTCCCTATGGATTTCGCCTTCGGTTTCGAATGGCCCGTCCGTGAGCAGCCCGATGTCCATTCGTACCTTGCCCGGTGCGGTTATTTTAAAGCTATCGTGGAAAATACGAACCATCTTGGCTTCGGGATTCTCTAATAATCCCTTCGGTTTGGCCCATCGTATCAGGCGTTCAAAGACGTTTTCGATACCGCCGACACCGATTATGGTGATACAGGCCAGTGTTAGTTCATGGGTTTCCTTGATTTCGATCTTTGCGTTCATTGTAATCCATTTTTTAAGGGTATCAATGTGGCAAAGGTATTTTTCGAAGACAGCATCTTCTTGTCCGTTCTTGCTTTCCTTTTGACGTATCTTGCTATACCGATCGGAATGTTGTTTCCTGAATTCGGTCGGGGATACCCCGTAAAAGTTCTTAAACGCTCGGGTGAAGGAAGAATTACTGGTAAAGCCATATCGCAACGAAAGCTCAGAGACTGTTATATTTCGTCGGTGCATTAAAACCGAAGCCGACTTTTCGATACGCCTTCGTGATATGTAGGCATTCAGCGACTCGTTGGTAATGGCTTTAAAGAGCCTGTGAAAGTGAAAAGGGGAATAGCAGGCGATGTTCGAGACGGATTGCAGATCTAATTTTGTATCGATATTTTCGTCTATGAAGATTAGGGCTTTGTTGATTCGGTGGAGGTACTCTGGGCGTATTTGGTTTTCTGGGGATGTCATGAATCGAATAAATTCGGGTTTGTGCTTGTTTTGTCCAGGGGTTTTACATTTTGGAGGCCAATAGAATCACGGAAAGTTACTTAATTTTTATCGTTCCGCTGCGATATAGATCCAAGGCGGAATTCACTAGCGACCTAATAGTACCCATGGGCAGATCCTTACCCGGGTCCACCCTAAAAATCTTCATCCGGGATCGGTTTCCCTGTTCGAGCTCGGGATGGTCCAAGCGCTTTCCTTCCACGAATAGGATGTAGGGTTGCTGCGTTTTTTTGTCCGTCCAAAGATAGCAGCACATTTTTTTCCGGTAACAGAAACAGGGCATCCCGTACTTACGGATTTCGGTGATCGTTTCGTCTTGCTCTAGGATGATTTTCCGCAGGGCGAGCAGGCAGCTTTTGTTAGGTTCCTTTTGATTTAGATAATAGTTGTCGGTTTCGAATGACATAATCTCAAGGCTTATTGCATTTTTGAGCTTGCACGCACCTTTCCAAATCCATTTCCCATATTTTGTACGATTGTTTTATGATAAGGCCCGTTCACCGAACCGATCTGGGACTATCCTTTGCCATTGCCCAGGTAAATAAATTCTTTCACAATATTATATTGCGTATCGACGACGGCCTGATTGTGTCCGTGCGCGGCATCGGGCAGTAGAAAGTATTCCTTTTGTGGGGCTTTGATTTTTTCGAAATAAGCTCTGGTAATTTCTGGTGGCGTCAGGATGTCCCTTTTCCCCTGAACAAAATAGACGGGGATTTCAAATTCCAGTCCATCCTCTAGAAAATTGACCGTTTCGTTCATGGCCTTGATGCCCAATTTTTTGTGGCCCACAAAATGTACGAAGGAGTAATCATCTCCGTCGTACCTGTGCCGGCCATCTATTTCATTGTCATATTCCGGGGCCAGTTTCCACCACGAATCGGGTGCCGGCGAGGAATGCTCCCGTTCGTATTTTTTAAGTATACGGAAGAACTTCCCGGTATTTTGGGCATTGTCATAGGGTGGGATGCCAAGGGAATCCAATCTTCTGACCGATTCGATGTCCTTTTGTTCCCTGGCAATTTCCAAGGTTTTCCGATAGGCCGAAATAAGGTCCTTGGCGGGACTCACCATTTGGGCGTGTCCTACGTATGCATGAAATAGATCCGGTCGCTTTAAAGCCATTTTGGCACCTAGGATAGAGCCCCAAGAGGTGCCCAAAATGATGATTTTCTGCTTCCCAAGCCGTTGGATGAGGTACTCCGATACGGCGATTCCGTCATCCGTCATTTGTTCCACGGTCAACGGGTTTTCTATCCAGTACTTTTCATCGTAATCGGCCGGAACGTTTTTGCCGAAAGTTCTTCCGGCACCGCGTTGATCCCATTGCACCAGAATAAAGTCCTTCTCCCAACCGCCATAAATGGTATTATCGTATTGGCTCATCGTGCTGCCCGGCCCTCCGTGCAAGAATAGCAGTACGGGTTTTGAAGTATCGCCTCCATGTATGGTTATCCACTGCTCGATACCGTTGATGTTCAGGTATTTTTCTTCATCGATGGTCGTGATTTGGGCCTTTACTGAAAAAGTGGTCAAATACGCAAGTAGGACAAATACATGGGAACGGTTCATAGGTTTTACTTGAATAGTGAAAGAATAGGTCTTATTATGTCTAAGCTATTTTCCGTGCATCTTGTTGCCGCGCCATCGATTAAAAAGCCAGATGATGATGACGATGACCGCAAGAAGTAGGAATATGATATTTCCGTCCATTACAGTAGGGTCTTAGTTTATGGGTACTACTTGAGTTTTTCTGACCTGTCTGCCGGCAGGCAGGTTCCTGTCTCTAAAGGGTCGAAATTTGGTTCAGAATAAAAATTCAATAAAGGCGTTATTTTTTAAATTTTGAAAGTGCGTTTTTGGTAAATTCGGAGAGCACTAATTCTCCGGTAATGGCTGCACGTTCTATGAGCAGCACATTCCAATGCTCAGTACCTTCCCAGAGTACCATTTTCCATTCGGATAAGGCTCGGGGGTTGTAGTAGGAAAGTTGGGCGGCAAAAAAATCCAGTTCCCTGTCCAATTCCTTGATATTGTCGAACACTTTTGAAAATAGGCCCTTTTCCTGCGCCCAATAGGCACTTTTCCATTCGACGGGGGAGAGCGACATTTCCGATAGGGCGGCCGTACCGATTTTGCGCGCTACGGCCGGTTCGATGACCAGGGGCGCAATGCCGATGCTGAGTTCCGAAAGGCGTACGGATGCCGCTTCCGTGGCAAAAACGTAGTCACAGGCGGCAACCAGGCCTACACCCCCGCCTACGGTCTTGCCCTGTACGCGACCGACGATGACTTTTTTGCATTCGCGCATGGCGTTGATGACTTTGGCGAAACCGCTAAAAAAGACCGTGCCTTCCTCTAAATTCGAGATGGCGGTCAGCTCGTCAAAGGATGCCCCTCCGCAAAAGGCGCGGTCGCCCTCCGATTTCAGGACGATTACCGAGATGGCGTCGTTGGCGGAAAGCCTTTGGACTTCATCGGCAAATCGGTCCAACATTTCAAGAACGAACGAATTGCCGGCGGGATGGCCGAATTCCACCGTGGCAACCTTATCGTTGATACTGGTGTAGAGGCTTCCGTTTTTTCTCTCGGTTTTCACCTTTCTAGTTATAGAACTCATTTAGACTTTTTCAATTGGCTAAAAAATCGCCCTTTTTCACCCGCTTTTTGTCTTTTTTTCCTTCCGTAGCCCTGCTATGCAACTCAAAAAAGCCTTCAATCGGGCAAAAAATGACTGATTTTCGCTTCAATCCAAAAAGTCTAAATGAGTTCATAGGATTAAAATAGTGGCGTAGGGGATTTTCATTCACCCAAAGT
>DASSWC010000147.1:0-16947 GCA_035705395.1 Pricia sp. | reverse complement strand
CCTCAACCATAATTATTACCATTCAAAAGACACCGATGCGGTCTGGAACGGCCATAAGTATACCCAAAGCAACTGGCCCTTGAACTATATGGTGTCTATGGGTGTTCGCAAAAATCAGGACGCATGGGGCGAACAGCTCACCGCAATCGCCTATATGCGCTTTGAAGAGGTTATCCCTTGGGCGAAAACCTTTAATACTGTCGCCGACAAGAACAATCGGGGCGAAACCTATGCGGAGTTCAAAAAGAAAAAAACGGAGGTATTCTTGCAGGAATTGGAGAAAAAGTTCCCGAATATCCGGGAATGCATTCAATCCGTCCATACCTCGACGCCTTTGTCGTACCGTGACTATATCGGATGCCATCACGGATCCATGTATGGTTATGTAAAAGACGTGGAAAATCCGTTAAAATCCTTTATATCGCCCCGCACCAAAATAGAAAATCTGTATTTTACGGGCCAAAGCCTTAATATGCATGGTATTCTAGGAGTGACCATAAGCGGAGTTGTTACCTGCTCCGAGATTTTGGGAGCTGATTATGTGTTGGATAAAATAGTGTCGACTGCATCAATGAATATAAGCCCGGATGGCCGGGCCTAGTTGAAATATGACCTTCAAAAATGGGACAATTTAGAACGACGCCCGTTGACCGGGTAGAGAACATATCGAAAGCGGACTTTGTAAAAAACTATTACAAACCCCAAAAACCCGTTCTGATTACCGGGTTGACTAAGGATTGGCCTGCCTACCAAAAGTGGAAACTCGACTACATCCAAGAACGGGCGGGAGACCAGATCGTGCCCCTATACGACAACCAGCCTGCCAAAGACAAGGAAAGTGTTTACGCCCCCAAGAAGGAGATGAAGCTCTACGATTATATCGAAATATTAAAGACCCGACCGACCGATCTGCGTATTTTTTTCTATGAAATCCTAAAAAAAATGCCCGAGCTTTTGAATGATTTCGAGTATCCCGATATCGGCCTAAAGTTTTTTAAAAGACTGCCGGCCCTATTTTTCGGCGGTGGCGAATCAAAGGTCTTTATGCACTACGATATCGATCTGCCCGACAGCATGCATTTTCACTTTAACGGCGATAAGGTGGTGACCCTTTTCTCGCCCGAGCAGACCCGATTTCTGTACCGGGTGCCCTACTCCATCCACAACCTCGAGGATATCGATATGGATAATCCCGATTTTATAAAATACCCTGCACTTCAATATGCGCAGGGTATCCGTGCGAAAATGGGGCACGGCGATGCGCTATACATGCCAAGCGGCTATTGGCACAGCATCCGCTATCTGAACGGCGGCTTTTCGATGACCTTACGGGCTTTGCCACGGCATCCAGTGCGATTCGCCAATATGCTCTACAATGTGGTCGTCATGCGAAACTTCGATAACCTTACCCGAAAATACTGGGGCCAAAAATGGTTGGATTATAAGGATAGGATGGCGGTGCGAAGAACGGAACGGGTACTCGAAACAAAAAGGCACACCTAAAGGGGAGCGGTATTATTAAAGTAGGAGCGTCCTTTAAAACGTTTAGGAGTTGAAAAATTTAGATTCCATACCCATTTTTTACATAGGATTGTTCTTGCTATTGAGCTCCTGTGGTGTCAAAAATTCCTTACAAGATGTACCCGATGTAAGCCAATACGAATCCAAAATTCCCGAGCGCACGCAACTGAACGATTCCACGTATGTTCTGGAGCATAGTTTCCTTACCAAGAACCGGCAGGGACAGTGGGAACTTTATGTCGAAGGAAACCCATACGAGCTTGGACTCAAGACCGGAAGCCTCACCCGAGAACTTTTTAACCGACAGGAAGAAATATTCGTAGAGAAGATCGATTCGCTAGTACCCTCCGATGGTAAACAGAAACTGCTCCAAAAATTTCTGGCCTGGTTCAATCGCAAGATGTATCGGCATGTCGAGGAAGAGTATAAGGCAGAAATATACGGCATGGCCCAATATGCCTCACATGATTTTGATTACATTGCCGAACCCTACCAGAGGGTCATGTACTTTCACGGGGCGCATGATATCGGCCACGCCTTGAAAGACTTGGCATTGGTAGGTTGTTCCAGTTTTGCTGTCTGGGGCGACCAAACCGCGGACGGCAAAATGATCATCGGCCGGAACTTCGATTTTTATGTGGGGGATGCGTTCGCCAAGAACAAGATCATTGCTTTTATCGCTCCGGAGAAGGGATATAAATTTATGTCCGTCACCTGGGGCGGCTTTATCGGGGTACTTTCGGGTATGAACGACCAAGGCCTGACCGTTACCATCAACGCGGGGAAGTCCGATATTCCGCTGGTTGCCAAGACCCCAATATCCTTAGTGACCCGAGAAATTCTGCAATATGCCTCCACCATCGACGAAGCAATTGCCATCGCCAAAAAACGGGAAGTCTTTGTCTCGGAATCCATACTCGTAGGAAGTGCCAAAGACCGGCGGGCGGCGCTCATAGAGGTCTCGCCCAACAATTTCGGAGTGTACGAGGTCGAGAACTCCGATCGGCTGATCTGTACCAACCATTTTCAGAGCGCCGCCTATGCCAATGACAATAAGAACCAAAAACATATTTTGGAAAGCCATTCGCAATACCGCTACGAACGCATAGACGAACTTTTGGGGGAAACGCCAAAAGTGACCCCCAAAATAGCGGTGGACATCCTTCGAGACAAAAAAGGATTGAACGAAAGGGATATCGGCTACGGGAACGAAAAGGCTTTGAACCAACTTTTGGCGCACCACGGTATTGTTTTTAAACCGGAAGACCTAAAAGTGTGGGTATCGAGCAATCCCTATCAATTGGGGGAGTTTGTGGCGTACGATCTGAACAAAGTCTTTCAGGAGGTCGAGGAAAATTCGATGCCCACATCGGTATCAGACCCCAAAGCGAATATTCCCGAGGACCCGTTTCTGCGTACCATGGCCTATCGGAACTACCAACGCTACCGGAAGCTTAGCATCCAGATCACAAATGCGATTTCTTCGGATGGGCATGTCGAACAAAAACTGCTACAGGAATTCATCCTTCTTAACCCCAATTTTTGGGAGGCCTATTATTTGGTCGGAAAATACAACTATCAAAAGGGATACGACCGTTTGGCCCTGAAGGCCTTTTTGGATGCCGAGACTAAAGAAATTACCACCGTACCCGACAGAGAGGAAGTAGAACGGTATATTCGCAGATTACAATAGTGAAAATGGTACCAGAAATCGAAAAAGCATCCCAGGAAAATATCAAGACCTTTCAAGAGGAGAAGTTGAGGGGATTTTTTCAATACCTAAATTCCCATTCGCCCTTTTATCGCAGACTGTTCCGAAAGCATAAGATAGGTGGCGAAGCCGTTCGCACTTTAGAAGACCTGCGGCGTATTCCCACTACGTCAAAGGAAGATCTTCAAAAATACAACGATGATTTTCTGTGCGTTCCGAGAAATAAAATCGTCGATTTTGTCACAACTTCCGGAACCTTGGGCGAGCCGGTGACCATAGGGTTGACCGATGCCGACCTTGACCGATTGGCCTATAACGAGGCGATTTCATTTACCTGTGCCGGGATTACCGAAGACGATATACTCCAATTGACCACGACCATCGACCGGCGTTTTATGGCGGGACTTGCCTATTTTCTAGGGGCCAGAAAGCTGGGTGCCGGTATAATACGCGTAGGGGCAGGCATTCCCGAATTACAATGGGATACCATTCAAAAATTCAAACCTTCCTATTTGATTGTTGTCCCTTCTTTCCTGTTAAAATTAATAGAGTACGCCGAGCAACACGATATCGCTTTGGACACTTCGGGGGTCAAGGGGGCCATTTGCATCGGTGAGCCCTTACGAAATCAGGACTTTTCGCTCAACGTACTGGCCGAAAAAATCAAATCGGCCTGGGACATCGAACTGTATTCTACCTACGCCTCCACCGAGATGAGCACCGCATTTACCGAATGTTCGGAGCTACAGGGCGGCCACCATCATCCGGAGCTGATTATCGTTGAGGTGCTTGATGAGGATGGGATCCCGGTTCCAGATGGTTCACCAGGAGAACTGACCATCACCACTTTGGGAATCGAAGCCATGCCACTGCTGCGGTTCAGGACCGGGGATATTGTCGTTGCCCATTCTTCCCCTTGCCCATGCGGAAGGAATACACTACGGCTAGGGCCTGTCGTTGGCCGAAAAAAGCAGATGATCAAATATAAGGGTACGACCTTGTATCCTCCGGCGATGCACAACGCGTTGAACGATTTTCCGGAGGTAGGGAATTTTGTCATTGAAATTTTCCACAATAGCATCGGCACGGATGAAATCGGCATCAAGATCGCCACAAATACGCCTTCCGAGGAACTGTTGCAAACGATCAAAGATCATTTTAGATCGAAGCTCAGGGTGACCCCAGGCATCGAATTCGTCGCCAACCAGGAAGTGGAAAAATTACGGCAATCAAAGCTGGGAAGAAAACCTGTCAGTGTTATTGACCGACGTCACTAGGAACTTTGAACTTGCGCTAGCTTTCACTACATCCTATTTTCTTGCTTGAATCACGAATTGTTTTCCCCATTTTGGTGGCGGTTGATTTCTTTTAGAAATACGGTGGCGTACTTTTTGAGCTTTGCCTCTCCAACCCCCGAAATTTTCAGAAAATCCGATTCGTCATAGGGTAGTTTTTCTTCCATATCCCGTAAACTGGCATCGCTAAAGACCACGTAGGCGGGCACGTTGGCTTCTGATGCGATCCGTTGCCGCAACAGGCGTAGTTTTTCGAAGAGTCCCGATGGTTTTTCCGGTTTCTGCCTTTCCTTTTTCGGTTTGAACTTTTCCTGTTCAAGGACGGCCAACCGGACCGGTTTTCCCTCAAAAAGGACTTGTTTTGCTGAAGGGGTGAGGGCAATACGGGAACCCTCCCTAAAATTGATTTCCAATATCCCTTGATTCAGCAATTGAATCACATATTGCTGGAGATCGAGCCAGGACACGTTCTTGATAGCCCCATACGTTTTTATCTTTTGATAGCCCTTGTCATAAATCTGGGCATTCCGGGCACCTCGCAATACGTCGACCACCATGCCCATCGCCTCGTTTTCCTTGAGGCGGGCGACAACGGAGCAGATTTTTTGGGTCAGGACGGTACCGTCGAAATATTGGGGCGGTCTTTTGCAGATATCGCAGTTGCCGCAGTCCTCATATACCGGTTCCCCGAAATAATTGAGCAGGGCGATCCGACGGCAGCTCAGGGCTTCTGCAAACTGCTGCATCCTTTCGAGTTTGGCATACTCCACCTCGGCATTGTCGTTATCGGCTATAAATCGCCGTAGTTGGGTAACATCCGCATAACTATAGAACAACAGGGCATGTGCGGGCAATCCGTCGCGGCCACTACGGCCGATTTCCTGATAATAGCCTTCCACATTTTTCGGAAGGTTGTAATGGATGACAAAGCGAACGTTACTCTTGTCGATACCCATACCGAAGGCGATCGTGGCCACGATTATCGGTACGCGATCCGTGATAAACTCCTCCTGTACAGTCGTTCTTTCCTCCGACGACATTCCCGCATGATAAGCCTTGGCCGTAAAACCGGAATCGCGTAGGCGCTCGGCGATTTTTTCCGTGTTTTTACGGCTCAGACAGTAAATAATTCCGCTTTCATCGGGTCGCTGGGTTACAAAATCGATGATTTTTTTAATGCGATTTTGGGCGGGTCGCACATCCAGAAAAAGGTTAGGTCTATCAAAGGAAGCCAAATGCCGTGGGGCATTGGGAATACGCAATTGTTCCACGATATCGTCTTGTGTGGTCCTATCCGCGGTAGCGGTAAGCGCCATGATCGGAACATTCGGAAAGCGCTCTTTCAAACTGCCCAATTGGGTATAGGCGGGACGAAAATCATGTCCCCAGGAAGAGATACAATGTGCTTCGTCGATAGCAAATAAGCTCACATTGATTTCTGGGAGTACCTCGTGAAAGGAATTCAGGCTTTCTGGGGCGACATAAAACAGTTTAAGCGACCCATTTTTCAATTTTTGGTAGGTCTCTTGCTTTTCATCCGTTTCCATTGAGCTATTGAAATAAGCAGCTTCGATTCCGTTCGCTCGCAGGGCATCGACCTGGTCTTTCATCAGGGCGATCAAGGGAGAGATGATGATCGCGGTACCCTCGGTGGCCAATGCCGGTAATTGGAAACAAAGTGATTTTCCTCCGCCGGTGGGCATGATGGCCATTACATCTCTTTGGGAAAGAATGTCTTTTATGACCTCCAACTGGTTTGGCCGAAAAGAATCGTATCCAAAATGGGATTTTAATAAGGGAAGTAATTCCTGTTGTACGGTTGCTAGCATAATCGTAAAAATAAGGATTGCTCTAGAATTATTAAGGAGATGGCTCTTCCGATCTGTAACCTTTTTTTAAGTTACCCCTCTGATGGAAATCTTTGCTTCTCGAATCATAGAAATAATTGGAGGCCCCAATTGGGAACCTCCAATTTATATAAAACTGGTTTGGAAAAAATGGAAACCTACTTTCCTAGCATCAAAAGCTCATTGCATTTAATTTCGGTGACGTATCTTTTTTCACCTTCCTTGGTTTCATAGGTGCGGTGGATCAACTTTCCTTCCACGGCCACTTGCTTACCCTTGGTGAGATAGCTTTCTACGATTTCCGCGGTCTTGCCCCAGGCCACGATATTGTGCCATTGGGTATCCTCGACTTTTTCGCCGTTCGCGTTTTTGTAATGGTCGTTCGTGGCGATGGTAAATTTGGCGAGCTTGCTGCCGCTCTCCAAGGTTACGATTTCTGGGTCCTGGCCCAAGTTTCCAATCAACTGTACTTTGTTTTTAAGTGCGTTCATAATTACAATATTTAAGGTTAAACAGTTAATGCGATCAAACGACTTTCGTTCGACAGGGCAAACATAGGGCGCCCTCCAAATCTTATTCGGTTGTGAAACAATTACTTTCGTTTGTAAACGTTTGTATTCGTTTTAAAATGTTTTTAATGTTGATAACAAGTCAATTGCCATTGATTAGATTATTTACTATTTTTAAAGTGGAATTGAGTTTTATAACCAAGTTTTACACAATTATGAGGAACATTTTTTCCATAATAACAATACTCTTTTCACTGCCCTTTTCCCAGGACAAAAACGAGTACGATGAACCTTCCGTACCATACTGGGGGTACTGAGTGAACAGCAGAATTGAAGGAGAAAACATCACTATAAGAAAAGCATTCGAAAAAATTTAAAAACAAAAAACCGACATCGAACCCGCAAACGGATTTATAACCCTAAGGCTTAATATCTCGAAGCACGGAAAACTTTGCAATATCAAAACCTTCCAAATCGATGAAAATTATCAAAACACAGAATTTGATAACGGAGAACTAATTGCCGAACTCGAAAATATTGCGACCGGACTTATAAATTCGAAACGAGACAAAGACATAAAAACATATAATCTGATAAGGTTCAAAATTAAAAACGAAAAAATTGAAGAAATTTTTTAAATATCTGTTCATCGGTCTTGGCTTCATTATCCTGTTCACGATTATCGGAACCACAATATGGCGGAATACCAAAACGGACAAAGAAAAATCCGGATTCTTCGCAAATGCCCACGATTTTGAAACTGCGGTCAAATACGACCAAATAAACAGCGATGTTTGGATGGAAAAATCGATAGGCTACAATAAGGCCGGGGACTTCCAACAGGGATTCAAATATTTAAACAAAGCGGTCGAACTTGCGAAATACAATAAAGTATATCTATGAGAAAAGCTAACCGCATAAACGAGTGGATGGCTCCACCAGTAGTTGACGAAGTGCACCCCTCACACCACCGTACGTACGGGTCTCGTATAGGCAACTGCGCAGCTATTATGTCCTAGGTTTCATACCCGAGGCCATTAGACACAATTAAAACAAAAAAACAGAAAAGAACTAATAAGGGTAACCGGCAGGTGCCAAGAAATATAATCTCGAGTTTAAATGATCAATATTTATGATTTTATATGTTCCAATTCCAGCTTCTTTAATCAACTGAAATTTGGCGACAGGGGAGATGTTTTTATCGACTATTTATGCCCTATACAAGAAAAAAAAGCGCGGGCATGGTCGCACAAGAACTGCCTGATGTACGTTGTTCAAGGGGTCAAAGGCTATGATTCTGTGAATCATTATCATCAATCCCGGGAGCATCAACTACTTTTTATTCGGAAGGGGGGCGTTATTTTACATCAATATTTTCAAGAGCCGTACCGCGCTCTCATTTTTATGTTTGATGATGCTGTCATAAAGGAATTCATATCGGAATATCCAACGTTGCTCGGACCATCTATCTCTAAGAACACAGATTTTAGCAATCAGCCGACCATTATGGCTCTTAATTCCAATCCGTTCATTAAATCTGTTTTTATTGCTTCACTCGATTATTTGAAAAAGCCAACAGCCGAAAGTGTCTTTTCATTAAAAATAAAATTTAAGGAGTTGTTCGTTAATATTCTGCGGGACAAGGATTCGAATACCTTTACAAGGTATTTATTATGGCTTTGTAAAGCTTCGGATGCTTCATTTATTAAACTGATGCGTGAAAACAGCCATTATAACTTTACGACAAAAGAATTGGCCAGGATAGCATGCATGAGCCTTTCCACCTTTAAGCGAGAATTTGTCAGGATATTAGGTATCACGCCCGGGAAGTGGCTTCGTGACCAGCGTATGGAAAGGGCGATATCATTGCTATGCCTCACCGAAAAACCTATCTCTGAAATAGCTTTCGAATTGGGTTACAACGATGCCGCTGCTTTTTCTAAGGCATTTAAGAGGGCTACATATCTAAATCCGTCCGATTATCGTGAGAATTCACTAAACTGACCCAAAATAACAATAAAATGACTTTTTTTGACATGGATGAAAGGTTTGGTGCTCCTTAACTTTGCCTTGTAATTTTTTTATTCACCTTAAAAGTCAATGTCATGAAAAAGTTCATTATCGAAAGAAACGTTTCCGGTATCGGGCAATCGAGTCCACAAGAAATGAAAGGGGCTTGTAAAAAATCAAACGAAATCCTTAGGGAGATGTCCAAACCTGTGCAGTGGAAGCATAGTTATGTTACCAATGACAAGTTGTATTGTGTGTACCTTGCAGAAAACAAAGAGACGGTACAAGAACATGCCGCAAAATCAGGTTTTCCAGCGGATCGAATCGAAGTGGTACAAACGATAATCGACCCCATCTCTGCGGAATAATAGCGGGGTTTTGCTATAAGCAATTACAAAAGAGGCATGTCAAAAGTGCCTCTTTTTGCTTGCAATAGATGCTAAGCGTAATGCTGCCAAATCCCGAACTTAGGGGCGACCCATGACAAGTCCGATTTTCAAACTGGCGCATCATAGCCCGGTACACATTCTGGTCGAAATGTAAAAAGCTCCCGAGACTTTAGTTCGAGGGCCTGTTGATAATTTCAGTGGTGGTCAGTAAGTGCGGGTCGCGTATACGACGGTACGCAATTCATCTTTCCATTCGCACTTTGGCCCGATCGAAACAAACCGGTCCCAGCCGACCCGAATACCGCCCAATCGATTTTCCACCCATTTGCAAACGGATAATCCGTATCTTGTCACTGACTAACATCCACTATCGATGAGATATCTCGTATTATCCTTCCTTTTGATCAATATGTCCGGCCTGGCCCAAAATATTCTTAGCCTACCCGAAAACGGCACCCCGCCCAAAGCCGACTTGTCGGAAATCGCTTGGATGGAAGGCCACTGGAAAGGCGAGGCGTTCGGCGGAATTACCGAAGAGCTTTGGAGTCAGCCTCTGGGCGGTTCAATGATGTTTTCCTTCAAGCTGGTCGTCGATGATCAAGTGGAGTTCTACGAGCTAGGGCACATACGACAACTAGGCGCGACCTTGGTCTATGAACTGAAACACTTTCAAGAGGATTTAAAGGGATGGGAGGAAAAAGACGAGGTACAAACTTTCAAGCTTGTTAAAGTCGACGAAAACCGTGTCTGTTTCGAAGGATTTACTTTTGAGCAAGTAGGAGACAATGAAATCAACATCCACGCGTTGATAGAAAACGAAGACGGAAAGGCAAATGAGGTCACCTTCAACTTTACCCGACAGCAAAAAGAGTAAGAGTGAAAAAAAAGTGCGAGGAATGTGGTACCGAGATCAGGGGCCGGGTAGACAAGAAATTCTGCTCCGACCATTGCCGCAATGCCTACCACAACAAGGTCAACAAAGACAGCAAGAACCTGATCCGGAACATCAACAACCGCCTGCGTAAAAATTACCGCGTACTGGACAGCTTTCCCCTACGCGAGGGGAAGACCAGGACGACGCGCACCCGATTGATGGACAAAGGCTTCGATTTCGAATTCATTACCAATCTCTATACTACCAAGAAAGGGACGGTCTATTATTTCGTCTACGATTTGGGCTACCTGCCGTTGGATAACGACTATTATATGATTGTCAAGCGGGAATAATGGCACAAACACCGGAGATCCGTGGCACGGAAGACCAACAAAAGATTCAAATCGAAATATCTTCTTTTTTACCAGTTCTGCCCACTTAACTTCAAAGCGGCAATCACCACATCTTTTCGACTGATCTGGCCAACTATGATTCCGTTTTGCATGACGGGCAACCTTCTTCTATTATGCTTGTCAAAAAGATTCGCGGCGTCGAATATGGTCATATCATGGGATATGGTTTCTACCTCCTTGGTCATGAACCGCTCCACGTTTCTGTCCAATATGGGCTGGTTGAAGTACCGACTTTCCGAAATGGTCTTCATACAGTCCGCCTCGGAAATAATACCCACTAAAAATCCTTTGTCATCCAAAACCGGGCCACCGGAAATGTTGTGTTTGGTAAAGAGCTCCATCACCTCTAAAATGGATTGTTCGGGTGTAAAGGTGACCAGTTTACGCGTCATATAATCCGTCACCAATATCGGTGCATTATATTCCTTTTTAGTGTCTGTTTTAGCCCTTGGGCCTTGAAAACTCTTGATACCCATATCGATTTGGTTTTTTAGCATGCCGATTGGCAAACAGGGTTAATTGTGAAAGATAGGGAATTTTTTAGTTCATTTAACAACCATAAGCGACAATCCTGTACGAATTTTATTATTTCACATCCAATCCGAAAACCGGTATGACACGCGAATTTTATACTTTTAGCTTTCGACCATGAAGAAATTCGCTTCCGTACTATCCCTACTCCTCATCATAACGGCCATTTATTGGGGCTTTCGGTCGTCCATGCCCGTTTATAAAAGCGATGCCGACATATCCGATACCTTATTTGCAACAGATAGGGCTTTGGAACACGTCAGGGAAATTTCGCAAAAACCGCACGCGGTAGGGTTTCCCGCGCACAACGAAGTGCGTGATTATATCGTTGAGGAGCTTAACAAAATGGGATTGGAAACCTCGATTCAAAAAGGCTATTCCGCCGGCGATTGGGCCAACCTCAGCAAGGTACAGAACATTCTGGCCCGGATAAAAGGCACAGGCGCCCCAAAGAATCGAACCGCCGGCACCCGAACGGATAGCACCGCGCCCCAAAAGGTAGACACCCCCCTACGAAAGGCGCTATTGTTGCTCTCGCATTACGATAGCAGCCCGCATTCCTCCCTGGGCGCCAGCGATGCGGGCAGCGGGGTCGCGACCATTTTGGAGGGGGTACGGGCCTTTCTTTCCAAAAATAAAAAACCGAAAAACGATATTATCATCCTGATTTCAGACGCGGAAGAACTAGGCCTGAACGGTGCCGACCTCTTCGTCAACGAACATCCATGGGCAAAAGAAGTGGGCCTGGTACTGAATTTCGAGGCCAGGGGCAGCGGCGGTCCCAGCTATGCCTTTATCGAGACGAACCGGGGCAACCAAAACCTGCTTCGGGAATTTATCGAGGCATATCCCGAATATCCAATGGCCAACTCGCTGTACTACAGCATCTATAAATTATTGCCCAACGACACCGATCTGACCGTTTTTCGGGAAGACCGTGATATCGACGGCTTTAACTTCGCCTTTATCGACGACCATTACGATTACCATACCGCACAGGATTCGTATGGACGGTTGGACAAAAATACGCTGGCACATCAGGGGAGTTACCTTATGCCCCTGTTGCGTCATTTTGGTGATGCCGATTTAACGGGACTCAAAAGTTTGAGCGATCAAGTGTATTTCAACGTGCCATTCTTCGGGATGGTTTCGTATCCTTTTGAATGGATCTGGCCGATGTTCGCAGCGGCGGTCATCCTATTTATAATCCTGCTGTTTCAGGGTTTCCGCCGAAAGACCTTACGGCTACGTGGCGTTTCGACCGGTTTCCTTCCCTTGGCAATTGCCTTGGCAATCAATGGAATAGTGTGGTTTTACGCGTGGCCGTTCCTAGAATGGGTATATCCCCAGTATCGTGACATGTTACACGGCTTTACCTATAACGGCCACACCTACATTGCCGCAGGCGTGTTTTTTTCGGTCGCGGTGTGTTTCATGGTGTATTACAAATTCCGAAAAATTCCGGTGCGCGATCTTTTGGTCGCCCCGCTGCTGCTATGGCTGGTATTATGCGGTATATTGGGCAACTACCTGCCCGGGGCGGCTTTTTTTATCGTTCCCGTATTCGCCCTTTTGGCCGCGTGGCACATCACGATGAACCAAAAGCATCCCAGCCTCTATTTGATGGCGTTTTTGGGGCTTCCGGCCCTTTGGATTTTCAGTCCTTTTATTCAGGGCTTTACGGTCGGGTTGGGACTGAGGATGCTCGTGGCCTCTACCCTGTTGACGACCCTGACCTTCTTTTTGTTGCTGCCCGTTTTCGGATTCTACACGAACAAGAAAGCCCTCGCCTCTATCGGTTTCGTTCTTTGCTTCGGATGCCTTCTTTCCGCCCATCTCGCTTCCGGTTTCGACGAGGAAAATGCCAAACCCAGCAGTCTGGTCTATGTGCTTGACAAGGATAAAAACGCCGCGCAATGGGCGACCTATGATCAGGTGCTGATCGATTGGAACAGCAAATTTTTGGGAGCGGACAAAAAACATCCCGAAAAGGTCAGCCCGCATAACCTGAGCAGCAAGTACGGTTCAGGCTTCAGCTTTGTCTCCGATGCCCCGGTAAAGGATATTAAAGGACCATCAATAGAAAAAACGAGGGATACCGTCATCGGAAACCAACGTGTACTCAACATTCGCATCCAGCCCCGAAGGAAGGTAAACCGGCTTGAGGTATTTACGAATTACGTTACCATACACTCGGCCGTGATCAACGGCATATCGCTATCCTCCTATTTTCTGGAAAATAAAAAAACAAATCGATTGTTTACCCACTACATCAGCGGCAACGACACTACCGAAATACAGTTGACCCTATCCAAAAATGAAAAACTGGAGCTCACCTTGTACGAAGCATCGAACGACCTTTTGATGCATCCGCTTTTCGAGGTGCCTGCACGCCCGGGGAATAGTATTCCCATGCCGTTCGTACTGAACGATGCGGTGGTAACCGTTAATACCATTCGATAGGGTATGCCGTACGGTGTTCCCGGCTTTGAATTACCGTTACTTTATTGCTCAGAAAGTTCCTTCAATTTCTGCAAAGCATTTGGCCACATTTCTTGGAACATTTCTTTGTAGTCTTCTTCGATATCCATATCCACCGAAACGGTCGTTTTGCCATCTGCTTCCGTAAACGTATAATTTTCGAAGGCAGGGGCCCATTTTTTGGCTTCCTCACTTTCTGTGTCCTCGACCCCTTTGTTCACGATTCCGATATGTTTGATGGAAATATATTCATGCGGTCGGTTTTCGGCGATTTCCGACACCATGCCGCTGTCCTCGGGACCCAAAAATAAGATTTTGCTGCCTTCTTCCCAGCTTCCCTTATAGTGGGAGCCTTCGTGGAAGGCCTTGGTCCATTGGCGGTACGTTTCGTCGTCGAGCATGGTGTTCCATACTTTTTTTACGGGGGCATTGATGGTGGTTTTAAAATGTATTTTTTCCATTTTTTTGGTATTAGGATTATAAAAATCTTTTGTTGGCACGCAAGGTCTTGCGTCTGTACTTTTGAACTCGTCTTGAGTTCTTTATGTAATCACGCTTTCTCCAACGTTTCGATGTCCAATTTTTTCATTTGCATCATGGCTTCCATCGCTTTAGGAAATTTTATCAGGTCATCGATATTTTTGGGAACGATTTGCCAAGAAACGCCGAATTTGTCCTTCAACCAACCGCACATGCTTTCCTGTCCGCCATTTTCGGTGAACTTGTTCCAGAAATAATCGATTTCCTCTTGGTTTTCGCAATGCACAACAAAAGAAACACCCTCGTTGAAACCGAAATCATGCGGAGCATTTGGGCTATCCATCGCGGCAAACCATTGGTTTTCGAGCATAAAATCGGCAAAAGCCGTGGTGCCTTCCGCCCCCGGCTTATCATTCGGTGCAACAAGGCCTATTTTGGAATTATCGAACAGGGAAACATAAAAATCAACGGCTGCCTTGGTTTTTCCCGATTTTTCATTGGTGAACAACAAGCTGGGAATAATTTTCGGCCGCCAATCCCCTTCGGGTTTGGACAAAATCACCTGCCAGGAAACGCCGTATTTGTCTTCTACCCAACCGTATTTATCGCTGTAATCGTATTTATCCAAGGGCATCAGCACTTCTCCACCTTCGGAGAGTTTTTCCCAAAACGCGTCCACTTCGGCTACGGTTTCGCAGTTGATAAAAAAGGAAATGGACGGGTTGATTTTGAAAATGGGGCCGCCGTTCAATGCTAAAAAGGTTTTTCCTTCAACCTCAAATTCCACCGTCATTACACTTCCCGGCTTCTGTCCGTGAGCTTCTTGCCCTACCTCGGTATAGCGTGTGGTTTTATTGATTTTGCTATTTTCAAAAAACGAGGTGTAAAATTTTGCGGCTTCTTCGCCCTGGCCGTCGAACCAAAGGCAGTGCGTGATTTTTTCGCTAGTTTTCATGGTGTTACATGTTAAAAGTTAATTGTTAATAGGTTATTCAGGCGCTGCTGCATTCTGCCAACTGCCACCTGAACACAGATTACTGACCACTACTCCTCCATCACCGCCAAAATATTCCCCGCCGGATCTTTGAACCAGGCCACATTCGGACCTTTTTCAGGGGAATCGCTTCTTGCGATGCCTTTTTCGTCGGTTTTGATTTCGCCGCCGTAGTGTTCGAACTTCACTCCTTTTTCGGTCAGTTCATCCACGGTTTTATCGATGTTGTCCACCGGGAAATTCAAGACGGTGAAGGTGGCCGGCTCGTGGTTTTCCTTAGGGTAAATCAACACGGTTTGTCCATTTGGAAAATGAAGTTCCAACAATCCGTAATCTTCCATTCCCTTTACGCCAGAAACGTCGAGACCGAGGGTTTCGCCGTAAAATTCCCGAGCTTTTTCAGTGTCGCTTACGGAGAAACTGCTGAAGGCTTTGCTTTTTTGTAACATCACGTTTTTGTTATCTGTTAATAGGTTACTGAGTTATTAGCTATTAAATTATTGGATTTTTAGTTGTTAGTCAAATTATTTAAATCAAAATTGTCGCCCTGGGCGCAGTCGAAGGGTGTTAATCATAGCGCATTGGCTCTTTCCCGAATCCCCGTCGTAAAATCCCGATCTGTCCGATATGGTAAGCTTGATGGTGGTTGATGAATGCCCAAAGTTCTTCTTTTGAGCTAGCTACTCGATCGAAAGGGGCTGGTGGGGTGCTTGCCAGATCCGCTTCGGTCAGTTTTGAAAGGCCCTCCCTGGTATCCTCGTGCATTTGGTTCCATTCGGTTTTTATTTCATCAAGGCTTGGATAGGTAAAATCATCCTGGGCTTTGGATTGCCCCATCACCGCAAAGAGTTCGTTCCATTTTATATCCGGTTCCATTCCGGCTATTCTCGCCAACCCGTATTGGGAATTCAACAAATGTCCGGCCAGATATTTTACATGGTTTATGTTCTTGTCGCCGTGCAACCGTGTGTTGCTTTCTTCGTCCGTAAAGCCTTCAAGGACGTTATTGTACAATTTTTGGTGTAGGTTGAATTGCGTTAAAAGTGGATTTTCCATGGTCATATCCGTCTAATTTTGACAAAGTAAAAATAGCACAGAAAAGGGCTGAAAAAAAGGGGATAAAGCGCCAACCTACGGGGTAATTTGCGACAAAAAAGCAATTACGGGGTTTACTAGGGAAATATGCGATCATATCCTAAATTTGCGAACAAGCTGAATCCTATAAAATGGAATCCTCAAAACGTTCCGACTAAAATGGAATCCGAATCCCCAAAACGTTTCGACCGGATTGTCTCGATTTTGATCCAGTTGCAATCAAAAAAAACCGTGAAAGCACAGGAACTCGCTGATCGGTTTCAGGTAAGTTTACGCACCATTTACCGTGATATCCGCAGCTTGGAAACCGCCGGGGTCCCTCTTTACGGCGAAGCCGGCACAGGATATTCCATTATGGAAGGCTACCGATTGCCGCCCGTGATGTTCACCCGTGAGGAAGCCGGCAGCTTTGTGGCCGCCGAAAAGCTCATGCAGCAGTTTACGGATAAAAACCTCGGTACTTATTTTGAATCAGCCCTGTTCAAGGTGAAATCCGTTTTGCGCGGGCCGGAAAAAGATTGGGTCGAGGCCCTGGATTCCCAGATTTCCATTCGTTCCGCCCAAAAAGCCTTTAATGAAAAAATCCCCAATGCGCTCGAACTACTTTTTGAAAGCCTGGCCGAAAAGAAACAGGTAGTTTTGAACTACCAATCGCTTCAACACGAAACCCCGAGCGTTCGACATATCGAACCGGTGGGCCTTTTTCATGAAAACCGACATTGGTATATTCTGGGCTATTGCCACCTGCGGAAAGACTATCGCCAATTCCGCCTCGACCGAATACATACCATCTCCCG
>DASSWC010000146.1:0-8797 GCA_035705395.1 Pricia sp. | reverse complement strand
GTGAATCCGTAACTTTTTAATCTCAATTATTTTCAACATCCCGTTTTCCAGTTCCTTAAGCACGGCGTGTAGGGACAAAAAGGCCATGCACTCCGAATGCTGAAGGTACGACTTGATAGCTTCCGTACTTCCCAATTGCATTTCCACTTTTAAGTCGCCCAGGCCAATTCCCTTTTGCTTCAAGGCATCGCTAATTACTTCCAACGTTCCAGACCCTGGTTCCCTTAGAAGCAGGGGAATATTTTTTAAACCTTCCAATTTTATCTCCTCTTTTTTGACCAAGGAATTTTCGCCGCTGCAGACCAGTACAATTTCATCTTTTAAGAATGGGATGTAATTTATTTCACGTCTTTTGGATTTACTTTCAACAATCCCCATTTCAATATTTTTACCAAGCAAGGCTTTCTCGATCTGTTCCGAATTACCATTGAGCAATTCTACCTTTACATCCTGATGGATGCTGTGAAACCGGGCAAGTAAGGGAGGAAGGATATATTGGGTGACGGAAGTGCTGGAGCCTATGTGCAGTACTCCTTTAAACGTTTCATTAAACTGATTAAGATCGAACTCTATCTGCCGGTAAATTTTCTGGATATTCTCGGTATGGGTCAGCAATACCCGACCAGCGGGAGAAAGAATAACTTTGTTCCCCCGCCTGTCGAAAAGAGCAACTTTAAACTGGCCTTCAAGTTCCTTGATATGCTTTGTAACGGCAGGTTGCGATATATGCAGCTCTTCCGCGGCCTTTGTAAAATTGAGGCGTTGGGCAACCGTATAAAAAACCTTTAAACGAAAATCGAACATATTGCCTATTTGACCCTGATCTGCACCGCCTCACAACTTTTAAGATCCGAATTCAATATAATCTTTTCTGAGGTAGCCCCGTCCGTCAGCTCAATGCTTACCGTATTTGGAGGCGCGTTTCCAAGATTATGGGCGTAGAGGAACAGGTCGTTCGGTTTGGAAGCGTCCAGTTTAAAATCGACCTTTTTCCTGCGATAGGTAAGATGGTGTTTTGACACGACCGTTTCGCCGTTCAGATAGATAGATATAATGTCGCCGTCCTGCCGGCCGTGGTCCCAAAGACTGACGCTTACTTCTTCGTTGGTAAAAGACAGTTCCTTGATGTACGATATTTTTCGGCCTTCGAATTCCTTTCTCGCGGGGGAGTTTTTGTTGAGGTCGTCACTTCTGCTTTGGCCATGGGGATCGCCTTTGCCACCGTCCGAACCGCTCCTTTTTGCCAACGCCGCTTTTTTCCGTGCATCGGCGACGGGGTTGCGGATCGAAAAATAGGATGTGGCGTACTTGGCCACCTGGAACTTGTTGTCCGGAAACAGTTCGATACCCACTACCTGGTATCGTTCCCCCGAACCGACATTCTTGGCCAGTTCGATACCCTCGGCCAGGGAATTGTTTTTAAAACTCCCCAGTTCCTGTACCACCATGTCATCCTTCGCCAGAAAGAAGCGTATGGATTTGGACGTAGCTATGTTCTTGGTTTCCCACTGGATTTTCGCCGGTTCGGAGACGGTCCAGACCGTTCCGTGGGCGGGATCGGATATTTCAATGGAGGATTTAGGGAAGGGGGATTTGGATATTTTGGAATTCACTTGCGAAGCGTCCGCGATAAGGGATGATTGAAAGATTGGTGGTGGGACCGAAGCGTACATCCCGTGGCAAAAAAGCAAAAGGATGGCACAAAGAAGGATGTTTAAATGGTCTAGGATGGCCGAACGGTGTTTTTCAGGTGCCATGGTTCTGGGTATCGGTATGTTGAGAACGCAAATTTCGGGCAAATGTTGGATGAAGTGGCCATTTTTTTCACTTTATTTTATTCGTAGATTTAGATGCCCGTATAACCCATTGTAGTATGCAAAAGAAAACGCTGCTTGAAGCGCATCAAAGAATTCTTCCCTATATCCATAGAACATCGATACTAAGCTCGCAATCGGTCAATAGGATGGTGGAGGCGGAATTCTATTTCAAATGCGAGAACTTCCAAAAAGGCGGGGCCTATAAAATCCGGGGAGCTACCAATGCCATTTTGCAGCTATCGGACCACCAAAAAAAGAACGGCGTGGTGACCCATTCCTCCGGGAATTTTGCCCAGGCCCTTTCCCTCGCAGCAAAAAATGTCGGCATCAAGGCCTTTATCGTGATGCCCTCCGATGCCCCGAAGGTGAAAAAGGATGCCGTTCGGGAATACGGCGGCGAGATTATCGAAAGTGGTCCCGACCCAAGTGCCCGTGAGGCCATGGCCCGGGAAGTCCTATCCGAAAAACGCGCCATTTTTATACACCCTTCCAATGATGAAAATGTAATCGTAGGCCAGGGTACGGCAGGTATGGAGCTGTTGGGGGAACATCCGGACCTGGACTTCATCATCGCCCCCGTGGGGGGTGGGGGGCTAATAGCGGGTACCGCGTTGGCGGCGCATCATTTTGGAAACCAATGCCAGGTCATCGGTGGCGAGCCTTTCGAGGTCGACGATGCCTACCGTTCCCTAAAAAGCGGAAAGATCGAATCGAATGCGACGACCGATACGATAGCGGATGGACTCAAAACCCAACTGGGCGACAAAAGTTTTCCCATCATCCAGAAATACGTCGAGGGCATCCTAAGGGTGACGGAGGATGAAATTGTCGCTGCCATGCGCCTGATCTGGGAACGGATGAAAATTGTGGTAGAACCATCAAGTGCAGTAGCCCTGGCGGCGTTGTTAACGGATAGGGAGCGCTTTGTCGGAAAAAAGGTTGGCATCATTATCTCCGGGGGGAACGTCGATTTGAAGCGGCTTCCTTTTTAGGGGCCGTGCGGTACCTTCGAGCCTGCCCGCGGTTTCGAGCGGGGTGAACCACGAAGCAATTATTGACCGCACTCCGAAAATGTATCAAGTGTTTTCAAAAAAACGTATTTTTAAACTCCAAAACCGGAACACAATGACATCACGAAGAAATTTCCTCGAAAAGATTACGATCTCCGCCGTCGGCCTGCCCCTTTTGACCCATCCAACGCACTTTTTTGCTGCGGTGGACGAATCCTACCAAGGCCGTACGCTAAATGTAGCCCTGATGGGCCTCGGCAGCTATGCTACCCGCGTGGCCAAGGCCATGGAAGACTGTAAACGGGCCAAGATAACGGGACTCATCAGTGGTACCCCCTCAAAGCTCGCGGAGTGGGGCGGCAAGTACGATGTGCCGGAAAAAAGCCGCTATAATTACGACAGTTTCGATGCGGTAAAAGACAATCCCGATATCGATGCGGTGTACGTCATCACTCCCAACGGACTCCACAAAGACCAGGCCATCCGCGTGGCACAGGCGGGGAAACATGTCATTTGTGAAAAACCCATGGGCGTCAATGCCGAGGAAGGACAGGCCATGGTCGATGCCTGCAAGGCGGCGGACGTAAAACTGTTGATCGGCTATCGGATGCACTTCGAGCCGAAAACGGTAGCCGTCATCCAAATGCGTAAGGACGGGGAGTTCGGAAAGACCACGTTCTTTCAGGGACAATCGGGTTTTCGGATTGGCGACCCCGACCAATGGCGGCTCGACAAAGAGCTGGCCGGCGGCGGTGCGATGATGGACATCGGTATCTACGCCATCAACGGAGCACGCTACATGCTGGGCGAGGAACCGGTCTGGGTCACGGCGCAGGAAACCAAGACGAATCCCGAGAAATTCAAGGAAGGGGTCGATGAGACCATACAGTTTCAGATGGGCTTCCCCAGCGGAGCGGTGGCCAATTGCTTATCCACGTATAACATGAGCCATCTCGACCGTTTTTATATGACCGGCGACAAGGGATGGGTAGAGATGCGCCCCTCCACCGGATACGGCCCCATCGAGGGCAGTACCCACAAAGGCAAGCTGACCCAGCCCCACGTCACCCACCAGACCCTGCAGATGGACGGCATGGCCCGGATTATTTTTGAGGGCGAGCAGCCCATCGTGCCCGTTAACGGTGAAGAAGGCGTGAAGGATCTGAAGATCATCGATGCTATCTACAAGGCCGCAAAAACAGGCGAAAAGATAGCGTTGTAAGTACTTTTCTATTTCCATTTTTTGCATCAGACCGGGATGTGGGTCTTAACAATTATTTACACTGGAATTAATCCATACTATTGGAAATATTCCATATATTAGCTATCCCTTTCCCGAAGGAGGATGGTTATGGATAAGACAATACTTCACATTGATTTGGATACTTTCTATGTTTCCGTAGAACGGCTGATCAACCGTGAACTGCAGAACAGGCCCCTGCTGGTAGGTGGTACGGGCGACCGGGGCGTAGTGGCGGCCTGCAGTTACGAAACCCGGGGGTTCGGGGTACACTCCGGTATGCCGATGAAAATGGCGCGGGAACTGTGTCCCGAAGCGGTGGTCATCCGGGGCAATGCGGGTACCTATAGCAAGCATTCCGATACCGTTACCGAAATCATCAAGGAACAGGTGCCGCTGTTCGAAAAATCGAGTATTGACGAATTTTATGCAGATCTGACGGGAATGGACCGTTTTTTTGGATCTTACAAATACGCTACCGAACTGCGGCAAAAAATCATCCGTGAAACGGGACTCCCCATATCCTTCGGCCTGTCGGTCAATAAGGTCGTTTCGAAAGTGGCGACCAACGAGGCCAAGCCCAACAACCAGCTAAAAATCGATTACGGACTCGAAAAGCCCTTTCTGGCCCCCTTATCCATCAAGAAAATACCCATGGTGGGCGATAAGACCTATCAGACCTTACGGAACCTGGGATTGCGACAGGTGCGTACCGTTCAGGAAATGCCGATGGATATGATGCAGCGGGTGCTGGGCAAAAACGGTGGGGTTATCTGGAAGCGGGCCAACGGTATCGACCACACGCCCGTAATTCCCTTTTGCGAACGGAAGTCCATTTCCACCGAGCGCACCTTCGATAGGGATACCATCGATATAGTGAAACTGAGGGGCATTCTGATCGCCATGACCGAAAACCTGGCCTATCAGCTGCGGCGGGGCGAAAAACTGACGGCCTGTATCGCGGTCAAGATCCGGTATTCCGATTTCAACAGCTATTCCAAACAAATGCGGATTCCCTATACCAGTGCCGACCATACCTTGATTCCCAAGATTTTGGAGCTGTTCGAAAAATTGTACAACCGGCGGTTGCTGGTGCGGCTGATCGGCATCCGCTTTAGCCATCTGGTCGGCGGCAATTACCAGATCGACCTGTTCGACGATACCGAGGAAGCCCTAAACCTGTACCGGGCCATGGATCATATCAGAAAGCGCTACGGCGACAAAAGCGTGCTGCGCGCCTCGGGCCTCGGCTCGAAGACCATCGGACGCATGCAGAACCCGTTCAATGGGTTGCCGCCGGTGGTGCTCGCGCATAGGAAACAGTAGGGTAATACTTCATAATCGAGCCATTTTGAACTTGAACTTGAAACTTGCACTTGTATTTAAACTGCCACACATATTACAGTCTCCGCTACGGCACGTTTTCCGAGGTCGAACTCCTGCAGTTGGCCCAGGAAAACCACGTGACCCGATTGGCGCTTACCGATATCAACAATACTTCGGCGGGACTCAATTTTGTGCGCAAGGCTCCCGAATTCGGTATCACGCCCGTGCTGGGAATCGATTTCAGGAACGGGGTCGACCCTTGCTTTATGGGAATCGCCCAAAACAACGAGGGCTATCTCGAACTGAACGATTTTCTGTCCGACCACCTGCACCGAAAATCCGAACAGCCGAACCGGAAAATGGAACTGCCGGCGGATGCTCCGGCATTCCAAAATGCCTACGTGGTGTATCCCTTTGAAAAAGTGGTGCAAGAGCAGCGGTCTGCATTCGCCGACCATGAGTTTATCGGGATTTCGATCAATGACCTGCGACGGCTTCCGTTCTCGGGCCTGCTGAAATTTAAGGACAGGCTCGTCGTACAGCAGCCGGTCACCTTCCGCAACAAACGCGATTTTAATGCGCACCGGTTGCTCCGCGCCATCGATAACAACACCCTGCTCAGCAAACTGTCGACCACTGAACAGGCCTCGGAGGACGAGAAAATGTATCCGATCCAAAATTTGGCGGCCGCTTTTTCGGAGTACACTTTTATCCTCGAAAACACCGAGCGGCTGCTCGCCGCCTGCTCCATCCACTTCGATTTTTCCAAAGGCCGGAAGCCCCAGAACCTGCAGACATACACCGGCACCCGCATAGAAGACGAGGCTATGATCGAACGCCTCTGCCAAGAAGGCTTGCCCTATCGCTATCCCGAAGGCGGCCAAGCCGTTACCGAACGTTTGGAAAAAGAGCTGGGCCTGATCAAACAAATGGGTTTCGTCTCCTATTTCCTGATCAATTGGGACATCGTCTCCCATGCCCGAAAACAGAAATTCTTCTATGTCGGCAGGGGCAGTGGGGCCAATAGTATCGTGGCCTACCTGCTGCGTATTACCGACGTGGATCCCATGGAGCTCGATCTCTATTTCGAGCGTTTCATCAACCTCTATCGGGCCAATCCCCCGGATTTCGATATCGATTTTTCGCATCGCGACCGGCCCATAATGACCCAGTATATCTTCGACCGGTTCAAAAACGTGGCCCTTTTGGGCACCTATGTCACCTTTAAATGGCGGGGTATGGTACGCGAACTGGGCAAGGTGTTCGGTTTGCCCAAAGACGAGATCGATACACTCTGCGACGGTGATTTTCAGGCCTCCCGACTCGATAAGGTGGCCGCGCTGGTCATCAAATACACGGAACTCTTGCAGGGCATGCCCAACTACCTGAGCATCCATGCGGGGGGCATCCTGATTACCGAAAGACCGATCCATTGGTTCTCGGCCACGAACCTGCCGCCCAAAGGATTTCCCACCACACAGTACGATATGGTCATCGCCGAGGATGTCGGACTCTACAAATTCGATATCCTTGGACAAAGGGGACTCTCGAAGATTAAGGAAACCTTGGATATCCTCGAACGCGACCGCCCCGAGGAGTTTATCACATTCGACATCCACGATATCAAGGCGTTCAAAAGGGACCCAAAGATCAATGGTATGATCAAGACCGCACAGTGCATGGGCTGTTTCTATGTGGAATCCCCCGCTATGCGGATGCTGCTCAAGAAATTGCAAGTGGATAATTACCTCGGCCTGGTCGCCGCCAGTTCCATCATAAGGCCGGGCGTCGCCAAGAGCGGGATGATGCGGGAATATATTTTAAGACATCGCAATCCCGGAAGGGTCGAAGAAAAAGCGCATCCCGTCATGCGCGATATCATGCCCGAGACCTATGGCGTCATGGTTTACCAAGAAGACGTAATCAAGGTGGCCCACCATTTTGCAGGTCTAGATCTGGGCGAGGCCGATGTGCTCCGCCGGGGCATGAGCGGCAAGTTCCGATCGCGGGAAGAATTCCAGCGCGTCGAGCAAAAGTTTATCGATAACTGCCGTAAAAAGGGTTATGACGACGCCCTTATTTTCGAGATCTGGAACCAGGTCGCCAGCTTCGCCGGGTATGCCTTCGCCAAGGGGCATTCCGCATCCTATGCGGTGGAAAGCTACCAGACCCTGTTCCTGCGTGCTTATTATCCTCTGGAATATATGACGGCCGTACTCAATAATGGCGGCGGATTCTACCGTCCCGAATTCTACGTGCACGAGGCGCGAATGTTGGGGGCGACCGTCCATCCCCCATGCATCAATACCAGCAACAACGGCAACCGCATCCGCAAAAAAGAGCTGTACCTCGGTTTCGGCTACCTGCGCGACCTTGAGGATAGGGTCGCGGAGCGCATCCTAAAAGAGCGGATGACCAACGGCCGTTTTGCTTCCCTGGAGGATTTTCTCGACCGGGTATCCATATCCATAGAACAGGTCAGCATCCTGATCCGTATCGATGCCTTTCGGTTTATGCGCACCAACAAGCACGAATTGCTGTGGAAGGCCCATCTGTTTCTGGGAAAGGCCCCTAAGATCGACCATCCCAAATTGTTCAGGCCGGACCATCAGAATTTTGAGATTCCCCAACTGCATACTACCGATCTGGAAACGGCCTTTACCCAGCTCGAGCTGCTGGGGTTCACGTTGTGCAGTCCCTTTGATCTGCTGGCCGAACCGCTCCGCAACGACCGTTGCGCCAAAGATCTCGAAGCCTATCTAGACCGACATATCGATATCTACGGCTATCTGGTCACGGTCAAGAACACCAAGACCCACACGAAAAAACCCATGCAGTTCGCCACCTTGCTCGACAGCCGGGGCGAGGTTTTCGACACCGTGCTGTTTCCACCGATAGCCGCCAAATACCAATTCCGGGGCCGGGGCATCTACCGCTTTTACGGCAAAGTGGTCAGCGAATTCGGGTTTTTGAGCATCGAGGTCATTAAAATGCGGAAGGAAGACTATGTGCAGGATCCGCGATACGCCGAAATGAAGACGAGCGCGAGGGTTTTCGAAAAGAAAAAATAATGCACCAAAAAGGGCCCGATCAATGACCGGACCCTTTTATCGAGAACACTATATGAAAATGAAAAAATTAACTCCGTTTTAATTACATTACAAACATAGCTCGGATGCAACGCCTTGCCAATTCTTTGTTGTGAAACGGTCAAAAGTTGTGGTGTAAGGGTATTCTTTTGTTATTGGAACGCTTGGTGGCCGGTGATGTCCGCACCGGTAATCAGAAGATGAATATCATGGGTACCTTCGTAGGTAATTACGCTCTCGAGGTTCATCATATGGCGCATAATGCTAAATTCACCGGTAATACCCATACCGCCTAAGATTTGTCGGGCCTCGCGG
>DASSWC010000145.1:0-16574 GCA_035705395.1 Pricia sp. | reverse complement strand
GTATCCCACAACCTGGCGTCTAGCGAATACAATACGCGCAAGCGGGAATGCGAGGAAGGCGTGGAAACCATCCGAAGAAAATATCCCAAGGTAACATCCCTCCGCGACGTGACCGATGAAATTTTAAAGGTTTGCAGAACGGACATGGATCCCACAGTTTTTAATCGGTGTTCCTTCATCGTTGCGGAAAACGGGCGGGTGCTGAAAATGGCGAAAATGCTAAAGGAAAAGGATCTCATATCGGCCGGGCAACTTTTATACGCTGCCCATCACGGTATCAGCAAATTGTACGAGGTAAGCTGTCCCGAATCCGATTTTTTGGTCGATTACACCAAAAATAATCCGGCGGTTCTGGGTGCCAGGCAGACGGGAGGCGGGTTTGGCGGATGTACCCTGAATATCGTTCACAAAGACGAAGCCGAGGCCTTTGTAGAAGACGCCGCAAATGCGTATAAGAAGGAGTTCGATATCGACCTTGATTCCTTTGAGGTCATGCCTAGTGGGGGAACATCGGTCGTAAACCCTTGAATTTTGGGGCTAACAGCTCAAACACCATCCGTATCGGACGAGGAGTTCATTCACCATCCGTATCGGACGAGGAGTTCATCAGGGCTTCCTCGAGCAGATTTCTCTTATTCCGGCTCAACGGAATGGAATGACCGTCTACCTCGACCTGGGAACCGCTGAATTTCTCCACTTTTTCCAGGTTTACGATATATGACTTGTGGATGCGCATAAAACTATCTTCGGGCAATTCTTCCAGAAAGGCTTTCATGGTCGATAGCACCAGAATACCCTTTTTGTCGGTAACGATCTTGATGTAGTCCCCCACACCCTCTACCCACTGGATGTCGTCAATCGGTACCTTTATCTTTTTTAGCTTGCTGTTGACGGTGACAAACCTACCGCCCGATGTTGGGGAATCGGTACCGCGGCGCTGGGCCAAGGCCTTTTTGACGGAAATTTGAAAGCGTTCGGCCGTGATGGGTTTGAGCAAATAATCGGTAACATCGTAGTCAAAGGCCTTCATAGCATAATCGGCCTTGCCGGTAATGAGTATGATCTGGGGCCGCTCCTTTAGCGATTCGATAAAATCAAAGCCGCTGATAATCGGCATCTCGATATCGAGAAAGACGAGGTCTACCTGCCTTTCTTCCATTTCGATCCGGGCCTCGATACCGTTCTTATAATCGGCGATCAAATCGAGATCTCGATGTTTGCCTACCAGTTCGGTAACCGCCATACGCTGTATCCTTGAATCGTCGATGACTATAGTTTTCAATGTTTGGGGATCCATTGGTCGAGAGTAAGTTGGTAAAACCCTGAGGGCCGAGATGTCAAATATAGAAGATTCTGCCCGCATGGCGAAGAACCGGCCTACATTTTAGGTATTTTGTCCTTACCCTCCCCCTATGTACGAAATGAAGGACGGAAGGTTATGTTTTTGGGGATTAATTTGAGAACTGTGAGCAATTACCAAGGGCTTCGACCGAGGCAAACGAACGACTTTTGATAGAATTAAGGATTGGGGTTCTAGCGAAAATGGCTATTTTTGTGGAGGAATTTCTAAAAAGGAATATTGGATTATGTCAGATAAAACCAAACGATTAAAAACATTGATCATAGGATCCGGTCCCGCGGGATACACCGCGGCCATTTATGCCGCACGGGCAGATATGAGGCCCGTTTTGTATACGGGATTGGAGCCTGGTGGACAATTGACCACTACGACCGAGGTGGATAATTTTCCCGGATATCCCGAGGGGATCGACGGACCTACGATGATGGTGCAACTGCAGCAGCAGGCCGAACGTTTTGGCACCGATGTGCGCATCGGTCGGGCCACCGCAGTCGAACTCAGCGATGAAGTCGGCGGCATCCACAGGGTGACGACAGATGATGATCAAGTGATCGAGGCCGAAACGATCATTATTTCCACCGGTGCCACGGCGAAGTATTTGAACCTGCCCAGCGAACAGCGGTTGCGGGGCGGGGGCGTCTCCGCATGCGCCGTCTGTGACGGATTCTTTTACAAGGGGCAGGATGTGGCCATCGTGGGTGGCGGCGATACCGCGGCGGAAGAGGCTTCCTACCTGGCAAACATCTGCAGCAAGGTAACTATGCTGGTGCGAAAGGACCATATGCGCGCCTCAAAGGCCATGCAGCACCGAATAAACAGTCTGGACAATCTCGAGATCCGCTACGAAACCGAGGTCGAGCAGGTGTTGGGCAATCAAACGGTCGAAGGATTGCGCATCGTAAATAACCGGACGGGAGAAAAGGAGGAAATCGCTATTACGGGACTCTTTATTGCCATCGGGCATACCCCGAACACCGAAATTTTTAAGGGCCAGCTGGATATGGACGGGACGGGATACATCATTACCGACGGTAAATCCACTAAAACTAATAAACCCGGGGTGTTCGCCAGTGGGGATGCACAGGACAAGATCTATAGACAAGCGGTTACGGCCGCAGGCACGGGATGCATGGCAGCACTCGATGCGGAGCGCTATCTGGCTACCATCGAGGCGGCACCCAAGGAGGTGGTCTAAAAGAGGGCTCCGAGGTAGTTCACTGGCCTCTTAGTCGATTCGCTTGTAGTTCTCCGACGAAATGGGATTGCCTTCGCCGTCGATAAATATTTGGCTATATCGGTCCTTTCCCATCTCCAATTTCATGTTCCATTCCATATTGGCGTTGGCAATCCTTCGCATTGAGGCCGACATATATTCCAATACTTCGGTCAAGGTGGTATCCGTGGTGATATAGGTGCCATACCCGAACCACTCCACCGAATCGGTCGGTACGTAGCGCGTCCACATGACCTTGCCGTCATAAAACATTTTAATTTGGCGATAGCCGTCCTGCAAGGGAACGGTATCGGTGACTTCGCCCTCGTCGTAGTTGTAGTTGCTGATCATTTCCCAAGTGCCTTCGATGGGACTGGCAGATGATTGGGACTTCGAGGCGGTTTGTGTTTTGGAGGTAGAGCAACGAATCACGGCCATTGCCATTAGTAGTATAAAAACTATTCCGAGTACTTTTTTCATGACATAGTGTTTTTGGGGTTCCCATGTAAGTTTTACTTTATTAAATTACGATTTATTTTGAAATAATGTCAGTTTTCACTTAAAAATTCATCATATCGTAAATCCAGGGGCTAACGTCAAAAAAATCGATTTAGGTCTAAATAGCCTTTAATAATGACGTTGTTACGATTGGTAGTGGATTTTCGTGGTTCCGCATTTTGTTGAAAAAGTGTTTTTGTTATTGCATATATTTCTTACTTTTAGATGCTAACTAACTCAAAAATCCATGAAGCAAACAACATTCCTCGTGTTTGTCCTGTTTAGTATCTACACTTCTTTCGGGCAGACGATTACCGGAAAGGTTACCGACGCAACCGATGCCCCATTGCCGGGAGTAACCATTATCGTATCGGGCACAAACACCGGAACCACCACAGATTTTGAGGGCAATTATTCCATCGAGGCCAGTTCGGGCGATGTTTTGCAATTTTCGTATATCGGAATGGAATCCAAGGAGGTTACCGTGGGTTCGGGCAATACGATCAACGTAACCTTACAGGAAGATTCCGAACAGCTCGACGAGGTTATCGTAACAGCCTTCGGAATATCACAGGAGAAAAAATCCTTGGGCTATGCCGCCCAGAATATCGATGCCGAAGCGATTACTCAAACCAAGCAAACCAATCTGGTCAGTGCCTTGCAAGGCCAGGTCGCCGGGGTACAGATTACCAATTCGGGAGGGGCGCCCGGGCAAAGTGCCCGAATCATCATCCGCGGGGTGAACTCCCTTGATCCCGGTGCCAACAACCAACCCCTTTTTGTGGTGGACGGGGTGCCCATAGACAATTCGACCATAGAATCGGGCGTGAACAATACGCCCCGGGGCCTCACTAACAGGGCGGCCGATATCAATCCCGCCGATATCCAATCCATGTCCGTGCTCAAGGGTGCCGCAGCGACGGCACTCTACGGGGTAAGGGCCGCTAACGGGGCCGTTATCATTACGACGAAAAGAGGAAAAAGCGGTAGGGTCAGTATCAACTTGAATACGTCTGTGGGCTTTGAAGAACTCAATAGCTTGCCAGATCTTCAAGATCAATATGGACAGGGATTTAGTGGCGAATACGATCCGGAAAGTTTTTGGCCCTCCTGGGGTGCCCCGATTGCCGAAGTGGCACAGACCGTACCGGGGCATAAATATCAGGACAACTGGAACCGGGCTTTCAATACCGGGGTTCAGACCGATCACAGTCTCAGTATCTCGGGCGGCGGCGAAAACGCTACCTTCTATGGATCGTTCGGCCGTTATGACCAAAAAGGAATCATTCCCTTCAGTGACTGGGCGCGGACCACCGCCAAACTTTCCGGAACGGTAAAGTTCAGCGAGAAGTTCGATTTTAGCGGATCGATAAATTACGCCAATTCCGGGGGCAACCGTGTACCCCATGACCGGTTTATGGAACGCATGATGTACTGGGCGGAAACACAGGACGTACGGGATTACATCAACCCCGACGGTACGATGAAGACATACGGCAATACCAACCCGATTTACGATGCCCGTTTCAGTACGTTCGAGGATGATGTCAATCGCATTATCGGAAATTTGAACTTTAATTATAGCCCTACCGATTGGCTTACCTTGTCTTATCGGTTGGGCACTGACTACTACAGTGATTCAAGAACGGCGATTACTCCTGGGCCGAAAGGCATCGATGGTGAACTACCTCTGAGCACCACGGGTAGTATTGAGGAGACCCGTATCAATAGCAAGGATATCACCTCGAACTTTTACATTACGCTGAAAAAACAATGGAACGATGACCTGAACACCACCCTGCGATTAGGCAACGATGTTTTTCAGCGTAAGTTCGATCGTGTATCGGCAAGGGGCGAAGATTTTGTAATCCCCGATTTTTACAATGTCAATGCTACCAGTCAGGTTTTTACAGATCAGGATAAATCCATCCGAAGATTGGTCGGTTTTTATGGCGATCTCATGCTGAACTATAAGGAATACCTTTTCTTGAACGTGACGGCACGGAACGATATATCCTCTACCTTACCAAAGGATAACAATTCCTTCTTTTACCCATCCGTCAACTTGGGTTACGTTTTTAGCGAACAATTTGACCTTCCCTCGTGGTTTACGTTCGGGAAACTCCGGGCATCATGGGCGCAGGTCGGTAAGGATACCGATCCGCATATTTTGGGAATCACCTATGTGGCTCCCGATGATTATCCGCTTAATGGGCAGGTAGGCTTTAGTAGAAACAGCTCTTTCGGGGATCCCGAACTGAAACCGGAGCTGACCACAGCGATTGAATTTGGCACACAGTTATCGTTTTTCGAGAGTAGGCTCGATCTGGATGTGACCTATTATAAATCGAATGCCGTCGATCAAATCATTCCAGTTCCCATTTCCGATGGTACGGGTTTTTCGGAATATTACACGAATGCCGGCGAAATCCAAAATGACGGTATCGAGGTGGTACTGGGAGGGGATATCATTAAAAATGAAAACTTTCAATGGACCGCTAGTGCAAACTTTGCCATGAACAACAACGAGATAAAGGCGATACGCGAAGGTATCGATGAAATCGTAGTGGGCAGCCAGTTCGGATATGCGGGGAGCAGTGTGACGATGAAATTGATAGAAGGGGAGGCCTTCGGCAATCTTTACGGCACGAGTTACCAGCGGTTCGGCGCCGATGAAAACGATATATTCCTGGATAGGGAGTTACCGATTGTTATAGGTGAAGACGGCTTTCCCGTTAGAAACGAGAATCAGCTTATTCTGGGCAATGCCGTACCCAAATTTTTCGGGGGCTTACGGAACGAACTGACCTATAAGAATTTTGAACTCAACGTTCTCGTGGATTTTAGGGCAGGTCTAGAGCAGTACAACCAATTCGATAACTTTCTCTCCGCTTTTGGAAAAGCGGAATATTCCCTTGCCCGAAATGATTTTAGGGTTTTCGAGGGTGTTTTGGCCGATGGCACTCCCAATACCCAGCAAGTTTGGTTGGGGCAAGGGATCGGGCCCGATGGTAGGGATTACGGTGCGGGATATTGGAGAAACACCTACCGGGGCGTAAGCGAAAATTTTGTACAGGATGCCAGTTTTATCAAGCTGAGGAATATCTCGTTGAGCTATACCCTAGGGGAGAAAGTTTTGGAGAGGATTCCCTTTAAATCATTGAGAATCTCGTTGGCCGCCAACAATATAATATTCTATACCCCATGGGACGGTTTTGATCCCGAATCCTTCTCCGCCGGGGCAGGTGGCAATGCCATCGGTTTTACGGGCCTAGGTTTTCCGGGTACGCAAAGTTATTTCCTGACCTTTAACTTTGGGTTATAGATCGCTGGTATAACCCCATTTTTGACGCAAAAATTCAAAAAATACGAAAAGATGAAATTTAAAAATAAAATTGCCAGGCTGTGGACGTTGGGTTTGGTTTTTACCGCTCTCTCCTGTGAATCCTATTTAGACGTTAATGAGAACCCGAACAATCCTCAGAATGCCCCTATCTCGGGTTTGATGATCAACAGCACGTATGAATCGGCCAATAACGTATATCGGGTAGGGGATATTACCTCTAACTACGTGCAGTACATCGCCTCACCCAATCCCGCGAGTTCTTCCGATACGATGGATCCTATTAGCAACGATAACACTTGGTTTAATCTCTACAACGTGATGACCGACCTGAATGTGCTTATCGATAAAGCGCAAGAGGAAGGCGCGGCACATTATCAAGGCGCGGCCCAGATTCTAATGGCCCTAAATCTGGGTATGGCCGTTGATATCTTCGGCGATGTCCCTTTTTCGGAAAGCTTCAATTTTGAGACGGTAACGCCGCAATACGATGACGATGCGGCCCTCTACGGTAATGTGATGACCTTCTTGGACGAGGGCATCGCCAACCTTCAAGGAGAAACCACCGCCACTATTGGAGACGACGATTTTATCTATGGCGGGGATATCGAAAAATGGATAGCCTTCGCCAATATGCTAAAGGCCCGATATATGATACATCTAAAGGATGCATCTGGGTATAGTGCCGATGCGGTGTTGGCCGCTGTCGAAAACGGGTTCGGGTCTAACGGGGACAATGCCAAGGTCGATTTTTTCGAACAATCGGTCAATCCGTGGTTCGCTGTCGCGAGGGACAATGCCGATCTGTTGTTGGGCGGTTGGATTTCCGAACAGTTTATCCAAGCGTTGGACGGGACTTCCTATGAGGCCGTCGACCCCCGGTTGAATTTGATGGTAGGAACGACCGATGACGGTGAGTTCGTGGGCACCGAAAATGGTGCCGGGCGAGGCAATGCCCCCGAGCAGGGGGCAAGATCGACCCTTATCGTGGGCCAATATTATACTTCCGAAATGGCTCCTGTTTTAATCGCCACCTACAGCGAGCAAAAATTCATCGAGGCCGAAGCGGCATTTACAATCGATAAGGCAAGATCATATCAAGCCTATTTGGACGGAATTATAGCCCACATGGAAATGCTGGAGGTGCCGCAGGACGAAATCGATGCCTATTTGGCGAGTCCCTCTGTAAGTATGGGCGAGGCCGCCTTTACGATAGATGCCATTTTCAAGGAAAAATGGGTGGCACTGTTCCTGCATCCTGAAACCTGGAACGATGCGAGAAGGTTCGATTATCAATATAGGGACATGACCTTGCCGGCAAATCTGAACCCGGATCTGAACGGACAGTTTATCCGAAGACTGCCCTATCCCGATAGGGAGACCAGCCGAAACGGGCAGAACGTTCCCTCCGTCACCTTGCTGGATCGGATTTTTTGGGATATGGAGTAATGCTCCAATATCCACACAGGCGGTCGGTATACGATAGGCGTCGTGATGATGGGTGCTGAGAGGAATTCGACCACAGTTCCGCAGGTTTCATCGATCCATCATATGACCATAAACGGTTTTGGAAATCCCGGCCAGTTGTTCCGTCCCCTTTTCAAAATCCTGTAACTCCTTGGAAAGTAAAACCAGAATATACGCGCGCCCATCGGGCAGGTATACGATCGCCGCATCATGGTGCACGCCCGTAATAGATCCCGTCTTGTTGGCCACGCTCACCTCCTCGGGTAGGTAATGGGGAATGACGTCCTTGAATTGTTGGTCCTTTAAAATGGAAATCATCGTTTCACAATCCTCCGGGGTACCTGCGGAATGATCGGCGATGCCCTTCATGATCAACATCAAATCCTTGGCGGTCGTCGAATTGCTCAATCCCCGATCATAGGCTTTCTGATCTTCAACGCCCCTTAATACCTCTATGTTCCCCGCACCCAAATCCCGCATACTGGCCGTTACCTTTTTGGCACCTACCAATTCAATCAACACATTGGTCGCCAGATTGCTGCTGACCGTAATCATACTGTAAATCAAATCGTTGAGCGCTACTTTTGTACCAATCCGACCATACATACCATCGTCGCTGTCGGCATTGATATCCATACTATACGGACTGCCGTCCACTATGCTTTTAAATTCATTCTTGAGCAGAATAGAATCGTTCAGGTCGAGTTTTCCCTGTTGGGCCTGTTGGAACAGTTCGATCATTACGGGAACTTTCATCGTGCTCGCCGCATGAAAATTTTCGTTTTCATTGATTAAAAGATGGTCTTTCGGATCGGAAAGGTTATAAAAGGCCACGGCCACCTCGCCTTCTATGGAATCGATTTGGGCCTGGACCTTATTTTTCAATATTTCTATTTTGGAGATTTTCTCCCCGCATGTAACCATGAGAAAGGACAATAGGATGAAAAATGCACTTGCTTTAAGAATTGATGCCATACCATGAAAATTTTTGAGTTAAAACTTTATTTCCGACCCACCCTTTTACTTTCATACGGTTCGGCTTGCACTGTGAATAAGTTCAATATCCCACCGGTGCCCCATCGGGACTCGATGAATCGGAGACGCCGATATAAATATTCCTTTCACGGTCATAGACAATGCCCATTAACCGTCCCAAATTGGAGATACCCCTGGTCTTATGGCCCATTTTTTCTAAAGATTTTTGAGTATCCGGGGAAAGCAAATCTTTTTCGTAGACCAGTTGGTCGGGCAGCCATTGGTGATGAATTTTCATTGTTTCTATGGCCTTTTCAATGGGCATGTCGTATCCCAAAACATTCAGTACGGTTTGGAAAACGGTGTTAATAATCGTTCTTCCGCCGGGGCTTCCGATGATCAGGTAGGGAATGCCGTTTTTGGCCACAATAGTGGGGGTCATGCTCGAAAGCATGCGTTTTTCGGGCTCAATAAGGTTGGGGTCGCTTCCGATCAATCCTCTGCTGTTGGTATAGCCCGGTTGCGGATTAAAATCCCCCATTTCATTGTTGAAGATAAATCCCAGTTTTGGGGAACCCAATTCGCAACCATAGGAATGTTCCAAGGTATAGGTAAGCGATACGGCATTGCGGTCTTTGTCGATTACCGATAGGTGGGTCGTATTCGTGCCGTCGTAAAGCTGCCCGAATCGGGTCGAATCGCTGACCGAAGCCCTACCAAAATCGATATTCTCATACCGCCTTTTGGCAAAATCCTTTGAAATTAACGTGTCGATGGGCATATCGGGATTGAAATCGGGATCGCCGAGATGTTCCGCCCGATCCGCAAAGGCCCTTCTCATGGTTTCGGCCATTAGGTGGACATGTTCGGTGGAATTGAAGGGGACGGAGTCAAGGTTGGCCTGCTCCATCAGGTTTAGCATTTCAACAAGGGCGACACCGCCCGAACTGGGTGGAGGCATGGAGTAGATCTCATATCCGTTATAGGTACCCTGTATCGGCTTGCGTTCTATGGCTGTATACTTTTCCAAATCTTTAAGACCGATGAGACCCCCGTTGTTCTTCATGTACCTGGCGATTTCCTCCGCTACCTTGCCTTTGTAAAATCCGTCCCTACCGTGCCTTTTGATTTGTTCCAAGGTATGGGCCAGTTCTTTCTGTTTCCACAAATCCCCATGTTCGAGCAACTTCCCCTCGGAATCCGTAAAATAGTCTTTCATAAAATTGGTAGACGTTTTCGACTGAAAATTTTTGGCGTGCGATGCCAGGGTGTAGGAAAGGACCACTCCCTTTTTGGCCAATCTTATGGCAGGTTGCACCAGCTCTTTCCAGGGCAACGACCCATATTTTTGGTGGGCCAAATAGAGTCCCGCCACTGTGCCGGGAACCCCTGCGGACTTTAGTCCCTCGTGGTTGCTGCCTTCGATCAGTTGGCCTTCGGCGTCCAGAAACATGTCGGGGGTAGCCCCTAAGGGCGCTTTTTCCCTAAAATCGATGGTTGTTGTCGCACCTGCGGCGTCCATATAGACGATAAATCCGCCGCCACCGATATTTCCGGCCTGCGGATGGGTAACCGCAAGAGCAAAAGCGGTGGCAACGGCCGCGTCGATGGCATTGCCACCCTGTTTTAGGATATCGACCCCTACCTGCGAGGCCACTTGGTTGTCCGAAACGACCATGCCGTGTTCGCCGTAGGCTTGGGCCCAAAGTGCAGTGAGATTCGAAAATGTGATCAGGAGAAGGAGCGTTATTCGTTGCATTCCGGTTTTTATTATTTTAATAAGGGCAAACATTGACCGATTTCAAAAGACGTTCGATATCCGATGGGGTATGTGCCGCACTTAAAACGATTCTACTCATCAGTTGGGAATCGTTTTCTGGATAGGGAAAGCTGGTTACCATGATGTTATTGGCAGCCAAAAACTCCGTCATTTGAATATCGGAGAAGGTAAACGCTGGGTGTCTCTCCATACAATGGAATTTTTTGGGATGCTTCATATTCTTGATAAAATAATCTATATGGTCATTGAGCAGCTTCCTCTTTTCCGAATAGAGACCTTCTGCCTCCAACAGGGTCGCCAGGGCAGCGGGGGCCGCAGGACCGGCACCGCCAAAAAAGGCAGTATCCTTGAGTTCGTCGATGCGGTTTTTTGTTCCGAAAATAGCTCCGCCCTGTATGCCCAAACCTTTGCCCAGAGAACAGCAGACCACCAGTTCCTTAATGGGCAAACGGGAGAGCATCCGGTAAACACCGCTTCCGTCTTGCCCCACTACACCGAGACCGTGGGAATCATCGACCACCAATACGATACTATCCAAAGGCAATATTTGCAAGGGTTTAAAATCAGGATAGTTGCAGCCTGAAAAGTCTATGGCGTCCATAAACACCACAGGGGCCGAGTGGCCGTTCTGCGAACGCAAGTGTTCCCTGACCGCGATATTCAGGGCGGTAAAAGTGGTGTAGGATTTGGCCGGTACCGGATACATGGCGGTATGGCTGTTGGGCGCATAGAAAAACCGATGTTTTTTGGTGTTCAGGGCCTGCGCTACCAATTGGCCGGCGAGGTAGCCTGATGAGAGGGTCGCACAGGCCTCCGCACCGACCCACAGGGCCAGGTGCTTTTCCGCTTGGCCGAAGATGGACAACCGCAGGTTCGATTTGCGGGAAGCACCGTAATGGGTGCCGTACTGTTTAATGTTGTCGATCAACAGGTTTTGGAAGGCCTCATCGGTCTGAAGACCCAAATAGGCCGTGCCCCCGAAATACAGGTGTTTTTTACCCTTGACCGTTATCTCACGTCCCGGAAAGGATCCGATATAGTTCGCCATCATCGCAAAGTTACACCACTTCCGCCCAAAGCCGGAAATTTGAGTCGCCCATTTCCCATAATTTGGATCCCATCGGCGATATCCTCTTTTAGTAATAGCGGCCCGTCCATATCTACATAATCGAGCTGGGGAAGCAGTTGGGCGATGGCCGAGATGCCTACTGTGGATTCCGTCATGCATCCGACCATGGTCTTCAGTCCGAGTTCCTTGGCCTTTTTTATCATCCGCAGGGCAGGGGTGAGACCACCACATTTGGTGAGCTTGATATTTATGCCGTTGAAGTGGTGTGCGCATTTTTCGACATCGGATTCCACGATACAGCTTTCGTCGGCGACGAGGGGCAGTACACTTTCCTGCATGACTTTTTCCATCCCCTCCCAATCATCGGCCGGTAGGGGCTGCTCTAGAAATTCCACTCCCAAATTCTTGAGCAAGGGCGCATTGTCGATGGTTTCTTTGGCAGACCAGGCACAGTTGGCATCGATGCGGAATACCGCATCGGTGTGCTTTCGAAGTTCCCTCACGATGGCCACGTCTTCTTCCGTACCCAATTTTATCTTGTAGATGGGCCAAGGGGTTTCCTGCATTTTGGCGACCATTTTTTCTAGGGATGCGATACCGATGGTATAATTGGTGATGGGATATTTTTTAAGGGATGTACCCCAAATTTCGTACAGCGGTCGGCCCAAAAGTTTTCCGTACAGGTCATGCGCCGCAAGATCCAGGGCGCAAAGGGCAAAGTTGGAAAGGTTTAGTTCCGTTAAGAACCGATGGAAGCCTTGCGGCTTTTCAAATTGGAAGGTTTCAATTTCATTCCGGATCGCCTCGATTTCCGTGGTAAGACTTTGCATCGTCACTTTGTAATAGGGGTTGGAAGTGGTCTCACCGTATCCCGTCTTGCCATCGATGGTAAGCGAAACGATAAGGCTATCCTGAAAGTCACGCGATTCTCGGGAGATGCTAAAGGTGTGTTTTAGGTGCAGGGTGTACTTCTTGAGCGTCAGTTGCATTGCAAAATGTTTGCGCTAAGATACAAAAGACCGAACAGGATTTCCTTGCACCTGAAAAATGCTTACGAGGTGATCCGGCCACGGTCGCAAGCTAATAGGAGTGTACACTACCCGAAACGGACTTCTTTTTTTGCACCTTCGGGTCACCGGAATACCCGATGTTTCCGCCGCTACCGGCTTCGGCCATCAGCGATTCCGATACCTTGATCTTTAAATTGCCGCCACTGCTGGCATTGGCGGTGCAGGTTTTGGTCTGCAGATCTTTGGCATTGATATTGCCCCCACTACTGACATCTACCTGGGCACGATCGGCATCGCCTGAAATATCGAGGCTTGCACCGCTACTGGCCCCCATTTCAAGATTATCGGCTGCAAGCTGCAGTGTCATCTGCGCCCCGCTGCTACCATCGATCGCTATCCCGTCGCCTTCGATGGTATTCTCTGTACGCAATTGGGCCCCGCTTGAACTCTTCAGCGCGGTCACCGTGGGCAAGGAGACATGTATTTTCTTGGTCGCATTACCGATATTCTCCCGGGCGTGAATACGCAATCGTCCGTTTTCGATGTCGGTGGCGATCAGGTCGATAACGTTCTCATCGGCCTCGACCCCGATATGGAACGCGTCGGCTTGTGTCACAAAAACCGTCAGGCCTTCCGACACGGATACTTCGGTAAACTCATCGGTAATTTCACGGGTTTCGGTGACTACCTTTCCGTTCCCCCGTTTCCCGGAGCCGAAGTCCCCGATGTTGATGTCAAACCCGCAGGAGGATAAGAATAAGGCGAGCAAAAATGCGATGGCAATACGTACTAAAGTGGTCATGGTGTTTGTTTTTAGGCTTGCCCGAGGGCAAAGTGATTATTGATTGATGTAAAATTGCTGGTTAAAATTCTTGTACCGTATTTTTTTGGACTCAGTTGTTGCTTTTTGCCACCGAATCGTTCAAATCGATATTGTTCTTCTGTGGGTCATCCTCTTCATTGTTCTTCTGTGGGTCATCCTCTTCATCCTTTTCCATTTCGGGACATCCTTGGCATTTCAACGCGCCGTCGACACCCATTTTCCACGTAAATTCCCCAAGATCACATCCCCCCAACTCCCTATCATTTTCGAAATGGAAGCGCCAGCAACGGTAATCAGATCCGTTCCGGAATTGTAGCAGGGTGCCCTCGGGAAGCATCAGATTGACCCGTATGTCTTGGTCCATCATCTTGTTTTCACGGGCCGTGGTAATAAAATCGTTCAGAAAGAGGGTATTCCCTTCTACTTTATAATCAAAGACAATCGCCGCGGCCAGCTCCTGGGCGCGGTCGAACGAAGGGCCGTCCGATTCCTTGATTAGCTCGATGTACGCCATGGAATCCTTCGACGTTTCAAGATACACTTCGACATCATCCAATACGATGACCTCCTCGCCGGCCTCATTGCGACTGATGGTATGCCCGTCACCCATGGTCACCGATCTTTTGTTTCGATATGCGCGGTCGTCCGGGGCCAGGTCTATTAACAGCGTATCCCCCAGATTTTGAAAGGGGAGCTGTTCGTTAATTTCCACCACGTCGGAATACGCGCGGGCGGTTGCCTGCCGGATTCCGAAGACGATGAGCAGGATAATGGATATCAGCCATAGTCCCAGCAGGGAGAATTTGGCGATGCGTCCGATGGATTTCAGGTTGTTCACCAGAATTTTCAGTCCCAAATAGAGCAAGAAGAAAAAGGGAATACCGATTGCCAAAAAGCCCAACAGCGATACCAACCAGACCGGCATATTGCTGGCATCGAAGACATGGTAGAGGTTGAGGCCGGGGATGTTGACGGCATCGGCGATACCGACGCTGATCATCCCGATAAAAAGTCCGATAATGGTCGCCGCCCCGATGACGATCAAGAGGATGCCTATGAATTTCGCCAAAATCTTAAAAAGAAACAGGATGGCTTCGCCTAGAGTATCGAAAAAGGTCTTCCCGCTGCTTTTCACTTTGTTCCCGACCCCTTCGTAATCGACGCTCTTGATTTTTTGGGCAACATCATCAAAGCCTTCCTTGACCTTGCGTTCTATATTGCTGATGTTGACATCCTCCCCCCGCATATCGAGTTTTTGGGCGGTGGTTGCCGCCTCGGGTACGAGGAGCCACAGAAGGCCGTAAAGCAGGATAAAGCCGCCGCTCGACGCGATGGTCAGAACGATCCATAGCAATCGGATCCACAGCGCGTCGATGCGGAAGTAATGTCCCAATCCCGATGAGACCCCGCCTACGTACTTATTGTCCGTATCGCGATAAAATGTTTTGGCGCGTTTCGGTTCCGTTTTGCGACCGCTGGTTTGGGGTTCGTCCTCAAAGATGTCCTCGTCGACAACGTAGTCTTCGGGCTGCCCCATGACCTTGATGACCTCGTCTACTTCCAGTTGGGTAATGACCTGGCGTTCATTTTCTAGTTTTTCGTAGAAAAGTTCGGCGATACGGGCCTCGATATCGGCCATGATCTCGTCGCTGCCCGGTGTGTTCGCAAAAGAACGTTTTACCGATTCGAGATAGCGCTGCATTTTATGGTACGCCACTTCGTCGATGTGGAAGAGCCGATTGGCGAGGTTTATGTTGACTGTCTTGTTCATTTTTTGATGATTTTATCCTGTTTGTCTTGCTGGTCGTGGCTGGTTGTATTGGGTGGCCAAATCCGTCGAAGCGTGGTCGAAGCAGGGTCTTGTTTTATAGGTTCTAAATGTTAGGGTATGTGTTTTGTGCAATCGGATTATTTAAAATGTGTTCTCAGGTTATTCGTGCTGCGTTACCAGGTTGGTGGCCGTTCGCAGTTCGTCCCAAGTGGAATTCAGTTCCTTTAAAAATAGGATGCCGGTTTCCGTCAGGGCATAATATTTCCGGGGCGGCCCCGAAGTGGATTCCTCCCAGCGATAGCTGAGCAGGCCCGCGTTTTTCAATCGGGTCAAAAGGGGATAGATGGTGCCTTCGACCACGAGCATTTTGGCATCTTTCAGGGTATCCAAGATCTCGGATGCATACTTGTCCTTTCCGTTCAGGATGGACAGGATGCAATATTCCAGCACCCCTTTCCGCATCTGTGCCTTTGTGTTTTCTACGTTCATAATTTTCTTTTTCTTAGTATGCAGTTCCGCTTACCTACCGTCTCCAGCTTGGGGAAGGCGGATTATCCTTTTTCGTTTTTCGCCTGCATAGTTTGACGGTTCGCTTTTTGATGTTTCGCTTGCGCTTCCATGGGATATTAGTTTCTAATGCAAATATATATCTAAAAGAAGGTACTATGCAAAACAAAGTACTAAATTATAACAAATAATTAACACTTATAACATCAAAAATTTTCTCTACTTTTGGTGGGAAACCGAAACGATAATGGGGCTTACCGCAGCTAAGTTCAACCGATTCACCTTTTTTAAGTTACCGGCGGCCTGGTGGACCGGGGTACGCGTAAAGTCCATTTCCGAGCAAAAATGTGTGGTACATGTACAATACGGATGGCGCAACCAGAATCCCTTTAATTCCATGTTCTGGGCGGTGCAGGGTATGGCCGCCGAGCTTAGTACGGGAGCCATGGTCATCGCCCAAATTCGCAAAAGCGGCCACAAAATTTCAATGCTGGTAGCCAACAACAAAGCCAATTTCTCCAAGAAAGCTAGGGGAAGAATTGTGTTTACCTGTGAGGACGGCCACTTAGTGGGCGACGCGATAGACAGCACCGTGGAGACGGGGGAGGGGCAGAGCTTTTGGATGCAGTCCACAGGCGTGAACGAGGACGGGATCGTGGTCTCGACCTTTCATTTTGAATGGACCGTACGGCTGAAAAAGTAACGAACAAAACAAACAACCTAATGTTTCAACCATGAACGCACACGAAATTGATTAT
>DASSWC010000144.1:0-9356 GCA_035705395.1 Pricia sp. | reverse complement strand
ATATAACCGTAAAAGCGTATTTTGCCGGGAAAGTGAAAACATAAGGAAAAACAAATGGCGGATATGGAGAATTTAAAGGATAAAGTAGCCTATATTACAGGAGGTTCTAAAGGAATAGGATACGGTGTGGCCGAAAAGCTCATCGGAGCGGGGATGAAAGTGGCGATTAGCGGACGGACCTTAAAATCGGTCGAAAAAGCGGCCGAACACCTAGGGGACGATAGCCAAGTGCTGGCCCTGGAATCGGATGTTACCGCGCACGGTGACGAAAAAAGGGCCGTACAACAAATTTTGGACAAGTGGGGACAGCTGGATGTGGTCTTGGCCAATGCGGGTGTCGGCCACTTTGCGCCGATCGATGAAATGGCGGATGCGGACTGGCACCAAATGATCGACACCAACCTAACGGGCGTATTTCACACCTTGAAGGCTTCGGTCGATGTCCTCAAGAAATCAAAAGGATATTACATCACCTTGGCCAGCTTGGCAGGCTGCAACTTCTTTGCGACCGGAGCGGGCTACAACGCCACTAAATTTGGAGTGGTCGGCTTTACCCAGGCCGCGATGCTCGACCTGCGTAAGTATGATATCAAGGTATCCACCATCATGCCCGGTTCGGTAAAAACGCATTTTTCCGGAAACGATCCCGATAGTTCCGACGATTGGAAAATCCATCCCGAGGATATCGGCGAATTGGTTCTGGACTTGTTAAAAATGCATCCACGTACCTTGCCGAGCAAGATCGAGGTTCGACCTAGCCGGCCGGATAAGAAATAGAATTTTGTAAGCAACTGTAAACGCTTGGTGCCATGGATGCGGTGTAAACCGTCAGAGGTGCGGAGTTTCTAGACCTCTTTCTCCACAAAAGGCATATTAATATCAAAGATTTCCAAAATTAATCGCTTCAGTTCCGTACTGAAATAAGATAGGGTCTTTTCGGTGATGTCGTGGTCTTTCGTCCGGCTTCCCTTTTTGGGCTTGGTCGCGAACCGCATCAACCCGGCGCTTTGGTTCTTGAAGGAGAAGATACCTGCTTCTAGTGTTGAAATGGGATTTTTGGTATGGTACATCAGGGCGTAGCAGAGCAGTTGAAAAGCTTTGCTGCAGTCGTATTCCGAAATGAGGGGGTTTGCCGGTTGTAAAGCCCCGTCTGCAGAACGGGTAGACTCAAGCTCCGGATAGGTGGGACGGCCTACCGCAGGAGTTGGCTTGCCCGCCGCGCTGGCGGCTTCCTCCCAGTCCACAATTTCCACATTTTTGTTCTCGACCTTCCCGGTTTTGTAATCGATAATGCGCAGAACCCCGTCAAATTCGTCGATACGATCGAGTTTTCCTTTAAGACGAACCGGGAAATCGAAATCTGGAATGTCCAGCTCGATCTCCAACTTCTCTTCCAAACCTATAATTTTGATTTGATGGGTTTTGGCTTCCTCGATTTCCTTATCCAAAAAACGTTCCACATAGCGCCCTACGACGTTGAAGGCAATCAGGTTTTTTCCCCTCGACATATCCCCATCGGCATAACTTTTTGCAAAATGTTTTTTTACCAGGGCTTTCACCCGGCCCTTGCCGGCTAGCAGACCTTCTGCGGTCAGCAATTCCCCGATAAACGGCCGGTACAGGTCCTCAAGCGTATCGTGCACTATCGTACCGAAGGTGTTGGCGGCGACGCTCTCCTCGACTTCCTCCGAGTCGTCGATACCCAACAGGTTGCGCTTGTAGAAATCCAGGGGGTTGCGGATATAATTGCTCAGGGATGTCGGGGAAAAACCCTTGGCGGCGTGGGCCTTGATGAGTTCGAGCAGCCCCTCATTTTTCGCGATACTTTCCAAGGTTTTGGGGGTAGGTGCGACCGCCGGGGATGCATTGATTTCGGAAATATCCGCCCTTCGATTTTCGTCGGTCAGCAATTGATCGATCAACCTACTGCGTTCACCTCCGGCGAGAGCATCATCGGGTTCGGTACTGTATAAAATGAAAACGTGTTTGGCCCGTTGCAAGAGGCGATAAAAGTGATAGGTGTAGACGGCATCTTTCTCTTTGTAGGTGGGCAGTCCGAAATGGCGCTTTAGGTCGAATGGGATAAAGGAACTGTTCGATTTACCGGAAGGTAGAATGCCTTCGTTCACCGAGGTGATGATAACGGTCTCAAAGTCGAGATTTCGGCTTTCGAGCATGCCCATAATCTGAAGGCCTTCTAGGGGCTCTCCCTGAAAATCCAAGGTTTCGGAGGATACTAATTGGCGGTATAGGCTGCGCAGGGATTGTAGGTCGGTGATAAACCCATATTGACCCAGCAGGCCGTCCAGTTGGTTGAACAGGCCATGAAAATGATAAAGGTATTCCAGCGATAGCGTATCTTTAGAACCTTGTAGATTAATTTTGAGTTCAGCGATAATTTTCAGTACGGTCTGAATGAACTCTTTGGGATCGGGAGTGTGCGCCATAAACAGCAAGGGAAGTAACGCACTGATTGCTCCCGGGATGCTATCCAGTTTGTCTACATCGACATAGGCCCAATTTTTTCTTTCGATGGTTTCCGTTATGGTGCCCACGACTTCTTTCCCTTCCGAATTCAGAAGGGTGTGGACGCTCGGATGCGCTAAAAAAACGAGCAGCTCACGATAGAACCATCCCTGATCGGCCCGCTGGAGGTACAAGGTCATAAACTGGTCGAAAAAAGACGCCAACGGAGTTTTGTCCAATGGATAGCCCATAGTAATGTTCACCCGGTCTATCCCTTCGGGAACAGAATTCAACAAGGGGTTTAAAAGGGTCTCGTCACCAAGTACTACGGCGGTATTTTTCAATTGTTCGGGGCCTATGGTCCGTATTTCTTCCAACAAATGCGCTGCGTATTTAGCCTGGGAAACACTTTTAGGTACTCCGACCACCTTGATCTCTTTCTTCGAAGTATAGTGGGCGCTCTTTCCCCTCAACTCGTTTTCTCGCAAATACGGCCAGGTTTTTAGATGCTGTCGGAAGAAGTATCCCGCATCATGAATAGGGTCGTCCAAAAAGTAGGTGTCGATATCCCAATAGATTTCCGAATCGGTCGTTGCCAAGATATGCTGAATAATCTGGCTTTCGGCGGTGTTCAGGGCGTTGAACCCAAGAAAAACGAAGTTTTTATCGGACTCGTTCGACAGATAGGAATCCAGTTTTTCACAGGCCGTACGGTAAACGAGACCTTGGTGGCCCAATCCTTGCTCCAATAGCGCCCGGTTAAAATCAAGGTACAGTGATTCCAAATTGTTCCAAAAGTTGAGGTAATCTTGCATCATTTGGGTCTTTTCGGGTTGCAGCGACCAGTGTTCGAGTTGCTGTACGGCGGAGAGATTGTCAAACAATTTGCCGGTGTCTATCAGATACCGGTCGATTTCATTGAAATCTTGCAGTAAGGTCTGGCCCCATTTTGAAAAGGTGTGAAAGTTGTCTTGTGGAACCGGCTTTTGCTTGAGATAGGTCTGATATAGAACAAAAAGTTGTTGGATGGAGGTGGCGTAGGAGAGGTCGGATATTTGTTCGATAAACCGCTCTATGCTATAGATTTCGGGCGAGAAGAATGTCCTTTCGGCCGAATTGGCCAGAAGGTTTCTCAAAAAATTTCCGGCCCGTTTACTCGGCAGCACGAAAATCAGATCTTCGATCGACCCGTATTTCGTTTTGATTTCTTCGACGACTTCCCCTAAAAAACTTTGCATGGTCAAAAATAAAAAAAGCCCCGACGTAATCGTCGAGGCTTTTTATTTATTAAGAGGAATCAACCTTATTCTTTCACCAAGTTGATTTCTACCCTTCTGTTCTCCGCTCTACCAGCTCTGGTGTTGTTGGTAGCAATCGGCTTGTCCTCACCAAAACCTACGGCTGACAATCGGAATTCTTCGATTCCTTTATCGACCAAGAAGTCTTTTACAGAAAGCGCTCTTGATTCGGAAAGGCTCTTGTTCAATTCATCACTACCTACACTATCGGTATGACCTTCAACGGTGAACTTGGAGTTCGGGTACTCGTTCAAAATCTGGATAATGTCTACCATCACGGAAGTGGATTCGGCCTTGATAGAGGATTTACCAGTGTCGAAGTTGATCGTTCTGGCGTACTCGTTCAATTGCTTCTGTACTTCCTCGGTAACTTCCGGGCATCCGTCGTTGGCAACGGTACCGGCAACTTCTGGACAGTTATCATCTTTATCCAAGACGCTATCGCCATCTCCATCAGGCCATGGGCATCCGTTGTTCTCTGCTGGACCGGCTTCGTTAGGACATTCGTCATCTCCGTCGGCAACACCGTCCCCGTCAGCATCGGGACAACCTTCAAGGTTGGCAAGTCCGGCTTCGTTTGGACATTTATCATCCTTATCGGAAACCCCGTCGCCATCTGCATCGGGACATCCGTTCATTTCTTGGGATCCGGCTTCGTTCGGACATTCGTCCTTGCTATCCTCTATACCATCACCGTCTGAATCGGGACAGCCGTTGAAAGCTTCGAGTCCGGCCACTTCAGGACATGCATCATCCTTATCGTAGATGCCGTCATCATCGGTATCGGAACCGCCAAATTTAACGGCGATACCGGCCATGTGCTGCCAGTGCGTGGCCGCGGCGGGTCGACCAGGGCTTGCATAATCCTCAAAAACATGTTTGTAGGAAGTCTGTACCGTCAGGCCGATATTCTCGGTGAACCAAAAATTGACACCCAAGCCACCATTGGCAGTCCCGGCGCCGATTTCATCGATCCAGGTGTAACCCCCACCGATTTCCACGAAGGGATCTAACACGAATTCGGGTGCGAAGGCGTATTTAACCGTACCGTCCAAAGCGTAGTGGGAAAGATCGTCGACGCCCACATCGCCCAACTTATCGATTTTGTTCAATGAACCTCTTACGCCGACGGAAAGATTGTCACCGACCGACCGTGATACCCCGATATAGGAAATTGAGGGAAGAATGTTCCAGTGGTCGCTAGCGTTAAAAAGCTCGTTACCAAAAGAACTGGTAATCGGCTCGGGCAAATTGTCATTGCCGGTCGGATACACGTCAATGGCATTTACCCCGAAACTAACCTGCCAAGGGTTGTTCTCGTCTTGCGCTTGCATGCTGCCGACGCCTACAAAAAGCAGGGCGGCAACCAATAATTTGCTAAGATGTTTCATGTTCAAATTTTTAAGTTTAAGTGTTTATCAGCTGCAAATGTAAGTTGTTAAACTTTATTAACAAAATCAATCTTTAATTTTTTTTAACGCATTACATGGAAATTATCGTGCATTTAAACGATTTTCAGGGCCTTCCCCACCTCGATAAATGCGGTAATCGCTTGGTCTAAATGTTCGGTTTTATGGGCGGCGGACAACTGAACGCGTATCCGTGCCTTACCTTTGGGTACTACAGGATAAAAGAATCCGATAACGTAAATTCCCTTTTCCAAAAGGCGACTTGCCATCTCTTGCGCCAGTTTGGCGTCGTACAGCATCACGGGCACTATGGCCGATTCGCCGTCGATAATATCAAAACCGGCATCTTGCATCCCCTTTTTAAAATATTCGGTGTTTTGGTGCAGTTGCTCCTGTAGCGAATTGTCTTTTTCCAAAAGTTCGAATACTTTGATAGAAGCCCCTACGATGGCCGGGGCCAAGGAATTAGAGAACAGATAGGGCCGCGACCGTTGGCGTAGCATTTCGACAATTTCCTTTTTACCGGTCGTATATCCGCCCATAGCGCCACCGAGCGCCTTTCCCAAGGTGCCCGTAATGATATCGACACGATCCATTACCCCCTTTTCCTGCAAAGTGCCGCGACCGGTCTGGCCGATAAATCCGGTGGCGTGGCAATCGTCGATCATTACAAGGGCTTCGTATTTTTCGGCCAAATCGCAAATAGCATCGAGGGGTGCTACCAGACCGTCCATGGAGAAAACGCCGTCGGTCACGATGATCTTGAAACGCGCCCCGTCGGCATCTGCCTGTTGTAGTTGTTTTTCAAGTTCGTCCATATTGCTATTGGCATACCGATAGCGCATGGCCTTGCAGAGGCGTACACCGTCTATGATCGAGGCATGGTTGAGGGCATCCGAAATAATGGCATCCTCCTTGGTCAGCAAGGGTTCGAACAGCCCGCCGTTGGCATCGAAGGCCGCCGCATATAATATGGTGTCGTCGGTACCGTAGAAATTGGCAATTTTTTCCTCCAGTTCTTTATGAATGTCCTGGGTGCCACAGATAAAACGAACGGAGGACATGCCGAAACCGTGGGAGTCGAGCGTATCCTTGGCCGCCTGGATGACTTCGGGATGCGAGGATAGCCCCAAATAGTTGTTCGCGCAGAAATTGATGACCTTTTCGCCGGTCGAGATTTCGATTACCGCGTCTTGTGGCGAGGTTATGATTCGCTCCTTTTTATAGAGGCCATCCTCCTTGATCTGGTTGAGCTCGTCTTGTAGATGCTTTTGGATTTTACCGTACATGGGGTGCAAAGTATAAAATCCCCATCGAAAAAAAGGTCTTTTAGCAATGAATTTTGATGCGATTACACCCGTTCCACCTGCACCGTTTCGTTCATATAGACAATGATCCGGTCCGCGACCTCATATCCCATATCCTTTAGGGCTTCGGAATAGGAATAGAGCTGCGCTTTGTACTCCGGATTCGGCCGTCCCGTCTTGTAATCGATGAGGGTGGCGCGGTTTTTTTGGAAGACGACCCGGTCAGGTCTGAGGATGTGCCCCTCGCCGGTAATGATATCCCTTTCGTTACTTACCCTATTCCCTTCCTTATAGTATAGGGCCAATTGGGGATGGTCCATAACCTGCCGGATGGTTTTCTTGAGTTCGTGGACGTCTTCCTCGATGATATCCCCATTGCGTAGCACATGTTCGAAGGCCGCGGCGATATCCCTTTCGGTTTCTATGCGTCCCATTATATAATGTATAAGATTTCCCCGGGAACGGGCTTTCTCCCTTTCCGTATCCCACAACATGCCGGATTTTGTCAGGATCCGGAATCCGGACCTATCCTTAAAGGTATAACGATAGGCGATATTCTCGTGGGCCGTGATCCTTGCAGGGGTGGTATTTTCTTCCAAGGCCCCAAAAGTAAAGGTAGCTTCATGATCCTTCCATAGCCCCTTGTTTTTGAGGTAGTCGATAAAAAGGCCGGAATACCGGTCCATTTTGGGTTCGCCCTGGGGGGTGAGGTCCTTTTCGCTGATGAGATAGAGCGCCTTCTCCGCGCGGGTCAACGCGACATAGAGCACGTTTAGGGCATCGAGCTGCATTTTATGTTCTTCTTCCTGATACAGCACGGCCGCCGTTTCACCATAGTGCTCCACCTCTTTTTTTTCAGTGACCAGCATCTCCCCGAAATCGTTGAAGCCGGTCGGATCGACGGGCAACCACATTTTTTTGTCATTGTTGCGGTAGTCCATCCTTGCATTGGCGAACGGAAAGATAACGATGGGAAATTCCAGCCCCTTGGCCTTGTGGATGGTCATGATACGTACCGCGTCGATCGTTGGGGGCGTGGAAATGCCCAACCGGTCACGCATCTTTTCCCAATAGGCCAAAAACGCCTGTAATCCCGTGCCTTCTTTTTGTTCGATCTGCAGCACGACATCCATGAAATACGTAATGTACGCATCTGATCGCTGGGCGAGGTCGAAGCACTTGATGGCTTTTTCCATGGTATCGTAGACGGACATCCGGTCGAAATCGACGATATCAAAGCCGTAATCGCCCCGCAAGAGGTAGCGCACGCGGTGTAGGTTTTCAAAGATAAAGGCATGGCGGTCCTCTTTTTCGGAGGACAAAAAGGAGAGGATTTCATAGGCCATTTCCCGGTTCTGGGGATGAGCCGCGTAGGCCATCAGATGGGTCAGAAACCGGACCTCGGCGCTACTATTTAGCAACAGGCTTTCGGAGGAAATGACGGGAATACGTTGCCGTGTCAGGTAATCGGCCAACAAAATGCCTTCCTTGTTGCCCCTTACGAGAATGCAGACGTCTCCGTACCCATATTGTAGATCGGTAATTGACAGGATGGTTTTGAGTACCGCTTCACAGTGCATTTCGTTTTTTCCTTGCCCGTCCTCCTCCTCGATAAAGCGGAGCTGTACCTGGCCCCCTTTTTTGGTGTTATAGCCTTGCCGGTTGCCGTCGGCGAACATCGCACGGTAGCGGTCGTTGTGCAAAAAGGGACTGGTAGTCGTAAAAAAATCGTTATTGAACCGGATGATTTCCTCATGGCTTCGGTAATTGACCGGCAGGTCCGTGATTTCGGGACGGGCTACGAACGGATTGGCTATGGTGTTCACCAGGTTCAGGAACTGCTCGGCCATACCACCCCGCCAACGATATATCGCCTGTTTGGCATCGCCCACCAGAAAGAGGGAGCCCTTGCGGCCCTGCATATCCTGGCTTTCGAGGGCATTGCCGATCAGCGGTATGAGATTGTTCCATTGTAGCATGGAGGTGTCCTGGAATTCATCAATAAAATAATGCCGGTATTTTTCGCCCAGGCGTTCGTAGATAAAAGGGGCGGGCTGGTTCTTTATTTCCCGGGATATCAGGGTGTTGAATTCCGATATCGAAAGCTGTTCGTTTTCCGCCTGTAAAGCCTTTACCTCTTGCTGGATAGCATTGAGCACGGTCAGCGGCACGATATTTCCATAGGCGTTATTTAAGAGGGCCAGTTGATAGTAGCCGCTCTTGATGCGGAAGAACAAGGCGGTAAACTCCGGATGCAGCCGGTCTAAGACGGTCTTTACGGGGTCGGGTGCGGTTTTGTTGTAGAGCGTGGCGGAGTCGAATTCCTGTTTCCATCCTGCCTTGAAGTCCATGTCCAGGTCCCCGCCTGCAATTTTCTGCAGGAATTTCGGAAAATAGCGTCCCGTAAAATCGGAAGCTTCCAGTCCGTTTTCATCCATTAAACGCAATGCCCCTCCGGCGGTGGACGTCAATTGTTCTCCTACTGCCACCCGTTGCCGGTACAGGATTTTCTTCAATCCCAAAAAATCATCGATATCCTTTTCCCGAAGATTTTCGAGATGTGGGACATGGGTCTCGTTGAAAAGGAGTTTTCCGATGTTGAAAAGGTCGAAGGCGATATCCCAACTTTTGTCGTCGTCGATTTTTTCGAGGGCAAAATCCAACAGTATTCCGGTCAGTTTTTTATCGGTGCCGGCCTTTTGTACCAGTCTGGCCACGGCCTCTTCCAACAACAGGTCCGTATCGAGAACCACCTCAAAATTCTGCGGCAGTTTCAAATCCTTGGCAAAGGTGCGAATAAGACGATGGGTAAACCGGTCGATGGTCGAGATATCAAAAAAGGCGTAATTGTGCAGAATTTCCTTGAGCGTCGCCTT
>DASSWC010000143.1:0-2266 GCA_035705395.1 Pricia sp. | reverse complement strand
CCTTTATCTGGGAGCCTCGTTGAATTTTCATAACCTTCTTTACGACCGGCTCAACCAGTATGATGAAGAGTTCACCAACGCCGATTCCGAGGTGCGCTCCGTAGCCTTCGACAACTTGCTACAGACAGAAGGCAGCGGATTTTCGTTCAGCGTGGGTGCCATAGCGAAACCCGTTGACTTTCTGCGTTTGGGCGCCAGCTATCAATCGCCTACATGGTACCGGTTGACCGACAATTTTTCGCAAGCCATCAATTCCAACTATCCTTTTGGAAGTCCTGATATCGTCGACCTCGATTTCAGCGGAGTCAATATTTTCGAATATCAAATCAAGACACCGGGAAGATTGACCGGAAGCATCGCCGGGGTATTCGGTAAAAATGGATTGTTGAGCTTGGATTATGGATATCAGGACTATTCGAACGCCGAGCTTCGGCCCACCAGCGATTCTTTTTTTGCTGCTGAGAACCAGTTTATCTCCGAGACCCTGGGCGGGGTGTCGTCAATCAGGGTCGGTGGGGAGTACCGCATTCAAAGGCTAAGCTTACGGGCGGGGTATCGCTACCAGGAAAGTCCCTATGAGAGCGGCAATATCATCGGGGACCTAAACGGGATTTCAGGGGGTATCGGATACAATTTCGGGGGAAGCCGTTTGGATTTCGCGATAAGCCGTAGCGATCAAGACGTGCTGCAGTATTTCTTTACGGGGATAAATACCCCTGCCGTGGTGAACCGGATAAACACCAATTTTACGTTAGGGTATACGTTAAACTTCTAAGGAAATATCCTACCCTATGTTACATTAAATTTGCAATTTCAAACCGTTGGGCCTGGGCAGGGACTTGACGTTCCGTCCCGTTTTACCGCTTCAACGTAAAATGCGTTCTGGTAGATTTCGCGACCACCATATCTTCTTGCTGCCCGCTATATTCCAACCGGAACCAATAGTCGGAAGCGGGTAGCGGGATTCCGTTCAGGGTACCGTCCCAATCGGTATTTAGGCCTAATTGGGCCAGCAGCTTGCCATACCTGTCGAAGACAAAGACCGAGGGGTCGAGCAAGGTTTCCATCCCCCTAATATTCCACGTATCGTTCGCACCATCGCCGTTCGGAGTAAAGAACTTCGGATAGCCGACGACCAAAAATTCCAATGGATCCGTTATTCCGCATCCATTTTTATCGTTGATAATTACCGTATTGATTCCCGGCGGTACATCGTTAAAAACAGGATCGTCCTGAAATGCGCCGCCGTTGACGGCATATTCGTAATCGCCATTGCCATCCGCAAAAACTTCGACCGTATTGCGATCTGGATGTAAGGAGAGATTGGTATCCAATTGGTCAACCCTATCCAGCCGGGGAATTCCGTAAAATGTAATCAATATATCATCGGTTACATGGCCGAAACTGGTGGTTATGTCCACAAAATAACGTCCGGTATTGGGGCTGGTGACCCTAATTTCAGTAGCCGATGGGCCCGAACCCAAGCGTGCGTCGACCGTACCATCGTCATCATAGTCGGCGGACCAGGCGACGTTCTGGACATCGGAACCGGCAGGGGAGTTCAATGCAGTCAAGGCGATATCGGGATCCCCCTCACAAGCAATGATATCCAATCCTAAAAATTCATCCCTTAGGGTACAGTCCAATGCGGTGTTCTGATCGGCATCTACCGAACTCCCGGTAAAAGTCAGCATAAAATGTTCGGCCTCGTCGTCGAAATTGGTATTGTAATTATTGATAAGAATGTAGTACATCTCACCGGGCCGAACCTCTAGCCAAGGGGCATAGGTATTGCCGTTGCCCTCGGTAACATCGTCGACAAAAACACCGCCCTCCTGTCCGTTTACGGGATTTACCCCGATTCCTGTGAAGTTGGTATGGTTGACTTCATAGTTGCAAGCGGCCACTGGTGCCGTGCCATTGCTGATAGCATTACATTCGGGATCGGGACCGAAAACAATAAAATCCCACTCCGCCGTGGGCGTGCCCGAACCGCCCACCCGCAAGGCCTCGATATCGAATCCGACCTGTCCGCCGGTTCCGGCACGGAATACGAACCACGACGCATTGTTTTCTATATTTGCCGAGCTGACGCTGCCTTTCTCAAGGCAATCATAGAGGCGTATCACCTCCGGATCGAAATCTTCGATGTCGCCATTGCCATGGGCGTTGCCCATAATAGGCGCATCGGCACAAACGGGAATGGCGGTCCGGCAATCCGGCGAATTCTGTGCGCTCATCCCCAAACTTAAAAGAAGCAGCGGAA
>DASSWC010000142.1:0-13752 GCA_035705395.1 Pricia sp. | reverse complement strand
TTGCATCCATAACATCGATCATTTGCTGTTGCCATGAAAATCGGCGATAGATTCCCTTCGCGTGAAACTCGTCATAGGGATAGTTAATCGGGCAAGCTATCAAATATTCCTCATGGCGGATGCGGAAGGAGGCGGCCAACTCCTTTTCCAGGCCTTCGTTATAGATGTAATTTCTGTGGTCTCGCTGCATGAGCGTTACGAACTCACCATCCCCAAAACGCACAAAAAATACCCGGTCATGGCGTTCCAGTTTTTCTACCAGATCATGGAAGGAGTCCATAATGTTTTTGGTCCGGATCGTCTGCGAGACAGCTTGCGATCTGGAAAAGAGGGTATGGAAATAAAATTTTAAGGGTTTCATTTACAATAGATGACGATTACATGAAAAAATGGCGTTGGGTGGGATAAAAGTACAAATGAAAAAAGTAAGTAAAACAACGCAACCTTTTATACCGGTTTACATCTTTTTACATACAAAGAAAGTAGGGTTAAGAATGATTCAACTGTTTTAATAACAAATGTAAAAGGGAACAGATTTTTAATCCCAACACAATTTTAGGGCTTTTTTCAAGTTACTGTTAAGGCCCCCGCTCAATTTTAAAATGTTTTGAACCCAGAACCACCCGTGAAAATATCGGCAGTAATCATTACCTACAACGAAATGGGGTACATCGAGCGCTGTATCGATTCCGTCTCCTTCGCGGACGAGATTGTTGTTGTCGATTCCTACAGTTCCGACGGCACCTATGAATATTTATTGGCCCATCCTCGGGTGAAGGCCATTCAGCATCCCTTTCAGGATTTTACCAAACAGAAGACCTTTGCAATGAAACAGGCATCCAACGATTGGCTGCTTTTTTTGGATGCGGACGAGGTGGTTCCCGCCACCTTGCGCCAGGAGATTTTGGATGTGGTGCAAAGTTCTCCGACCCACGCGGCCTTTTGGTTCTACCGAAAATTTATGTTCAAAAATGTAAAATTGCGGTATAGTGGATGGCAAACGGATAAAAATTACCGGCTGTTCAGAAAGAGCAAGGTTACTTTCTGCCGCGACAGGATGGTACATGAGTGCTTGGAAATAGAGGGTACATCGGGCATCCTAAAAGAGCGGTTGCTGCATTATTCCTATAAAAGATACGAGGATTACAAAGCCAAAATGCTGCACTACGGCCAATTGAAGGCGCTACAGTGCCATGAAAACGGAAGACCTGTCAATCGATTGAAACTATTGGTCGCCCCTTTTTGGAAATTTTTCTATAACTACACGGTCCGGTTGGGGTTTCTCGATGGAAAAAAAGGCCTGATCATCTGCTATCTGAACGCGTTGAGCGACTACCAAAGATATCGTGAATTTCGCCAGTTAAACCGGGAAGACCGTCAGCTGCAGGATGCGACCTTGAGCACAGCGACGGAATAGGCCGTTTGAGCCCAAGGCGATAAAATCCTATCTTGCGCCAAGACACTATCGCATGAAAGTTGCCATTGTCGAAATCAGGGAATCCCACGAGGAATGCCTCTACACCCAACTTAAATTTCTGACGGATGCGGGGCATAGGGTAACCCTGGTACTTCATCCCACACTTAGGCAACCCGTTTCGGACTATGGGCATCTCGCGAACGAGGTGCACTATTTAGATCTTGAAAATCAGGATGCCTTGCACAAACTCCGACTCCAATGGCGTCTTTACCGGCTTCTTAAAAAATTCGACCGCGTCGTGCTGAACACGGCCCATTCCTACAGTGTTTTGCGCAACCTGACTTTGCTATTGCGCTTCGCAAAGACCGAATGCGTCGGCATTCTGCACGATACGCGAAAACTGCACACAAGTTTTACACAGAAAATTATATCGAAAAAGGTGAAAAAATATTTTGTGCTGAACGACGCATTGCTACCCAAAGAACCTCCTACCGACGATATTCGCGTACAGTCCTTTTACCCCATTTTCTTTTCGGACTATGAACCCGTCCCGGTCTACAAACAAAATGGGATATGGATCGGAATTCCGGGGCGCATGGACTATGGGCGAAGGGACTACGATTTTTTAGTGGACGCCCTGGCACAGATTCCCGTGCTGGACCATGTCAGGTTCCTGATTCTGGGCAAGGTCGATCGCGATAGCCCCTTCGGGCACCGCTTTTGCGAAAGTCTGGAAAAAGCGGGGCAGTCGGGGCGGTTCAAAATTTTTCATTCCTTTATCGACAATACCGATTTTCACGCCTATCTCAAAGCCTGCGATTATATCATGCCCCTCTTGCACACCGGACAAGGTTATTTTAAGTACAAGATATCTGGGGCGCACAATCTCGCCTTCGCCTACAAAAAGCCGTTGATATGCCATACATCGTATCGCCATATCCCCGATCTACAGGAGAACGCCCTTTTTTTCGACGCCGCTACCTTCCCGAAACTGATCGGCGATATCGATTCCCGTACCGTCAAATCGCCCACAACCTATACCGATCCGAAATGGGATTACCAAGTGCAGCAAACACGATATATCGATTTTATAAAAAAATAGTCGAAAAGTACTACAGGGTTTTAACGTGCCACAGGAAAAAAAGAAAGCTTCAAAACCCGAATTTCCATGAAGCAGAAGTATATTTGGCACACCACCAAAAAAGAGGCGATGAAGATCGGATTTGACGCCAAACGCATATTCCACAACAGCACGGGTCTCGGCAATTACGGCAGGGACGCCATCCGCATCCTGCACCGCTATACGCCCATCGAAAAATTCGTACTCTATAATACCACGCCCTCGAACGTGGACCGATTGGATGTCTTTCCCAAAATGTACATTAAATACCCCAAGGGATGGTTTTGGAAAAAATTTTCGCCCCTGTGGCGTCTTGGTCCGGTTAGCAAGCAGATAATCAGGGACAATGTGGATATTTATCACGGGTTGACCGGCGAGCTACCTATCGGATTGGAAAAGAACAATATTGCCACGGTAGTCACTATGCACGACCTAATCTTTCTGACCCATCCCCATTTTTATTCCTTTGTTGATCGCAAAATTTATACCCACAAGTTCAAATACGCCGCGAAGCATGCCGACAAGATCATCGCGATCAGCGAACAGACCAAGAGGGATGCCGAGCAGTACCTCAACGCCGACCCGAAAAAGATTACCGTGGTCTATCAGGGATGCAACGACGCCTTTAAGAAAGAATATGATGGGGACATCAAGCAAAAGGTACGTAAAAAATATGGCCTGCCCCAGGAATTTGTGCTCAACGTGGGCACCCTACAAGAGCGTAAAAACGCTCTTACCCTGGTCAAGGCCGTAAACGGAACCGACTATCATCTCGTCTTGGTAGGCTCGGAAAAAAAATACGCCGAAAAAATACATGCCTGCATCGAACAAAACAATCTGGGGTCACAGGTCACTTTTTTAAAAAACGTCGGTATTTCAGACCTCGCAGTCATTTATCAGTTGGCCACGGTATTCTGCTACCCCTCAATATGCGAAGGTTTCGGCATCCCCATCATCGAGGCACTTTTTAGTAAAACCTCGGTAATTACCACCAAAGGAGGCTGCTTTCCGGAAGCTGGAGGGCCACATACCGTCTACGTAGACGCATTGGACGCCAAGGCACTCCGAAACGAAATCCGCCGCCTGTTCGAGAATCCCGCCTTGCGAAAAAAAATTGAGGAGAAAGGCTATAGCTTCGTTCAAAAGTTTTCCGACGAGGCCGTGGCCAAAAGCCTCTATGATGTTTATAAATCGGTGTTGGCATGAAGACCGTATGTTTTTTCAATAGCACCAAGGCATGGGGCGGTGGGGAAAAATGGCATTTGGAGGCCTGCGCGCCTCTGCACGCCTCGGGCCATCCTGTGCTGGCCATCGCCCACGTAAAAGGCGAGCTGTTCAAGAGATTGCGCGATACCGGCATCGATACGTTGGGCATTTCCATCGGCAACCTCAGTTTTTTGAATCCATGGAAAATAGGATCGATGGTGAAAATACTGAGGAAAAAAGAGGTCGGGACCATTGTGATGAACCTTTCCAGAGATCTGAAACTGGGTGGACTGGCTTCGAAATGGGCCGGACTAGATCGTATTATCTATAGAAGGGGCAGTGCCATCCCCATAAAAAATTCATGGCTGAACCGCTATTATTTCAGGAATATCGTTACGGAAGTCCTCGCGAACTCCCGTGTCACTAAGAACACCGTGTTGGAGTGTAGTCCCGAGCTTTTCCCAAGGGATAAAATAAAAGTCATTTACAACGGTATCGATATCGATGGGTTTTTGGGCAAGCCCGCCAAACCCGTATACCAAAAAACCGATGCCGACGAAATTGTTCTTACGAACTTGGGCCGGTTGGAACTGCAAAAAAACCAAAAATTCCTTATCAAATTGGCGGCCGAACTTCAGCGCAGAAGGCTTAAATTCAAAATAATCATCGGTGGGGAAGGAAGGTTGCTGGATGCATTGCAAAACGCGGCGGCAAGCCTCAAAGTGGAACAGCACTTGCTGTTCACCGGTTTCATCGAAAATCCGAAGGACCTTATTTGCAGCGGCGATGTATTCGTACTGTCGAGTTTATGGGAAGGATTCGGGTATGTGCTTGCCGAGGCATCGTTGTGTAAAAACCCCATCATCGCGTTCAATTGCAGTAGCAATCCGGAAATCGTGCGGGACGGACACACCGGCTACCTGGTACCTGTCAACGATATAGATGCATTTGCGGATAAGGTCCAATTCCTGGCGGAACATCCTGAAACAAGGAAGGGAATGGGAGAAGCGGGATTGGAGCATGTCCACGACAACTTTAATAGCGAACGGATCCAGGAAAAAATCCTAAACTTTTTGGTCCATGGACGCTAAACAAAATAAATTAACCGCCCTGTTGATAACCTACAACGAGATGTTCCATATCGATGCGGTGTTGGACAACATTTCATTCGCGGACGAAATCATCGTAGTCGATTCCCATAGCACGGACGGTACGGCCGAAAAAGTACGCGAACGGGCGCACGTAAAATTGATACAGCGCCCCTTTACCGATTTTACCGATCAAAAATCCTTTGCCCTGCAACAGGCTTCCCACGACTGGATCTTGTTCTTGGATGCCGACGAACGGGTCACAGAACCGTTGAAGAAAGAAATCATCCGCACCGTCAACCTCGAAAATCCCCCCGCCAATGCCTATTATTTTCGGCGCACCTTTATGTTCAAGGATGAGGTGCTGCATTTCAGTGGTTGGCAAAGCGATAAGAACTACCGCCTGTTCCGAAAAAGCAAGGTCTATTTTTCCGAGGAACGCATTGTACACGAGACCTTGGTCATCAACGGAAAATCGGGTATCCTCAAGAACAAGCTGATCCATTATTCCTATAAAAGCTATGAGGATTACAAAAATAAAATGATCAAATACGGTCAAATGAAGGCCTTCGAGGAACTAGACAAGGATTACACACCCAACCTATACCATTTTTGGTTCCGCCCCTTTTATAAATTCGTCAACCACTACTTTCTTCGACTCGGAATTTTGGATGGTAAAAAAGGGATTATCATCTGTTATCTGAACGCCCTGGGCGTACATGCCCGGTATAAGGAATTGGCCCGGTTGCGAAGTGGGGTTTGACAGAACCGGAGATCTGGATTTTGGGATTTGGGATTTGGGATTTGGGATTTTTTCAAGTGTTATAATCAAGAAAACGTGAACAATTTTACCAAAGAAATAGTAACATGTATCGCTGTACTTCGGGAGGGTGGCCTCATCCTCTACCCCACCGATACGGTGTGGGGCATTGGCTGCGATGCCACCAACGAAACGGCCGTGCGCAAAGTGTACGACCTCAAAAAACGGGATGATAGCAAGGCATTGATTTGTTTGGTCGCCAATGATGCCATGCTCGAAAGGCATATCGAGCACGTCCCTGAATTGGCCTATGACATCATGGACCTGTCGACCAAACCGACAACGATCATATATGATAGCCCAACGGGAGTCGCCCTGAACTTGATCGCAGCCGACAATACCCTAGCGGTACGAGTGGCATCGGACAAATTTTGCCAATCGCTCATCCACAAATTCCGGAAACCTATCGTATCGACCTCGGCCAATGTTTCCGGTCAACCGAGTCCCAACACGTTTCACGAAATCCCAAAAAGCATTTTAAAAGGCGTGGACTATGTGGTAAATTTACAGCCCGAACGGCCCCATGCGGTTCCGTCGTCGATCATCAGGTTGGGGAATGATGGAAAGGTCAAGGTAATCCGGGAATAAGGGGGCATTAGCCAGTCAAAAACACCTGGCCAACGGCCCCCCAAAGCAATGCCGGATCAAAAAATCGGCAAACTATTAAGGCATGGACATCCATTAAGGCATTTTGTTAACCCTGAAACGCATACCTTGAACCTCAAAGAAGCCCTCAAAAATCCTATTTTCAAAACAGTAGCCGACGCAGCTTCGGAACTTGGGGTGGAGGCCTATGTCATTGGCGGTTTTGTTCGTGATTATCTCTTAAAGCGAGGCACCCCCCAGGACATCGATATCGTAGCGGTCGGCAGCGGTATAAGGCTGGCGCAAAAAGTAGCTTCCAAATTACAAGGCAATCCCAAGGTCGCGGTCTTTAAAAATTTTGGTACCGCCATGCTCAAGCACAAGGGTATGGAATTGGAATTCGTCGGCGCCCGAAAGGAGAGCTACGATCGGGATAGCCGAAAACCGGTGGTGGAAGACGGCACCCTGGAAGACGACCAGAAACGGCGGGATTTCAGCATCAACACCCTCGCTATCTCCCTGTATCCAGACACCTACGGCGAGCTTCTTGATCCTTTCGGCGGTCTGGCCGATCTCGAAAAAAAAATCATCCGCACGCCCTTGGAACCGGGAGTCACATATTCCGACGACCCCCTGCGGATGATGCGCGCCATCCGGTTCGCTACCCAGCTGAATTTCGAGATCGAGCTGAAATCCCTGCAAGCCATCACCGAAAACCAGCGGCGCATCGAAATCGTTTCCAAGGAACGCATTGTCGATGAGTTGCATAAAATACTGGCCAGCGATACTCCGTCCAAGGGTTTTGCATTGCTCCATAAGACCGGGCTGCTCCCTTTAATTATTCCCGAACTGGTGGCCCTGCAAGGCATCGAGGAAAAGGAGGGCCAGACCCATAAGGACAATTTTTGGCACACACTGGAAGTCGTCGATAACATCGCGGAAATCACCGATGACCTTTGGCTGCGCTGGGCGGCCCTGTTGCACGATATCGGCAAGGCCCCGACCAAGAAATGGCACGGAACCATCGGGTGGACGTTCCACGGCCACGAGTTCGTCGGATCCAAAATGGTGTACAAACTCTTCAAACGCCTACGGATGCCCCTAAACGAAAAGATGAAATTCGTGCAGAAAATGGTCTTGATGAGCTCCCGACCCCAAATACTTTCCGAGGACTTTGTAACGGATTCCGCCGTACGGCGATTGATCCACGATGCGGGGGACGATGTCGATGACCTAATGACCCTATGCGAAGCGGATATCACCACCAAAAATCCCCGGAAACAAAAAAAATACAGGAACAACTTCAAACTGGTACGCCAAAAAATCGAGGAGGTCGAGGAACGCGACCATATTCGCAACTTTCAGCCGCCCGTTTCGGGAGAGGAAATAATGGAAACCTTTGGCATCAAGCCGTCCCGCGAAATCGGTATGATCAAGGAGGCTATAAAGGAGGCTATTTTGGAGGGTGAAATCCCGAATGAATACGAAGCCGCAAAAGCCTACATGCTGAAAAAAGGCAAGGAAATCGGGCTACAAAGCAAGTGAATTTATGCCTCGGTACATATTTTTTATGCGGTATACCACGTTATCCAAAAAGTGGCCAAGCCCAAAAATGGATATCTTTACCCGATAGATGAAAATAGACCACCGGAAGACATCCCTTGAAAAGACGGTATGAAAAAAATGCTTATAACCCTGGTTTGCGCAACCGCCTCAATGTCCGGTCTCATGGCACAACAAGACGCCCAGTACACGCAGTACATGTACAACACGATGACGGTAAACCCTGCTTATGCGGGTTCGCGGGGCGTATTGAGCATTGCCGGCATGTACCGATCTCAATGGATAGGCCTCGAGGGCGCACCCACAACGCAAACCCTGAACGTACACAGTCCCGTTTCGGAAAGGGTTGGCCTGGGTCTGTCGATCGTAAACGACGAAATCGGCAATGGCACGAATCAGGAGACCTATTTTGATGGCGTATTCTCGTACACCATTCCGCTATCCCGGGAACGAAAGCTTTCTTTTGGAGTCAAGGCAGGCGGACATCTTTTGAACATCGATTTCAACAAGCTCGCGAATTACAATAAAGAAGCCGCCAATCCGGGACTCGCCAATATCGACCAAAAGTTTTCACCCAATTTTGGTGCCGGCCTCTATTATTCTACCCGCAATTTTTATGCGGGACTGTCGATTCCCAATTTTTTGACCACGAAACACTTTGACGATTCCGCTTCGGGGACTTCCTTTTTGGTGGAGGAACGGCTTAACCTTTATTTGGTCACAGGATACGTTTTCGAACCGAACCAGCGCCTAAAATTCAAACCGGCACTGTTGGTAAAGGCGGTGCAAGGGGCTCCGTTGCAGGTCGATGTATCGGCCAACTTTTTACTGCACGATAGGTTTACACTGGGCGCAGCATACCGGTTGGATGCCGCGGTAAGTGCCCTTTTCGGATTCCAGATCAACGACCAGTTCTTGCTCGGCCTCGCTTACGACCGTGAGACCACCGAACTCGGTGGCACCCGTTTTAATAACGGCTCTTTTGAGGTGCTCTTGCGCTATGAATTTATGACCCGCCACAAAAGGACCTCCAGTCCTAGATTTTTTTAGATACCCACAAGAAACCAGTGACCTTTTATATTTCCCTTTTACAAACAAAGAATGGTAATTTTGTAGGGGCCATTCAAAATACGCCATGCAAAAACGTTTCCGAAAGATTGCTAAAATTTCCCTGATATTGGTTTTCCTGGTCATCGCCGCAGGGGCCATCGTCCGGATGACCGGAAGCGGTATGGGCTGTCCCGATTGGCCCAAATGTTTCGGCTACTACATTCCGCCCACCGAGGTGTCACAACTGCAATGGCGGCCGGAAAGGGAGTTCGAAGAGGGACAGGTGATTATTGTCGACGAAACCTTGCAGGTCGCCAAAGCGGACTTCCGAACCGCTTCGGAATTCAACCCGCAAAATTGGGAGGCCTACACCAAGCACGATTATGCCATCTTCAACCCTTGGCATACCTGGATCGAATTTATCAACCGGCTCTTCGGTGCATTGGCCGGTCTGGCGACCCTGGTGTTGGCGCTATATTCCATCAAATTCTGGAAAAAGGATAAGATCCTTACGCTACTTTCGTGGGCGGTACTGATCGGTATGGGTTTTCAGGGCTGGTTGGGGGCGGCCGTAGTCTATTCCGTGCTTGAGCCCGTGAAAATCACTTTGCACATGATTATGGCCCTGGTCATCGTCGCGCTATTGCTCTACCTCATACACGCCACGAAACCGATTTCAGGGAATTATACATACCGAAAAAACCTATTGGGGCTGCTCGTGCTCGTGCTAAGTGTGACCTTGGTCCAAATCGTGCTGGGCACCCAGGTACGCCAGTTCGTCGATGAACGCATCGATGTAGTAGGTGCGGTGGCCAAAAATCTTTGGCTCCAAAATGCCAACTGGGAATTTTATGCGCACCGATCCTTTTCCATTTTAGTGGTGTTGCTCAATATCTTTTTGGCGCAGCTGATCTACAAGAACAAACTGGGTTTTACGAAAATCAATTGGGTGCTGTTGCTATTGCTGATCGAAGCGGTTTCAGGCATCGGCATGTACTATCTCGATTTCCCGTTCGGCACACAGTCGCTGCATCTGATCGTTGCCTCGTTACTTTTTGCGGTGCAGTTCTATTTGGTGCTCGAGGTACTGCGGGCAAGAAAAAGGGTAACCGCCTAATGCGCCAAGGTTTTATAAACTACCGACCTTCACAACTCCTAAACTTAATATTCTTCGTAACTTTACCTCCCCCTAAAAGCGAACGCAATGGTTTATAAAATACGGATAATCCTGGATGCCAAGGAGGACATCTTCCGAGATATCGAGATAGAGGACAGCAGTACCATGGAGGAATTTCACAATGCCATTTCGCAATCCTTCGGATTTTTGGGCAACGAGATGGCATCCTTCTATACGTGTGACGAGGAATGGAACCAGGACGAGGAAATTGCCCTTTTCGATATGGGCGACAGTGTCGACGATGTGCGCCTTATGAACGAGACTTTGTTGGAGGATGTCATGTCCGAAAATAGTTCGAAACTGATATACGTCTACGATTTTTTGAGTATGTGGACCTTTCTCGTGGAGTTGGCGGACATCGTCGAACCCGAAGCGGGGGTCTCCTACCCCAACCTGTTGTTCAGCTTTGGCGAACTGCCCGAAAATCCCCCGGAAAAAAAATTCGAATCGGAAACCACCTTTGATTTTGACGATACCCTAGAAAATTACGATGATCTGGATTTTGACGAGAACTGGAATTGACGCCAAGTACAACGTAACTGCCATGCTCTCATTATCTACGTTCACGCGAAACCTTTAATTATATCCTCCTACATGATAAACCTATATTCCACCCAAATCGAAAGTATTTCCCTGCATCGCGTAGGCAACAAGAACAAGAACGAAGGTGTCTTCCTTTCCGAACAACCGATCCGGCTCAATGACGAGACCACGGGATTGCTAAAAGAATACTTTTTCAAACCTTTCCGTGAAAAGGAGGAGAACTACTATACCTTCTCCGATGGATCGGACGACGAACCTGCCCGCCCGACCGGCGGACCTGCCCAAAGACGAGGTGGGTTCAACGAACTCAACGAAATCGCGGTCCATATCTTCGAACATCCTGATAGCATACATGAGCAATCCAAGAAAATTGCCACCCACCTGTTCGAGCAGTCCAACCACCCCCACATCAAAAGCGGGGAGGTCTATGTCGCCTATCTGACGGGAATTCTTTTGGATAACGTAAAGACGGATGCCATCGGTATCTTCAAGAGCGAGCTGAAACAGGATTTTCTACAGTTCGAGGAAAGGGGCCACAATCTCGATATTGTCATCCAACAGGGTATCAACATCAACAAGCTCGATAAGGGATGCCTTATTTTCAACGTCAACGAAAAGGAAGGCTATAAGGTGCTTTCGGTGGATAGCAACCGCTACGACACCAAGTATTGGCTCGAAAGCTTTTTGGGCGTGGCACCCCTTACCGATGAAAACTTCTACACCAAAAATTATCTGAAGTTCTGCCAGAATTTCGCCAAGGACGTGGTGCTGCCCGCGGAGGACAAGCAGCAGGAAGTCCTTTTCATGAACCGCGCCGTCAACCATTTCGCCAAAAACGACGCCTTTGAGGAAAGCAACTTTCTGAACGAGGTGATGGAAAATCCGGAGTTAATTCCCGAATTCAAGCACTATAAAGTTGAAAAAGGGCCCAAATACAGCGTCGAGGACGTATCCAACTTCAACATCGCCAACAAGGCCGTTTCCGACGCCCGAAAAAAAATCAAAAACGTCATCAACCTGGACACCAACATCCAGATAAAAATGGATTTCATCAATCCCGAATCCGCACAGAAATTCGTGGAAAAGGGGTGGGACGAAGAGCGGCAGATGTACTACTATCTGGTGTATTTCAACAAGGAAGAAAAAAGCTAAGGGTCTGTTCAGAAATAAAGCGTACAATTTATAGGCAGTTATTTTGTTTGCCAGCAAGGCACGACACAGCGAAAGCTGTGGGCGGGTTGATGCGAAGGCAAGGCATAGCATCGCTACGGCGAGTATTTTCAACGCAGTTGGCGAGCAAAAGAACCAGTAGAAATGTATGGTTTATTTTTGAACAGACCCTAAGGCAGGATTAAAAGGATGAGGATCAAATCTTAATCTTCTGCTCGATAATCTGCTTCATGCTCACATCTTGATAGTTACGGCGTACGAAGTTAAGGGCCATGTCCAGCAACTCGCCCATGGTCTTGCATTTTTTGAATTTGGAATCCAGCGTGAATTCAAAAATCTGCTCCCCGAGCAATTTGATGTTCCCCTCGGTCGAAATGTCATCCTCTTTTGCGATGGCCCTCAATCTTTTGATACGGTTACCCGAACTGAGAATCCTTTTGGCGACGATGGACCGCTCCTCCAACTTATATTGATCGACCGAATCCCGTAGCAGTTTTCCGCGCACCAGTTCGACCATCTGAAAGTTTTCCTTAAAGAACTGGGGGCGGTAGACGTTCAACTTTCCCTCATAGCACTGCTGGTCAAAATCGATGGCCCGGATGCGGTACACCACATGATCGAAATCGTGCACCGGTACAATGACGTAATTGTAGGAACGCATATCGCCCAGCAGGCGAATCATACAGCGTTCGTTGAACTTTACGAATTCCTTGGCCAATTGTGCCTTTTCGGATTCGGAACAATTCGGCAGCTTATCCTTGATAAAAACATCCCCAGGAATACCGGCGATATGTTCTTCGATCAAGGTATCCTTATACACCAAAAAGTTCAGGTTGTAGGGGGATAGCATATGCTCCAGTTCCAGCCCATAAATCCGCGAAGCATCCGTTTTCTTAATGTAAAAATACGTGAAGTTATCGTTGAGGATATTCCTGATCCGGATGCGAAAAGGTTTTGAATTGCCAAACGTACAGAAATCCACGGCATCGACGTTCAAGTATTGATGGATGCTGTTGCTGCCATCGGAATGCAGTATGGAGTACACTTTTTTAAGACTGTCATCGATTTCCCTGCGCTCGAATTCGGGATAATAGACCCGGATCCACAGGGTGTCCTCGTCATTGGAATCATACACGACCACCGATCCCGAAAAGCGGAGCAGGTCCTCGTAAAAAATCGGGATCTCGATCTTCCGGTTGTAGTGGTCGAGATAGGCATCCAACGTATCGTTCACGGGATAGGCCGGTTTTTTCTTCGACATCAATCGCTCTTCGGACATAATTTGGCTTTCTTTGTAACAAAGCTACGGTTTTGTCGTCAACTTAATAGCGAAGGATGATCCACCTCAAAAATATCCCACTTTGGAAAAAATTCTGACGGTTAATAACCTCACCAAAAAATTTGGCTATCTGACCGCGGTCAAAGACCTGTCGTTTACCATCGAAAAAGGGAATGTCTATGGGATTCTCGGCCCCAACGGCAGCGGAAAATCCACCACGTTGGGAATCGTCCTGAACGTCGTGAACCCAACGGCGGGCGATTTCGCATGGTTCGATGGCAACGTCTCTACCCACCAGGCCCTCAAAAAGGTGGGTGCTATAATTGAACGGCCGAATTTCTACCCGTATATGACCGCCGTACAGAATTTGGGACTGGTTTGTAAGATCAAGGAGGTTTCAAATTCCAAAATCGAGGAAAAATTGGAGTTAGTGGGCCTCCTCGACCGCAAAAACAGCAAGTTCAGGACCTATTCCCTGGGTATGAAGCAGCGGTTGGCCATCGCCTCGGCCCTGCTCAACGACCCCGAAATACTGATCTTGGACGAACCCACGAACGGACTGGATCCCCAGGGCATCCATCAAATCCGGCAAATCATTCTAAAAATAGCCTCCGAAGGCACCACCATTTTATTGGCCTCGCATCTGTTGGACGAGGTGGAAAAGGTCTGTAGCCACGTAGTCATCCTCAGGAAAGGAGAAAAACTCTACTCCGGCCGTGTAGACGGCATGCTGT
>DASSWC010000141.1:0-11643 GCA_035705395.1 Pricia sp. | reverse complement strand
TTGGAGGGGTACACGCAACGAAGCGCTAAAAAGCTTGCAACTTCAGCTTTTACTGGGAACACTATCCTTTTCGGGTTTTCCGAATTCCGTTTGGTATTTTTCAAGAAAGCTTTGTTGGATGGCCTCTAATCTTTCGTGAAGACTGTCCAAATCCATAAAATCCTTCCCGAACTCGCTGCGAAAGAAATCCTCGTTGAAAAAGCGTTCCGAAAAGAGGGAATCGTTCTGAAAAAACCCTTTAAAGTCCTCTTCGATATCGGGAAAATACGCGTTGAATTTAGATCGCATCGATTCGATGGCACTATCGTTATCCAAAGTGGACAGACCTTCGAAATCGCCGTCCGACGACCATGAATAAATGGAATCGTACCGGATAAGGTTCCCGTCTTCGTCGAACTCCTTTTCGACTTTCCAAGTACCCTCGGGCTTTTCCGTATTTTGGGCAAGACCCTCTTTTTCCTTTTGTGTTTTTTGTTCTTGGGCGTTGCAATTCAGATTAAAAATTGCAGCCATGGTAAAAATTGCCAATCTTTTCATCTCTAAACGAATTTTCATGTCCCTTGCGGGAAAATTCCAAAATCTAATGACCTTTGAACGGTATCCCATCGAAATCGAGAATCCTACTTTTCGATGATACGTTAGAATACGTTCATCTGATTGGGTGCAAAAGTTTTGCCAAAAAGGCTGAAAAAGGAATTTTGAATGGTTAATGTTTGTTAAAACACCTTTCGCTACACGGCGTACCCCGATTTTTGTCAAAGAAAATGTCAGGAAAGAATGGAATCCAACTCCTTACTGGCGTGCTCATATCCGATCAAATAGGCCTTTTCAATACCCTTTCGGTCCAATACCCCGATTTTTTCGAGGGCTTTGAACTCCAACAGCAAATCGCAGGATTCCAATTTTGTCCGATTGACGGCATAAATCATAAGACTGGTTACCCGCCCGGTAATCTGCCATGAATTCTTTAACGCGTTTTTGTAGAGTTCGCTGACCATCGACACATTGCTGCCAATGATGAAATGTCCATTTTTCAGCACGGGTTCCAGCGGAAAATTGTTCATGATACCCCCGTCGGCGAACAGTTGGCCCTCGAGTTCTACGGGACTGAACACCGGTGGCAAGGCAGCCGATGCCAATAGCGGCCGTATCAGCTCGCCTTTTGAAAAATAACGCTGTTCGCCCTTTTGCAGGTTGGTCGCCACGACGTAAAGTTGGCGCTCCAAGGCTTCGAAACGGTCTTCGGGAAAATAGCCCTTGAAAATTTTGAAATACCGGTCGGTATCAATAAATCCAGGCTTTAGGATGGTCAAAAAGTTATAGCGGAACAAAGGGGTTTCCGTGAAAAAGGATAACATATCCTGTACGGAATTGCCATTGGCGTACAAGGCGCCGACCAAGGCTCCGACGCTGCTTCCGCTGACTATTTCGGCGGAGATCCCGTGCTCTTCCAGGGCTTGGATCAACCCGATATGGGCCATGCCGCGCACCCCTCCCCCGGAAAGAACCAGACCGATTGATTTTGATGTAAGGTCATTCATGTGCCTTGGATAGGTTGGGTTTGGGTGGCCTGGTCGAACCATCGTGGACTCCGCTTGGGTCACTTCTGCCTCAAAAAGCTTTCCAAAAATTTATCATGGTAACCGGTCACAACATCATAACAGTATTTGACGGCAAAACCGCTGCCCCTATCGCATAATAGATATTGTTTGAATATTTCCCGATCGTTGTGTTTTATCGTATCGTCGGGATGTATTTCGAGACGGGCGTTCAGTTTTTCGAAAACAATATCCTCCGGGGATATTATGTAATGACTGGCCAATACATCGAAGGGATTAAACCCCGCGGCGCCTTGGTCCATCCATTGTTGCAGCCAGGCTCGCGAAGTTTCCGCCAACCACACATTGCCCGGATTCCCACTAGATTTTAAACGGTCAAGATCGGGTTGTTTTACCCAGACCTTACTGGAAATCTCAAATGGGCAAAGCGTTACGGGCACCCCGGTTTCGAACATGACCCGAAATGCATCATTGTCGAGGTCGAAGTTCAGGTCCCGGGCATGGTTTCCTTGGTTTCCGATCTTAAAGTAATCGGTCGGCCTTCTTCTTCCGGCGACCAAAACGATTTCCCTGATCCGTTCTTTCAGCTCTGGATATCGCAGCAACAACAATCCCACATTCGTTGCGGGACCGATGGCCATGATGGTCATAGGCTTCTTCCGCAAGGCGTTTGCAAGGGCCTCTACGGCCTGATTGGTCTGTACCTGCGATAGATCGATGGCCTCGCCGGCCCCTTTAAAAACGGGAATTTTATTGTAGGCAAACTCCCTTCCCATATATTGGATTAGCGCATAGGCATTTTCAATCGAGGTATTGCCGAAAACGGCGCTGATGCCGCAAATGTCGATGCTATCGGCCTTCATTAATTGCAAAACGGCATACCCGTCGTCGACATCGCAATAGCCTTCTCGTTGATGCCGCTTCATACCGACGGATAGGTCGGTATCGATCCATACTTTTTTCCTTTCGATCATCCTTTCAATTTACGCCAAAATTCGATTTCTTCCTCGACCCCCGTCTCCGGATCGGCGATAAAGTCATCCTTATCCTTATATACTTTAAGACGGCCCGCTTGCATATAGCCGATTTCGTCACCCATCAGTACTGCCTCCTTTACATCATGGGTCACGAACAGGGAGGTGATGTCAAACGCTTCCGATACCTTTTTGAAAAGGCCTTGCATCCGTTGGCGGGTTCCGGCGTCGAGGCTTCCAAAAGGTTCGTCCAATAACAGCAGTGAGGGATTGGTGATTATGGCCCTTCCGAAAGAGACCCGCTGCCGCTGCCCGCCAGAAAGCTGGTCGGGCATTTTATTTGACTGGGTTCCCAACTCCAGTCTTTCCAGCATATGCCCTACCTGTTTTTGAATTGTACTTTCCGGTTTTTTTTTTAGGCGCAGGCCGAACGCTATATTTTCGAAGGCGTTCAGATGCGGGAACAGCAGGTCTTCCTGATACAGATAGACGATATTCCGCTTTTCTGGTTTTCGGCGGGTAATGTCCTCCCCGTTCAGCCGGATGGTTCCCGAATCGGGGGCCACCAATCCGCCAATGGTCTTGAGCATGGTTGTTTTTCCACAGCCGGATTTTCCCAAGATACTGAGCGTTTTTTTCCCCTCCAAAGAAAAAGTCAGGTCTTTTACGACCTTTTCCCGACCGAAGCTTTTGACGATATTTTTAACTTCCAGAAACATCTACACCAACTTCTTGAATACGTACCGCTTGTTAAAATACAACAAAACCACGGGGGGAAAAATCAACAGACAACAGCTCAATGCCCCATAGTAATAATTAGCCTCCTTGATAAACAAGAAAACCTTGATGGTCAACGTCTGTACCTTGCCGATGCCGATGATCGAGGTGAGCCCGTATTCGAACCACGAAATCAAAAAAGTCTGGAAAAAACAGATCAGCAGCAGCCCTTTTGCCAACGGAAACAATACTTTTAGGTAGGTCTGCCGCCGGTTTCCGCCTAAGGTAGCAACCAGGTCTTCGAAGCTTTTGATTCTTTTATTCCAAAAACTGCTGAAAAACAGCAGCGCATACGGAAAGGCGATGATAAACTGTGCCAGGATAACACCGGTGTGATTTCCGAACAGTCCCAATTTCAAAAAGAAAAAGCTCAGGCAGGCGGCAAAAACGACGGGCGCAAGAATATAGGGGAAGTAAGCCAATAGGGTCAAGGTCTGTTTCCTGGGATGGTAGAATACCGCGCGACTGATCAGAAATCCCGACGCGGTGGATGCGACGGCCACGGATAGTGAAATGATTAGCGAGGATGCGAAACTCTCTAGTAATCCCGTCTCCGATCCTAAAATGGTAGCCCAGTTTTTCGGTCCGAAATAGGCAGGCAGAAGGTCGGGGAAACGCCATCCCGAAGCGAACGACAGCAGCACGAGGTATGCGAACGGGAATACGATCAGCAGCACCGCAAGGCTTAGTACAAAAGGTTTCCAACTCAGTTTCATCGTTTTGCTATTCATTTGTTGATTCAGGGCCATGCCAAGACCGCCCGCGTCCCAAGCCGGACATTACTATTCCCTTTTTGTTTGTTTTCAGGACATTCATTACTCCTCTTTTTCAACACCATTAGGTCGTACATACCTGCCTTTTTTGGGAAGGAACAATAGTACGGCGGCCAACGACACGATGAGGGTATACATCACGGCGACCACATAGCCTTCGGAAATCTTGCTGAGGTCGTACTGTTTTATTTCCCGGATGATTAATACGGACAACATCTGTGGGGATTCCTGCCCCAATATCAACGGTACTTCATACGCGCCCAGCAAAAAAATAAAATACAGCACGATCAGCACCCAGGTCTTTTTGATCAGTATCGGCAAGAATATTAGTCGTGTCACCTGTTTGGCACTGGCGCCCAACGAGCGGGCCAGAACGGATAGCTCTTCGATGCGTTCGTTTTTATGGACATTCAAAAAAAGAAGCAGAAAAAAGGGCATGACCATCGCAATGAAAGACAACACGATTCCGAACGCCAAGGCATCGTTAACCAAATCGGGGAACTGAGAGGCTTCGGTAATCCATCCCATTTGATAGCTTAGGCGGGCGAAAAATCCTCCTTTTGAGAAAAGCTGAAAGGTAAAGAAACCCGTTACGACGCCCGGAACCGCCAAAGGTAGATAGATGATAAAGGATAAAAACTTTTGCTGGAGACGTTTTTGGAATTTTAGGGTGGCCCATAAGGCCCCGCCGACGGAAATTATCACGGCGACCAAGGCAATCGCCGCACTGTAGAGGAACGAGCTGAAAAAGGTGCCAGAGGCCCAGATGGATGTCCAAAATTCTGTGGTGAATCCCGTGTTGGCTACCCCGATAATCCCAAAACTATAGAGCAGGGCATAGAGGAACGCTGCAGCGAAAGGCACTACGCCGATGGCGATGAAGAGGACGATGCCGAGATTTGGTCTACTGTCTTTCAAGGAGTTACTTTGTGTTTGTTCAGCCCGTTAATTTCTTTTCTCAATACGGTATGCGCTATTGTTCAATGACCTGTTTTCTAAAATCCTCGTAGAGGCGAATCATGTATTCCGGGGCCGGTTCGGCGATGGCGTTGTTTTCAAGATCTATCATTTCGGGGCCGTACCGGCGTTTGGTGCCTTTTTTGAATTTTTCTTGCCAGTCGGACGGAAGGCTTTCCAAATTCAAAACCGTATTGGAATTCATTCCGTTTACATCGGCCTTTTTCAGCTGCGCCTCGGGGGAAAGCAAAAAATCAATCACCTGCATGGCACCTGCTTTTTCCGGGGCGTTGTATACAATGCCCAGGTAATTGGAATTTTTTATGGTGCCATTTTTCCAGGCGTAACCCCGGGTAGACTCGGGATAGAGTCCGCTCAGCACCTTTTCTTCGATGCCGCCCTCACTGAACCCGTAGACCAACAACAATTCCCCATTGGCATAAAGCTGGCCCATTTTGGACTGTTCCTTGGGGAAGGTACGGCCTTCTTTCCAAAAGTATTTTTTATGGGCATTGATATACTTCCAAAGCTGTTGGGAAAGTTTCGTGTATTTTTCTTCGTCAAAGGGACCGTCGAGGCTAGTGGGACTCCCCCCAAGTTCGGCCAGAAAGCTTTTGAGGAGGGTCATCCCCGTAAAGTCGTTGGATATTGTGAACGTGCCCGGATGTTTCCGCAAATATTCCGTAAGCTGTGGTAGGGTTTTCGGCGGGTTACCAATTTTGGCCGAATCGTATACCATAGCGAATTGGGTGATGCTCCACGGGGCTTCCATGCCCTCGACCGGCTGTTGGAAATCGGTGTTGATGAAGGGGTCGTCCATGTTGATATATTTTGCGTTGGGCAATTGATGTACAAACGGCCCCCAAAGTCCATCGACCTTGCGCAGCTGGAAAAAGGTCTCCCCGTTGATCCAAACCATGTCGACTTGCCCCCTTTCGATATCGGCCTGTTTTTCGCCCATAACCAGCTGTACGATTTCCGGCCCCTGTCCGCCGCTGATGTTCAGGTCGATATTGTATTCTTTCTTGACGGAGGGTACGACGTAATTGTTGATGTAATCGTTGATGACGGGACTCCCCTGCCACATCATAAAGTTGACCGTCGTGCCTTTGGCTTTTCGGGCAATCTCTTCCCATGAATCCGTTTTTAAGGCTTCGTCGTCTTGGGATGGTTGATCTGCACAGGAGAAACTGAGTAGCACAAGAAATATAATAATCGGTATTTTACTCATAGCTTAATCCTTCTCCCACCATCCCTGGCTATTGATATCATCCCCGCCGATACGTTCTACAGCCTCGGCGTAATTGGCATTATTGGTCGCCTGCTCGGATTCCGGATAAATATAGCGAACGGGATATCGGTCGTTGTTCAGGTTGTCCGGGCCCGGCCGTAAATTGGGGATGCCGGTTCTTCGCACATTGAACCAGGCTTCATGGCCGACGCAAATCAAGCTGAGCCATTTTTGGGTCAGGATCTTCGTCAAATTGTCCGTGCCGTCGAGGGCGATGGCATCCCTCTCAAAATAATCCGCCGGCAACGCGACCCCGTAGTAGGCAAAGCTAGCGACAATACCATTTTGGTAAAAAGTTGCTGCGTCACCGCTAATATAGCCCCTTTCCGCCGCTTCGGCCAAGGCGAACTGTACCTCTGAATACTGCATGAACTGGGCGTCGACACCATTCGGTACATCCCTAAAGATCGTCCCGAACGGCGAAATATCGTCCAAATTGATGTCCGATTCGGCTATGGTTTCCCGATTTTGTCCGTTCAACAATCCCTTATAGGCCGGATTGCCCGCCTGTACGCTAACCTTCGTCGGTTTGTATAGGACCGTTACCCTGGGGTCGTCCCAAAGGGTCAAAACCGAATCGACCGTCCGGGTCATGCGGTGTTCCAGATACAGTCCGAGAGAGGCGTTGACCAAGGGATATTGGTTCGGGGCGGATCCCAAATACGGAACCACCGCATTATCATCGTTCGATTGCATGAGCTTTCCGGAATCGGCCAAGGCTTGCATTTCCGAAAAATCGGTCAATCTTTTACTGATCCGCAACAAATAGCGCAATCGCAACGAATTCGCGAAGCGCACCCATTTGTCGAGATCGCCGTTGAACATGACGTCGCCTTGAATGAAAGCGTTGGTGTTTTCCAAAGTCGCAGACGCTTTTTCCAGCACGGCCAGGATGCCGGTTTCGGGGTCGGTATAGATGCTTTCCTGGGTGTCGTACTTCGGGGTGAACTGGCCGTCAAGTGCCTTTAGGGCATCGGTATAGGGCACGTCGCCCCATAGGTCGGTGAGCTGTGAGAACATATAGCTCTGCATGATGTCGCCGACGGCGACATAGGCCTCGTTGGCACCTTCCGTCTGCTTCATGGATCGGATATCCGATAACAATCGGAAAATGGTATTCCAATATTCGGCATTGGTACCCATTTCGTAGCGGTCGATCCGTTCAAACTCCACGCTGGCCGCAAACTGGGCGAGATAGTTGGCCAAGCGAAAGCCTTGAAAATAGGCGTTCTGATTGGCTTCAACGGAGATGACGTTGGCCAGTAAAAACTGGGGCCCCACGTTTTGGGGGGCGTTCGGGTTTTCGTTGATTTCCTGGAAATCCTCGGTGCAGCTGGCGGTGACGAGCGCGAGGCAGAAGAGGGTTACTACGTGTTTCGTTCTCATGTATTACTTTTTATATACGAGATTCAAGACTTCAATTGAGCGGATATTACTGAGTCGATACCCTTTGGTTCTTTTGCTTTTGTCTTCATTCGTGTCTCTGGGTTGGGCAAACTTCTAGATGTCTAAATTTTTTTTATCAAAACGATGTCTTTATACTAAAACCGAAACTGCGGGTCGAGGGATACGAAAAATCGTCGACCCCATAGATGACGCTTCTCTCCTGTACGGCATTCAGTTCAGGGTCGAAATGGGGATTTTCAGTAAACAATAGCAGATTGCTTCCCACCAGGCCCAGTTTTATATGTTCGAACCCGATGGATTGCGTCAGCTTATCCGGAAGGTTGTAGTACAGGGCTACCTGCCGCAACTTCACGTACGAAGCGCTGTACAGGGCACTCGCTTCGTTGCCCCTATCGAAAAAGTTGTTGTAGTACACACTCGCCGGAACAGCCGTTGTATTGGGTTGGTACTGTGGATTTTCGGCCGTCCCGACATTGACCACGCCCTCACCGATCACGCCATCCTCACGGCCGACCAAGGTTTCCTTCAATACGCCGGAAGTACTTCCCAAGGCCTTAATACGCGAAACAATCGTGCCTCCCTTGCGCCAATCCCACAGCACCGTCAACTCCAATCCCTTGTAAGAAAATTTATTGTTAAAGCCCACGGTAAAATCGGGATTGTAATTTCCCAGCAGCCTCAGGTTCGGGTCTTGTGTGGGCAGACCGTTCGCCCCATAGAGTATTTGCCCATCGACCTCGACAAACCCAGTCCCGTACATATCGCCTACCCGTCCATTTTCACGGGCGATGTATAGCACTTGGTTGCCGCCAGTGCCGGAGAAAATATTGGCCGAACCGGTCACAAACTGGTCGACGCCCTCAGGCAGTTGGGTCACCACACTGCGATAGGTGGAATAGTTGACCGATGATTGCCAGATAAAATCCTGAAGGCGTACGAGCTCACCACTTAAAGAGCCTTCAAAACCCCTGGTGCGTACCTCGCCCCCGTTGACATTAAAGTTGGCAAACCCGCTGGTCTGCGATATGGGCCGCGATATGATCTGGTCGATACTGGTATTTTGATAGGCGGCCAGATCCAACTGCAGCCTACCGTTCAGGAACCAGGCCTCCATACCCACCTCAAGGGCGTTCAGGCGTTCCGGTTTTATATCGGCGTTCTTTAGCACCGTTTCGTTGGTCACCCGTGCTTCGGATCCGTAATTCTGGTTGAATAGAAAGTTTTGCGCATTTTGGTACGGATCGGTGTCGTTACCGACACTGGCCGCACTGAACCGCAGATTGAGATAGGGCACCGCTTCGGGAAATGCGAACAGCTCACTGGCCACAAAACTCAATCCCGCAGAATAGTAGCCAAAGGAATTGCTATCGCTCGGTAAGGTGCTGCTCCAATCATTGCGGTAGGTAAGGTCGATATAAAGGGAATTTTTGTATCCCAGGTTGCCCGTACCATAGACGCTGTTGATACGCTTGTCGAACACCTGGTTATTGCCTTTCAGGGGCGTTCGGGAATTCGCCAAGGTGTACACCCCTGGAACGGAAAGCTGCGAGGCCTCGGCAAACTTATATCGGATACCCTGATCGAAAATATTGCCCCCGGCGGAAAGCGTGTAATCCCAATCATCGGCTACCGTATCGGAATAGGAGAGCAGCACATCGGCGTTGATCTCCCTAAAACGAACCACGTCTTCGCGATAGCTTCCCAAGGGGTTGTTGTTGGTACTAACCGCCCTTCGGAATTCGCGGTTGTCGTCGTAGGTATCCATCCCCATGCGCACGGCAAGGCTGAGTTGATCGGTAAAACCGTAGGTGGCGGAAACATTGCCCAAGAGCCGGTTCTTGTTGAAGCTGTTCGTATTTTCGAAAACGGTCAGATAGGGGTTGGTCAACCAGAGATAGTTGATATCGAAGTGTTGTATTCCTGTCTGCCCCGCCTGCCAATAATCCTTCATCGCTTCGATATTGGTCTGCCTGCCCGTCCAATTAAAACCGTACAACGGATTTTCATACCCGTAGCCCAGGTTGGGCCGGTTGCCGCTTCTGCTGTTGATGTAGTTGACAAAAACCGTTACCTTCAATCTTTTGCCCACGTTCTGGTCGAGGCTTATGGCCAGCCCGTCACGCTTTAGGTCGGTATTCGGCACGATACCGTTATTGCGAAGGCTGCTGTATGACAGCCGGCTACTGCCGTTCTCTCCCGCGGAGGTAATGGCAATGTTGTTCTGTTTAGTGACGCCCGTTTCGAAAAAGTTCCGCACGTTATTGGGCCGTGACACCCAAGGGGTAGGCGTGATTTCGGTAAAGGAGCCGTCGGGCAAGGTCCTTGCGATAACATCCCCGCCGCGTACCGGATTGCCGTTGATATCGGTAGAGGGGCTGTCGAACTGGGCGATGAGCTGCCCTTGGTCCAACCGCGGGCCGTAGCTGCTGATTCCGCCGTCGTTGACACCCGCCCCGATACCGTTCTGGAAGGCGTACTGGCCGTTCGACCCCAATCCGTATTCGTTCTGGTACTCGGGCAGGGTAAGCAAAGTCTCTATGGTAAGCGAACTGCTAATGCTTACCCCTAGGCCCTGCTGTGGACGCCCTCGTTTCGTAGTAATGACCACCACGCCGTTCGCCGCCCGGGTGCCGTAGAGCGCCGCCGAGCCCGCCCCTTTTAAGATGGAGATGGAGGCAATGTCATAGGGACTGATCTCCGCAGCGCCGTTGCCGTAGTCCACTTCCGCTAGGGCGCCGTCGTTGACCAGATCGCTGGTAATCTGTTCGTTGCTGATGGGTACGCCATCGACCACAAAAAGGGGCTGGTTGCTACCCCCGAGGGAATTTTCGCCGCGGATGATGATCCGGGAAGAGGAACCGACCCCGGAGGAGCCGTTGGTAATCTGTACCCCCGCCACTTGGCCGGCCAGGCTGTTCACCAGATTGGTCATCGGCACCTCGGTCAGCTGTTCGGGCGTCACCGTAGTAACAGCGGACACGAGGGACTGTTTTTCCCGTTCGATGCCCAGGGCGGTCACCACGATCTCGTCCAGCTCTTCGGAGGCCGTTTCCAACGTGATCGTTTCGGGCAAGTCGCCGTTCGTTACGGAAATCTCCAAGGTTTTAAATCCGATGGAAGAGATACTGAGCGTAAAATCGGCCGCTTCGGTCTCCAGGGTAAAAAATCCCCGGTCATCGGCTGTCGTATAATTGTTCGTGCCCAGTTCGCTGACCGCGGCAAAGGGTATGGGCTCGTTTTCGGCATCGACCACCTTTGCGGTATACAAAGTGGTCTGGCAAAACACCATGGCCGCACAGAGCTGCATGAGCCCTATCAGTGCTGTTTTCATTTTTGGAAATAAAAGTTTTGAATTGTTTTTTAGGAAGGATGGCCGTGCGTTCGACGGAATGCCTCCCTTGAAATCTTAAGGCTAAGCTGCCTTTTTTTGAAAGGATGGAGGAGGTCCGCGAAGGGTCAGGGAGGAGGGACGGATCCCGGAAAATGGGATGTCCGGTCGGTCAATACATACACTTCCGGACCGGGATAGATGCCAGAGGATGAAATCCGCCAGAAATACATCCGAAGAACCTTGGACAAACTGCAAAAGCGATGTCGTATCATCGATATCGGAAAGTGTATCCAAAAAACAAATGCCGCCTTGTTGCCAATAAGAACGCTGTGTCAACGCATCGCAAAGGGAATCCTGTAACCAGGGAAGGGCCAAAAACTCCCCCGCATTAAAAAGGGAACGGGTCAGCCCTAGCAAATACACCCCACCATCGGTCGCTGGGCCGACCACCATATCTTTATGCTGTATGGCAGCGATGGCCTTCCTCAGGGTCTCCACGTTAAGGTCAGGGCTGTCGTTCCCGATGGAGATCACTTTGGAATAGCCCCTATCGAAAAGGTCCTGAAAGGCGTTG
>DASSWC010000140.1:0-7301 GCA_035705395.1 Pricia sp. | reverse complement strand
CTAGTGTCCGAATCAAAAACCAGATCCTGAATCTCATTCGTGGCATCTTGGTCATTGTCCGCTGCGATCGCGGCAGTGTTGGCTGCTACTGCGGAATCATCGTAAAAGACCCGACCGTCGTCCCCGGCAACGATCGCATTTCCCTCATCTTCACTGATGAGCTCCCCACCCCGAATAAACCCGGTCCTATTATTAAAATCCGCCAAATCGACACTATCATTATCGATGGCGAAGGGGCCGACGGAATTTTCAGCCAAGGCGGACTTATCAACCGATTTATTCTGTAGTTTTCCCCGCCCGATCGAACCGTCCTGTATGTCAACGCCGTTGATGCCGCCGTTGATTATCTGTTCGCTGTTGATACTGTTGGGGGCGATCTCGATATTGCCTCCGTTCGCAGTGGGGGTAATGACGATGGTGGACAAAGCGTTTGCGATGGGATCGGTCGTAAATCCGACTATGCCCCCGGCACCTCCGCCCCCTCCTTCGCAGAGATTGTTCCAAGCCGTGCCGTCGTAATAAAAAATGCAGTCCGCCGAAGTATTGTACACCAGGGCGCCACGGCTAGGGGTGATTGCGGCCATTTGTAGGGAGTCTACCCGGGTAATGACAAGAACCCTTTCACTACTTTCTAGCTCCAGCACAGATGCCGGATCAATGGTCTGCGGGTTGTCGCCGATCTTGACCTGTGCCGAGGTAAAGCCACAGATAAGAAGTCCGACAACCACGAAAGGTAGGGTGATTCGCTTTCGCATACGATACGATTTTATAGCAAGTAAACAAAAATAAAATTTATCCATCCACTTATCTATATAATAAGGATGAAATGCGTTTCGGCCAAGGTAAACGGCCGTATGTCGAATAAAAAGGTAAGGTAGGTTTGGTAGTAAGCGATGGCCAAATTAACAAAAGTTTATCCGCCACCGTTTTTTTTAGATCGAAACTTGTATTTTCTTTATGAACTCGTTTTAAGGCCATTTCGTATATCGGGATGCAGCTAATCCTGTATAGCGGCTAATCCTGTATAAAACAATCCCATGAAACATTTCCCTACCCTAATTTGTTTTCTTTTTATGAGCGCGGCCCTTTTTTCGCAAGAGGATGATGGGCGGGAAATCCTACGCGGTACGGTCCTGTACCGCAATGTACCCGTCCCCAACGAAAATGTCATTAATGTCGATACGGAAAATGCCGTTATTTCTATGGAGAATGGACAGTTCGCAATTCCCGTAAAGGTAGGCGACCAGTTGGCTTTTACCGCGGTCAACTATCAGCTCGAAGTGGTGGAGATCACCGAGGCCATCCTGGAAAATGGACGCCTGGTCGTGGAGGTCAACGAAAAGGTGACGGAACTCGATGAGGTCGTGGTGTCCCCCGAAAATCAGAAGAAGTTCCTGGCCATACAGAACGAACGTTTTAAAGAAGTGGAATACGAGACCGATCGCTCGACCGAGGTGGAGAATATCGCCCTGAGCCAATCGGTGCGGGGTATGGAACATGGTATCAATTTCGTCAATATCTTTAAGGCCCTGGCGAATGCGGGCCAAAAAGAGGACACGGTAAAGAGGCCGCGCCTGAAAATGAGCGAGGTGCTACGCCAGGTGTACGACGACGAGTTCTTTGTGGTCGACCTCAAGCTGCCCCAAGATAAAATCGATGATTTTCTGTACTATGTAGATGAAAGCAACCCCCAATATTCCCTATTGCTGAAGGATAACGAGTTTCAACTGCTGGATTTTTTGGTGGACGAGAGCAAGGCCTATCGAGAGCAACTGGAGGGGAACTAACATTCCATGTCTTTTCGGCTGACCCCAAATATCCTGCTCCCCTTTTGCCTGCTGTTCGTGGCGGTGGCGCAGGCGCAGGATTCCCGGTCGGAAAAGCTCGAAGGCCGCGTGTACAGCGAAGACGGCGATGTGGCGGCTACCCATGTACTCAATACCACCACCGAGCGTGCGACGATTGCCGATATCAAAGGGTATTTTGCGATTCCCGTTCAACTGAACGACACCCTGGTATTTTCCGCCGTGCAGTACAAACGCAAGGAAATCGTGGTCACCCAAAGCGTTCTGGAAAGCAAACTAGTGCTCATCCCCCTTGAGCCATCCCTCACCGAACTCGACGAGGTGGTCGTTACGCCCTACAACCTATCCGGCGATATGGCGCGCGATCTATCCCGCTTAAACATCGAACCCGTGGTCACGGCCTCGACGCTGGGGCTGCCCAATGCCCACGTAAAACCGATCAGCAAGGCGGAACGTGAATTGTTTACCGCCACTTCGGGCGGAGGTATTATTCCGCTGTTCCCCGTTATAAACGGAATTACAGGCCGTACCAAAATGCTAAAAAACCGCGTCAAGAGAAATAAGACCTATGCCCGTACCGAAAGGATACGACAGTTCTATGTCGATTCCCTATACACCACCGAATTCAAGATCCCCCAAGAAAAAATCGACGATTTCCTGTATTTCTGCGAAGTTGACCCCGACTTTCAGGCCACAGTAGATACGCACGACCGTTTGGCGATTTGGGAATTTATGCGGAAGAAGAGTTTGGTGTATCTGGAGAACAACACCAAAAATCCTAATAAAAAATAACCGTCTTGTTAGCGTATACCATGGTCTTGCGCTGAACGTGCAGTTGTACGGCCCGCGCCAAGACTATTTTTTCGAGATCCCGGCCCTTGGTTATAAAATCGGCAATGCGGTGGGCGTGGGTAACGGTGGTGACGTCCTGTTCGATAATGGGCCCCTCGTCCAGTGCCTCGGTGACGTAGTGGCTGGTGGCGCCGATTATCTTGACCCCTCTTTTAAAGGCGGCATGATAGGGTTTGGCACCGGCGAAGGCAGGTAAAAAGGAATGGTGGATGTTGATGATCTTATTGGGATACCGATCGATGATCTTATCGCTGACGATCTGCATATACCGCGCCAAAACGATAAAATCGACCTGTTGAGATTCCAGTAGCCGAAGCTGCTCGTTTTCGGCTTCATTCTTGGTGGCCTTCGTCACGGGAATATGGTGGTAGGGTACGTCAAATTGCTCGGCTATTGGGCGTAAATCGTCGTGGTTACTGATGATAAAGGGAATCTCGACCTGCAGCTCCCCGGAACGGAACCGGCTTAGAAGATCGTACAGGCAATGGTTGTATTTCGAAACGAACAGGGCCATTTTCGGAAGGGTTTCCGCGCGATGCATGCTCCATTGCATCCGGTAGCGTTGGGCCAGGCCCGCTTCGAATTCCGCTTTAAACGATTTTTCTGAAAATTGCGACCGGTCGAAATCACTTTCCAGGCGCATAAAGAACACATCGGCCTCTTTGTCGACATGTTGGTCGAGATACACTATATTCCCACCTTTGGCGTGTATAAATCCGGTTACGGCACTGATGATCCCCGATTGATCGGGACAATGGATGAGAATGGTGGTTTTCAAGAGGAAGCGGTTTTATCGTCCAAAATTAAGACTAAATAGGACAACAAATGCAACGGTACTTTCCGTTTTTTGGTATGCGGTGGCTTAGGTCCCCATAGGTCCGCTTTCGGCAAGGCCGCATCGGGTGTTACTCCCCCGAAAAGGAGCGCCGCCATAATTTAAAGGATTTACGGAAGCTTTTGACTTCCTGGCGCAACAGATTCAGGTATTCCCTTTCCTTGACGCCATCCTTTTCAAGTCCCCGGCAATACGAATTAATGTTGCGGATCATGATGTTGATGTAAGTGGCGATCTTCATCCGTTCGTTAGGGCAACTTGTGTTTTCCGCCAAGGCGATTTTTTGGGGGATAAGAATGGCATCGGTCAATAGCGACCCGGCAATAGCATCCCTATGGCTGTTCGATTGGTACAGCTTGAGCAGATTTTTGTTGAAGGATACGTACGAGGCGATCTCCCGACTCATGTGACGGAGTTCGAGGGCCTTTCGGTATACGGGCAGGGAATGGAAATTATCGTAGGTCATCGCTAAAGGGGCAAAAATTAAAGAACTATAAAGATACGTCGGGAAATCCTTTTTAAACTTTAGATTCAATAGTAAAATTGTATTTTTGCTTTTGATTTGTTCTTTTTAAATTCTATTGCTTTGGATTATAATATTGATGAATTAAACTGGAAGATACTGGAATGCCTGCAGACCAACGCCCGGGAAACTTTCGCCAGTATCGGCAGAAAAGTGGGCCTGACGCCGCCTGCGGTGGCGGAACGGGTCAAAAAGATGGAAGACCTCGGCATTATCGAGGGCTACAAAGCCAAGGTGTCGCATGCCAAAACGGGACACCAACTCAAGGCGATCATCACCCTACGGGCCTTTATGGGAAAATTAAGGCCCTTTTTAGACAAAGTACCCTCTTTCCGGGAAGTGGTCAACTGCTACCGCATCACCGGCAATGAAAATATCGTGATGGAAGTGGTGCTCAGAGATCAGTTTCACCTTGAGGAATTCATCGACAAGCTCATCCAGTACGGCGAGACCCGCACCCATATTATCCTGTCTAACGTCGTATCGAACGCGGCCATCGGGGGGCGGGTATAGCGAACCGTATAAACGGACAAGCTATCAGGTTTGTCGGTTGAGTTCACTATATTTATCGTTCTTTTTCGGGAACACGCTATGAAATGGAATGCCTTTTTTTGTATGCTTTTTGCATGTGGCTATACCATGGTCGCCCAAATCACGGTCGACGACTCGGGCCATACCGTTGAGCAACTGGTGCGCGATGTGCTGGTCAACAGCAACTGCGCCGAGACCTCGAATTACACCTCGTTTACGGGAACTGCGGAGAATATTAACGGCATCGGCTATTTCAACGCCAATGGTACCGATTTTCCATACCGAGAGGGCATCGTGCTGTCCACCGGAAGGGCCAGAAGCGCCCGGGGCCCCAATACGGACATCAACGACGCGGGCACGGAATCCTGGCCGGGGGACAGCGATCTAATCGCTGTGACGAATACGGGCAATCTCTTCAATGCCACCTATATTCAGTTCGATTTCGTACCGCTTACCAACAACATCAGTTTTAACTTTCTGTTCGCCTCCGAAGAATATCAAGAGAATTACCAGTGTATCTATTCCGATGTGTTCGCGTTTATCCTGACCGATTCCCAGGGCGTATCGACGAACCTGGCCATCGTTCCCGGAACCAACCAGCCGGTCAGGGCGACAACGATCCGCCCCGGGGTCGAAGGCCAATGCAGTGCCCGGAACCTCGATTATTTCGGCAAGATAAACGGGGCACAAGCTGCCATCTCGTTTCACGGGCAGACCAAGAGCCTAAAGGCGGAGTCCCAAGTGACCCCGGGGGAGACCTACACGATCAAACTGGTCATATCCGACAATCAGGATTCCCAAGTGGATTCCGCCGTTTTTCTGGAGGCCGGCAGTTTTTCCCTGGGTTTTGATCTGGGGGGCGACCGGACGGTGGCCAACGGAAATCCCGCCTGTATCGGTGAAAGCATTACCCTAGATGCCACAGTGCAAGGGGTTCGGGATTATCGGTGGTACAAAGACGGTTCCGAGGTGGCGGAATGGGCCGGTGAGCCGCAGGTGAACCTTACCGAAAACGGACAGTACCGGGTCGATCTCGTCTTTTCGGAAGCCTGTATCTCCAAGGGCGGCCTTAGGGCAGAGTTTATCGTACCGCCCGAAATAGCCGCAATACCGAGCGACCTTGCCGGTTGCGATGTGGATCGCAACGGTACTGAGACGTTCAACCTATCCGCCAACGCAGCCCGTATGATGGGCGTGCAGGATACGTCTGTCTACGCGGTCACCTATTATAGCTCCGAAGCCGATGCCCGAGCTTTTACGAATCCGATCGAAAATCCCGAGACGTACGAAACCGATGCGACCGAAACCATCTATGCCCGCCTTTCATCGGGCGAAAGCTGCTACGAAATCGCCCCCTTTCAGCTGAATGTACATGGTCTCGATTTCGGATCCGCCCTAGCGGCATCCTACGTGCTGTGCCTCGACAACGATGACGGCCTGCTGGAACCCTTGCCGGTTTTGGATACGGGATTGTCCCCTTCCGACTACGCCTTTTCCTGGTATTTCGGTAGTATCGCCGATGAAAACCGGATAGCCGGTGCTACCGGACCTACACTTACCGCATCGGCCCTGGGCACCTATCACGTGCTACTGCAAAATCTGGAATTGGGATGCGAGTTTTCCATCGCTACCGAGGTGGTGCCCTCACGGCAGCCTGATGTCTTTGAAGTGGACTTTGTTTCGGACCTGTTTACGGACAATAATACCATCGAAATTACGGCCGAGGGGGGCAGTGATTACCTTTATGCACTCGACGACGGGGAGTTCGTTACCTCAAGCCGTTTCGAAAATCTCAATGCAGGCGAACATGTGGCCTATATCACCGACAGCAACCACTGCAGCATTCTTTCGGAGGAATTTGTGGTCGTGGATTTCCCGCGCTTTTTTACGCCCAATGGCGATGGGGTCAACGATGTGTGGCACGTTGTAGGTTTCGAGGGTATCGAAAGAGCGGAAATCACGGTTTTCGATCGGTTCGGCACTTTGCTCTACCAGTTCGACGGCGCCCTCGGATGGGACGGCACCGCGAACGGCCAACGCATGCCGGCCGACGATTATTGGTTCAGGATTGCCTATGTAAAAGACGAGGTTCAAAAGGAATTTAAAAGCCATTTTACGTTGAAACGCTAGATGAAATCCCTACGCCTCATTCTTGCTAACGCCCGCTACTTTGGCCCCGCTTGGGTCTTTGCGAGCATTAACATCCTTTTTGGTACCTGGGCCATTTACATTCCCACCGTAAAGGAAAATTTGGGCATCGACATGTCCCAATTGGGGATCGCCCTCTTTTTTCTGTCCCTTGGGGTGTTCGTTATTTTTCCCGTGGCCTCGACCCTCATCAATAGGATAGGGGTGGGCCGGGCGACTTGGTTTGGCGTCATTCTTTGTTGTATCGCCGCGCTTTTGCCGCTTTTGGCACCGAGTTATTACACCCTGATGGCGGCCTTGTTTTTCTTTGGTGCTGCGAACGGCTTTACGGATATTTCCATGAATACCCTAGTGACGGAGCTGGAGAAAGAGGACAAAACAAAGTTTATGTCCGCCTCCCATGGCTTTTTTAGTCTCGGAGGCGTTCTGGCCGGTCTCGGTAGCTTTTTGATCGGTCCCTTGGACAATCCGCCCCTGCACATGGCCCTGGCGGTCGGCCTGGTACTTCTGGTCAACGTTATTTTTCATGGAAAATATAAGAAGGTGGTAGCGGCCCCGGTCGAAAAGGAGCCGTTCAGCCTCAAGCTTTTTAAGCCTCTAGTGCTTT
>DASSWC010000139.1:0-4313 GCA_035705395.1 Pricia sp. | reverse complement strand
CCGCAACGGTCGGCGCATCGTAAACGTAGGGATGGACGTGGAACCTTCGAACGCCGTTTCCAGGGTAGTCGCCCGCGTTCAGGAAGAAGTGCTGCCCCAGTTGCGCGCCGATTTCCCCGGTACGACCTGGACCTTCGAGGGCAGCCAGGCCGATATGCGCGAAAGTACCGACAGCCTTTGGAGCGGTTTTAGCATCGCCCTGCTAATGATGTATGCATTGCTTGCCCTGGCCTTTAAGAGTTATACCCAGCCCTTGATCGTGATGAGCGCCATTCCCTTTGGGATTATCGGGGCGGTTATCGGGCACATGCTTTTGGGATACGATCTGTCCATCGTCAGTCTTATGGGGATAATTGCACTGTCGGGGGTTGTGGTTAACGACTCCCTGATCATAATCGACTATGCGAACAAGCAGCGAAAGAACAATTCGGTATATGAGTCCATCCACGAAGCGGGGCTACGCCGGTTTCGTCCGATAATGTTAACCACAATGACCACTTTCGGTGGCCTGGCCCCCATTATCCTCGAAACTTCGAGCCAAGCATTTTATCTGATTCCCATGGCCATCAGTCTAGGTTTCGGCATCCTGTTCGCAACGAGTATTATCTTGATCATCGTGCCCTGTCTCTACCTTTCTTTGGAAGATTTGAAGTTGTATTGGAAGAAAGGCGAAACGGTGGAAAAAGTGGACGTGCTTGACGAGAAACCTGAACAGACTCCGGTTTTATCGGATAAGTAGTCCGGGAACCTCACCCATTTAGCCAAATGAAATATCCTGGTACGTTTTTTTGACCAGGGCTTCCCCGTATTTGCGTTCCAAACGTCGAATACCAAAATGGGCCTCGGCCATATTCTGAAAATGCTGGATAAAGGCCAGGTTGACGGCCCCGCCTCCCACAGCTCCGACCACCGGAATCGCCTGAGCCACAAATTTTTCGGTCACCTGAATGCTAAATCGGGAGGCCACCGCCGCAAGCAGGCGCAGCAGGGGTTGTGAGGCTCCCGCTAAAAGTCCCTCGATCAGCTTACCGGAAGAACCCTTTACTGCTGCGTTCAGGGCGACACGGGTGGCAAAATATCCGGTATCCAAGCTGTTATCGTGTCGGGACTTTCCGCCGAGGGCGAACACCTGGAGACAAGCCAGCTGCGTGTCGAGGTCGTTCAGGTCTTCGCCTTCGCTTCTGGCGATGTCCATAATGGAGCGCATCATCAGCTTGGTGGTCAGTCCGAGGTCTACGGCGAACGCTGTAGCACCCAGCGCCCCACCCAATACGCCCGACGAGGTGACCATCGCTTTATAGGTTTTGTTCAATGGTAGCGTTTTCGCCTTATCCGATTTCATGGATAACAGATTACTTTTCACTACCTTTTGCAGCACCTTATAGCTGATTTGCTGCAGCCATTTTTGCTGCTTTTGCGGTAGCAGCTGAACCCGGGCGTCGATAAATCCGCCCATTTTGTTCAGCCCTTCCATGGCCCAGCCGATCTGCTCCATCTTTTGATGTGCGGAGCGGAGGGTCGCGAGATCTTCGGGTTCTACTACCTTCGTGTTTGACATATTTATATTTTATGGTCTTGATTAACGGGTTGGTGGTTGGCGGCAACAACTCGGGTTTGCAAATTTACGACCATCCTTTAATAATTTTAGTGTCCGTCGAGGCCACACGTCGTCGTCGGTATTCTCGCACTAGGTATGTGCGGTTTGGATTAGATTTTCTACCCTATTTCAATACCCTGCCGCTTGCCCGTCCTTGCGGCTTTCGGAGGCACCGTGGTACACCTGGTTTTTGGCGTCCCATAGGATGGCTTGGTAGCCGCCATATGCACCACGGGTAAAACCAACGTCATGGCCTTTGCCCATCAGGCCACGTACAGTCTCGTAGGGGATGCCGGATTCTACACGGATTTGGCCGCGGTCTTCGGTGGTTTCCCCTGTTGGGCCGGCCCCGCCGGTATGGTCCCAGCGTGGGGCATCGCCGGCTTCCTGCAGGTTCATCCCGAAATCGATGAGGTTCATCACAATTTGCGTATGGCCTTGGGGCTGAAAATCGCCGCCCATGACCCCGAAACTGACCCAAGGTCGGCCATCCTTGGTGATAAAGGCAGGGATGATGGTATGAAAGGGGCGCTTGCCGGGTTCGTAGGTGTTGGCCTGTCCCGGTTCGAGGCTGAAGAGCTCCCCGCGGTCCTGTAGCATAAAGCCGAGTTCGGGCGGTACCATGCCCGAGCCCATACCGCGGTAGTTGCTTTGGATCAACGAGATCATGGTGCCCTCGTCATCGGCCACGGTCATGTAAATGGTCTCCCCGGCACTGATTTCCCCTGCGGAATACGTATTGGCGCGTTCGCCGATCATTTTTCTGCGCTGGTTGGCGTAGTCTTCGGAAAGCAATTCTTCTAACGGCACATCGAAAAAGTCCATATCGGCATAGTACTTCGCCCGATCTTCGAAGGCGAGCTTTTTGGCTTCTGTAAAGAGGTGCAGGTGCTCGGTACTGCCAAATTCGATGTTCGCGAAATCATAGCCTTTAAGAATCTGTAGCATCTGCAGGGCCGCAATGCCCTGTCCGTTGGGCGGAAGCTCCCACACCTCATAGCCACGGTAGTCGACGGAAACGGGGTCGACCCACTCCGAAGTATGCGTCGCCAGATCTTTTTCGGATAGAAATCCGCCTTGCTCCTTGATAAATTTCGCAATGGTCTTGGCGATATCTCCCTCGTAAAACGCATCGCGCCCACCCTCCGCGATTTTACGGTAGGTGTCCGCCAAATAGGGATTCTTATAGATTTCGCCCTCATCGGGCAGTTCGCCCCCGTTCTGTGCGATATAGGTCTCCTCGATATTCGGGAATCCCTGGGATTTGTAGTAGGGGATGGAGCTTTGCATGTACCAGGCGATCAGTTCGGTCAGCGGAAAACCCTTTTCTGCATACTCAATGGCGGGAGCCAAAAGTTCCGTCATCGGCTTGGACCCGAATTTTTCGTGGAGCGAGAACCATCCGTCGACCGCGCCGGGTACGCTTACGGGCAAGGGCCCCAGGGAAGGGATTTCCTTTATGCCTTTCTTTATAAAATAATCGAGGGTCAGGCGTTGAGGCGAGCGGCCGCTGGCGTTGAGTCCGTATAATTTTTTGGTCTTGCCGTCCCAAACTATGGCAAAGAGGTCGCCGCCGATACCGCATCCGGTGGGTTCCATGAGTCCGAGTGCCGCGTTGGCCGCAATGGCCGCATCGATGGCATTGCCGCCTTTTTTTAGGATATCGAGTCCGATTTGCGTCGCCAACGGATGGCTCGTCGCCACCATCCCGTTTTGGGCGAGGACTTCAGATCGGGTCGCGAACGTTTTTCCGGTAACGCGGTCCTGGGCGGTCAAAAAGTTGACGGACAAAAGAAAACAGAATGATGAAAATAGCAATGCTCTCATGGGAAGAGGTTTTTATTCCTTTCGAAAGTACGAAAAGTTATACTGGGGAGGCTGATGTCGATGCAATGCTGAATAAGGCGTACGTATCCCTCCAAAAAATAGGGAAAATTAGCAATCGGGTGGATGCTCTTTCGAGACAGGATTTCGAAACAGAAAAAGGATGATCAACGGAGGGAGGGCCGGACGACAATTCAAGGTGGATTGGGCCCATCGGTAACGGCATATTGCCTAACTTTGATTCCTTAAACGCCACCGCCGAAATGACTGCGGAAAAACTGCAACCCTTTTGTACGACTACATAAAAGCCCTGCACCTTATTTTTGTGATTACCTGGTTCGCCGGGCTGTTCTATATTCCGCGGTTGTTCATCTATCATATCGAGGCATCCCAAAAACCATCACCGGAAAGGGAAATTCTGACGAAACAACTGCAGCTTATGTCCAAACGCTTGTGGTATATCATCACTTGGCCATCCGCTGTTTTGGCCATCCTCTTTGCCGTTTGGCTTTTAATTCTCATGCCCGGTTGGTTGCAACAGCCCTGGATGCACGTGAAACTCGGATTTGTCATCCTATTGATAGGCTATCATCTTAAAACCCACCAGATTTTCAAACAGTTACAGCGCAACGAAGTAAAATATACCTCTCGGTTTATGCGGATTTGGAACGAAGGAGCCACGATTATCCTCTTTGCCATCGTTTTTTTGGTCATGCTAAGAAATACTATGGATTGGATATTTGGCGTGATTGGCATCGTGGTGTTGGGAATTGTATTGATGTTGGGAATAAAGATCTATAAGGGGCTTCGGGACAGGAATCCAGAAGCTTGACTCGCAAGAACCGCGGATCCCATAACTGACGGCCCATACCCCTACCACAGGACATGTACT
>DASSWC010000138.1:0-18009 GCA_035705395.1 Pricia sp. | reverse complement strand
ATCAACCTGTTCACCATGGCCATCAACCACAAAATGACGGCGGATGCTATCAAAAGGACAATTTTTACCTATCCATCCTGGGCGCACGATGTGAAGAGTATGGTTTAGAGGATATAAAATAATACCATTTAACCCAAAGCGTTTTTGATTCTCCCGGGTTCTAACCGAATAATGGGGACAAGATTCTAGGCTCCAATCCGAGCCTGATACGTAAACAGGTTATGTCCTAACCCAATGATGGGGACAAGATTCTACCCTAGATTTAAATCCCGTAAAGACCTAACACCTCAATTCCCATATTAAAAAGCATCTGGGAATTGGATGGTTAGGGACATTTTCGTATTTCTTCACACAGATGTTTAGTAAACTTTAACGTTTCAAAATGAACCCTACCTAATTTCCTTCCGTTAGTACAGCTAAAGGAATAACGTATAAATCCAATTTCCCATGAAAAAAAACACAATTAAGGTGCAACCTGTTCAAAAAGCGACACATCGTCGTCAATTCCTCAAATTAGGAGGAATGGGCATCGTAGGAGCAGGACTCTTGGTCGCCTGTAGCAATGACGATAATGGAGGTATGATGCCCAATCCGGAGCCGGAACCAGACCCGGAACCAAATCCAGACCCGGATGTTGTCTTCGACTTAGGAGAGGGCGATTTGGGGGTTCTCAACTACGCGTATGCGCTTGAACAGTTGGAAGCCGATTTCTATACAAAAGTGTTCAACTCCTTTTACGGGGGTATCACCGATGAGGAAAAGCAGGTGCTGACCGACCTATACTATCATGAGGTAAATCATAGGGATTTCTTTAAGGCTGCCATTACCGCAGCGGTGGAAGGAAAAGCCGACTTGATGCTCCCGACGCTGGAATTCGACTATGGCGACCTTGATTTCGGTAACAGGGAGCAGGTACTTACTACGGCCAGCGTGTTGGAAGATACGGGCGTTGCCGCCTATAACGGTGCGGGCCGCTTGCTTGTAAATCCCGTATACCTCACCTTGGCGGGTAAAATCGTTTCGGTCGAGGCCAGACACGCCTCCGCCATCCGCACGCTTTTGAATCCGGGATCGGCGGACTTTGCCGGAGATGATTACGTGACTGTAGATACCGGATTGAGCCAGGCCCTGAAACCATCGGATATTATTGCGGCGGTCGGGGCAACAGGTTTCATCGCAACGCCGTTCACCGCAAATAAATTACCATAATAACTTTTAAAGAAATAAAATTATGAATATCATAAAATTTTTGGACGGATTCACCAATGAATCCTTATCGAAAGATACATCATCCCGTCGTGACATGTTCAACACACTGGGCTCCTTCGGCAAAAAAGCGGCGCTATCGGCCATTCCCTTCGGCCTAGCGGCGATGCCGAACAAGACGTTTGCCCAGGATATGGGCAACGACCCTGTTGCCGCGTTGCAACTGGCCCTGACGCTGGAATATTTGGAAGACGAATTTTACGATTTGGCGTTGCAGTCCGGTGTGCTCCCGACCGGAAGGCCCGAAACCGTTTATGCGCAGATTTCGAAACACGAACAGGCGCATGTGGATTTTCTGAGGGCGGGACTGGAAGGTGCCGGCGCGACGCCGGTCGAAAAACCGACCTTTGATTTTACCGTTGGCGGTATGTTCGATCCCTTCAATGATAACGGGGTAGGCCAAGAGACCGCCTATGCCCAATTATTGGCCTTGGCCCAGGCTTTCGAGGATACCGGGGTAAGGGCCTATAAAGGGCAGGCCGGCAATCTATTGGGATCCCCCTTTTTGACACCTGCATTGCAGATCCATGCCGTTGAGGCCATGCACGCTTCCGAAGTACGAAGACTCAGAGGCCTGAAAGGTTGGATTACGAACAACGAAAGAGGAGCGGGCATGCCCGAGGCGACCCAAGCGGTCTACAACGGCGAGGAAAATGTGACCCAAGGCGGAGTAGACGTGACCACTTTGGGCGACGATGCACCCTTTAGCATGGAGGCTTCCACCGAGGCCTACGACGAAATATTGACAGGCGAGGAAGCGGTTGCCATTGCCAGTCTATTTATTGTTTCTTAAGACGTTGAATCGCTAGTTTTTATTGGTTAGGTTAATTGTTGTTTACCCCTTGTCCTTAATAAGGACAAGGGGTTTTTTCGTTGCTATGAATGTTCATTGTAACGCCCGTATTCACGAGAGATTCTTCCAAGGCCCGGTTATGGCCAGGGTTTCCCCGTTTGCCTGGATGTTCACGAACAGGGTCTTTCCGGAGGGGGAAAAGACCGCCCCCGCGAATTCCGAACCCGAGCTTTTGTTCGTAGCGAAGGTGTAGACCTCCCCGTTGGGCCTGATGCCCCTTATATGGTTCAATTCGCCGTTGTCCTCACTTAAGATCAGGTCTCCCCACGGTGCTATGGTCAGGTTGTCGCACATGTGCAGCACACCTTTGTCCCTGGATTCCGCAAAAAGTTCCAAGGTGGCAGCGGCCGAGTTGTCATTTTCGCTTCCTTCCTCCGGCGATAAACGATATCTGAATACCTGCCCGTACTGGTTCGGCCCGCCGTTGGTGCAGGCAAAGTAGAGTTCTCTCTCGCCAAACCAGATTCCCTCTCCCCGGGCAAACCGTGTCGCACCCTTTTCAAATCCCCTTAGCCTCAGATCATCTTTCGGGGAAAGTACGTTTTCGATTTCCACCCAATCGACTTTCATGGGCCGATTGACCTGCATAAGGGGCGCGTCCCAATTTCGGGTGTCGAAACTTTTTGCATCCTTTAGGGCCAGGGCCTGTAGCCGCCCCCCCTTATGCAATTTCCCCTTGACTTTCGGGATGTACCTATAGATAAGCCCGTCGTGTCGATCCTCGGTCTGGTATACAATGCCGGTTTCCGGATCCACTGCCACGGCCTCGTGGTTGAACCTGCCCATTTCTTTTATCGGTACCGGGTCTATCGGTTTTCGACGGGTGGACGGCACCTCGAAAACGAAACCATGGTCTTTTTCAACGTTTCCGCCGATGGTAGTGACATCCTCCTCGCAGCTCAGCCAACTGCCCCATGGGGTAACCCCTCCGGCACAATTGCGGTTCGTGCCCGCCAAGCTTAGGTACTGTTTTTCAATCTGTTGTTTGCCCTCATCGAACACCAATGTGGTCGTGCCGCCCAGGCTCGGAGTCTGCATTCGGCCCGCATCGTAGAGCCGGTTCGCATCCAGTTTCGACAGCAGTTCGTTGTTGCTTCCAAAAGGACTGTCATCAAGGGATCCTGGGCTGTTTTCATGGTTTCTGACCAAGATTACCTGTCCCTCCGTTGCACCTCGAAAAGCTCCCATACCGTCAGGTTTGGCGGGAACCAGAAGTCCGTCATCCATCTTGTCTCCGGCCCGGGATATGATTTTATAAGTAAACCCTTCGGGGAGGTCGAGATATTCGGCGGGATCCCGGAGCAGGTCCATAAATCCATTGTAGGGGGAATTTGCCGACGCGAAAGCATACCGCGACAGGCCCACAAAGCCGAGGCTTACCAATAGCGATTGTTTCATGAATTCTCTACGGCCTTTACCAAGTTCTGTTTTTCTGTACATTTCGATGAAAGGTTTTAAGGGACAAACTAACTCAACCCAACTGATTCTGGGTTACAAAGTTGGCCAAATCATTTACTTTATATAGGTACACTTGTATTATGAATATGTTAATTACTATCTTAACTATTACATAATATACGGTTTTTTTGACGATTGCATAATACAAGGTATTTTTGAATTTTAAAAGGAAAATTGAAAAATAAGGGAACGGATACGCTGTCCCTAGCGTAGCGGATTTGACAATAGCAAAAAACCAAAAAATGATGTTACGGAAAATAGTACAGTTTACGGGCGCACTTTTTTTTACGGTTTCAATGGGTTCGCAGGAACTGGCCAAGGGTACGGTTTACGGCGACCTCGACGGGAACGGTAAAAAGGGGCGCGGGGAAAAGGGTATTTCCGGTGTGGCCGTCACCAACGGCAGATCAGTGGTGCTGACCGACAAAACGGGAAGGTACAGCTTACCCGTGGGGAAAGACAACACCATTTCGGTGATCAAACCTTCGGGATACCGGGTTCCCGTGGACGAGAACAACCTGCCCCGGTTCTTTTACAGGCACAAACCCGAGGGTTCCCCAGTCTCCAAGTTTTCAGGGGTCCCGCCCACGGGAAAATTACCCGGGAAGATTGATTTCGGATTGCTCCCGGGAAACGGTGGGGACAGGTTTACGGCCTTGATCTTTGGAGATCCCCAGCCCTATAGCATGGAAGAAATCGGGTATTTCGACAAGGGCATAGTGGATGATGTAAGGATAACCGACGACACTTACTTCGGCCTAAGCCTTGGCGATCTGGTGGGCAATGACCTAAATCTTTTTGGACCGTATGTACGCGCCGTGAAGAAGATTGGGATACCCTGGTACAACGTTATGGGCAACCATGACATGAACTTCGATGCCAAAAGGGACACGCTCTCCGATGAAACCTTTGAGGCCTATTTCGGCCCTGCCAGCTATGCCTTTAATCGGGGCAAAGTACATTTTATCGTTCTGGACGACGTGCTATATCCGGATCCGAGGGACGGGAAGGGGTATTGGGGCGGGTTTCGGCCGGACCAGCTGGAGTTCGTGGAAAATGACTTGAAACATGTGCCCAAAGATCACCTGATTGTATTGGCCTTCCATATCCCTCTAGCCGAATTTGACCGGGACCTGTTTAGGGATAGCGATCGCAAAAAACTCTTTGACCTTCTCAAAGACTTTCCCAATACCCTTTCCCTATCGGCCCATACCCATATCCAGCGTCAGGATTTTTTCGGGAAAGAGGACGGTTGGCAGCGGGAATCCCCGCACCATGAGTATAATGTGGGCACGACTTCGGGGGACTGGTACTCCGGCAAGCTGGATGCGCAAGGGATTCCGATTTCCGTTATGCGCGACGGTACGCCCAAAGGCTATGCCCTTATCCATTTTACCGGTAACCGGTATGAAATAGAATATAGGGTCGCCGGAAAACCCAAAGACTTTCAGATTGGTATTTTCGCTCCCAAAGTAGTGGCAAAGGGGCAGAGAACAAAAGCGGGAATCTATGCCAACTTCTTTATGGGCAGCAAAGGGGATACCGTATTATATCGCGTTGACGACGGCGAATGGAAAGAGATGGATTATCTCGAAGATTATGACCCCTCTTACGTGGACCTGGTTAACGAATGGGATACGAGCGAGGAACTGATGCCCGGTCGGCGTTCGTCGGACCCGATAGACTCGAAACACCTATGGAGGGCCGGCATTCCCTCTGACTTGCCAGTCGGGGAGCATACCATCACGGTCATAGCTATCGACAGGTACGGCAAGAAGCACAAGGCAACACGTACCTATCGATTGAAAGAGCCGAAATAACAAGTTTTCGATTGGGGACTTTAGGGGGCCGCCGCCGTGTAGGTAAAGGTAATTTCTGTCGATATCGTCTGCCCGTTTGTGTCGCGTACGTTATAGTCGTCGGTAAATGAAAATGCCGATGCGTCACCGTTAAAGGTTATGGCTACATTCTGCACATGACAGGCACCGACCAGGCTTAAGGTTTGTGCAGACAGTTGCCAGGTGCCTTCCAAACTGGACTTGTTCTCACACTCCGCAGCGTTCTGACCTTGTTCGAATGTATATTTTCTGTCCGCCGCAAAGGTGTAGACCCCGTCTTGCAGGCAGTCGGAGTATTGGGCGTAGATATCCTGTTGGGGGTTTTCCTCGTCGTCGTCCGTCAGGTCAATTTCCTCCTCGGAGACGATTGCGGAAAGTACCCATTCCCCTGTCAACTTTTCCTCATTACCCGCCAAGGGACCCGTGTGGTCGGGAGGGCAATCTACCCCATTGTCGTTGTTACATCCTGTAACCAAAGCACCCAAGGCCCCGATTGCAATTGCTAAAAACATTTTTCCTTTCATACTATAATAAAATTATATGGTTCTAGAATAAGATAGTAAAGTTGTGGCAGGGTTGCGTGAAAAGTTATTAAAATTCATTTACCCTAACAAATCTAACGTCCGAAACCTGTCCGTTACGAACGCTGACTGTTTCGGTAGGCTCTTGACGACGAAAAATTGTAAAAATGCGTAATATTGAATAAATGCTATTATACAATTTTTCGGGAATAGGATATCCTATGGCCATTGAAGCATACTATTTGCTTGTGCATAATTCCTTGTTTCTTGGCCTGAATCAGCTTTCGACCCCTCTGGATCAGATAATGAAACATCCATAATTGCAAATGTATGATGAAAACGAAATCCACATTTTTTGGGCTGGTTCTTCTCGCCTATTTTTTGTTCCCGACCCACGCGGCCCTTGCACAAGAAAAACCGAACATCTTGTGGATAACGATTGAGGATACCTCTCCCCAGTTTATAGGTTGTTACGGAAACCGGGACGCCCGCACACCGGTCATCGACCGATTGGCCGAAGAGGGGGTGCGTTTTACCAATGCCTTCTCCACGGGAACGGTTTGTTCGCCAAGCCGGTCCGCCATCATCACGGGCGTACCTACCTATAAATTGGGTACCGGCCACCACCGTAGCCAAGTGGCGGTACCAGAGGCCATCAAGGGCTTTCCCTATTTCCTGAAACAGGTCGGCTACTACACGTCCAACAATGCAAAGACGGACTACAATGTGGCAGACGCCAAGGAATTTATTGCGGAGGCTTGGCACGAAAGCTCCGATACCGCCGGGTGGTGGGACAAACAAAAGGGCCAACCCTTTTTTGCGGTCTTCAACTTTGCGGAGTCGCACCAATCGCGTACCATGACTTGGCCCTTTGACCAATACATCGATAAGGTACACGATCAATTGCCGCAAAGCCAGAGAATTGCCGATGACGCTTTCAAAATGCCGCCCATCTATCGGGATTCCCCCGAAATGCGTAAACAAATGGCACGGGTGTACAATTCGATTGCGCTGACGGATTTCCGGATAGGGCAACTGCTCGACCGGTTGGAAAATGACGGCCTGCGCGACGATACCATTATCTTCTTTTATGCCGATCACGGGGAGGGTATGCCCCGGGGCAAGACCAACGGCATTGACTACGGGTATAGGGTGCCTTTCATTATCTGGTTCCCTGAAAAATACCAACGGCTGAACCCTTGGAAAAGCGGTGGTACGGTAGAGGAGTTGGTCAATTTCGAAAATCTGGCACCTACGGTGTTGAGCCTTGCCGGCGCCGACATTCCGGATTATATGGAAGGAAGGGCGGTATTGGGAAAAAAAAGGGCCCCTTCCCCCGACCATCTCCTGCTTTCTTCCGACCGGGCCGATAACGGCCCGGATATGGTCCGAACGGTTACCGACGGCCGCTACGTATATTCCCGGAATTATATGCCGTTTTTGCCCCAAATGCGCTATATCCGGTACATGGAAATCGCCGACATTGTCAAACAGATACGTAGTGACCATAAAAACGGCCTGTTGGATTCGTTGCAGAACAGCCTGTTGACCGAACGGCCGCCCGAATTCCTGTTCGATATCAAGGCGGATCCATGGGAAACAAAGAACCTGGTCGATAGTCCGGAACATCGGGAAATCCTTCGCAGCATGCGCCAACGATTGGATGCGGGGCTGGAAGAGGCCAGGGACGTACATTTTTTGCCGGAATACGAGCTGGGCGAAATCCACAAAACGACCACACCCTACGCGTTTCGAGAGGATGCCTCCCGATATCCGTTCAAGGAAATTTATGCAGCCGCATCCCTATCCGGAAAGCGGGATGCATCCACTTTAAGGAAACAGGTACAACTTTTAAAAAGCGAAAACCCGATAGTCCGGTATTGGGCCGTGACCGGATTACAAAGCCATCCCAAGGAACATATAAAATCCATCCAAAAAAACATAAAGACGGCGATGTCCGATGCGTATCCGCCCGTGGCCGTACTGGCATCGGCCTTGGCTTACAAGTATTTTGGCAATAAGGAGGCCGAGCGGAGCCTCAAGCAGTTCTGTAAAAACGATAACATGCACCTGGCCCTGCTCGCCCTGAACAGTATCCTGTACTTTGAAGAGAAAAAACCATTTCTTGAAACCGTAAGGGAGGTACACGGAATGCCGGACCGCAATTACAACGTAAAAGCGGCATGTATGGACTATCTCGGCATCTTGGGGCTGGTGGAAAATACCGCCAAAACCGAAAACTGATACCACGAATCTATAAACTTTGGAACAATGCCACTACTTCATTTTAAAACGGGAAAATCTGCTGTACTGACCTTGGTTCTTAGCTGTATCTTTTTTTTGGCATGCAAGGAAAATCAGCCTACCAAAAAAACGAAACGGCCCAATGTAGTTTTTATTCTGGCGGATGATCTGGGCGTATACGACCTGAGCTTTACGGGAAGCGACTATTACGAGACCCCGAACATCGATCGGATCGCCACCGAGGGCACCGTCTTTACCCAGGGCTATGCGTGCAGCCGGGTGTGCAGTCCCTCCCGCGCCAGCATCATACTGGGCCAATTTACGGCGCGTCACGGCATCACCGATTGGATCGGGGCGGCCTCCGGCACCGATTGGCGCAAACAGGGACATAACGACAAACTGCTTCCGGCAGAGTACAACCGCGAGCTTCCTTCCGATGGTACCACCTTGCCAGAGGCTTTGAGAGACAACGGGTACAAAACATTTTTTGCGGGAAAATGGCATTTGGGCGGGGAGACGTCCTGGCCCACGGCCCACGGCTTCGACATCAATGTTGGTGGGTGGGATTCGGGCAGCCCCAAAGGGGGTTATTTCTCCCCCTGGGTGAACCCGAACCTGAAAAGCGGAGATCCGGGGGAAAACCTCTCCATGCGACTGGCCCGGGAAACAGCGGATTTCATTGAGAAAAACAAGGATAGCACCTTCTTGGCCTACCTTTCCTTTTACGCCGTGCATGGGCCCATTCAGACTACCGAGAAAAAATGGGACAAATACCGGGATAAGGCCGAAAAAATGGGCATTAAGGACCGTGGTTTTGAAATGGAACGGGTACTGCCCATCCGCATCGTCCAGGACAATCCCGTTTACGCGGGACTCGTGGAACAGATGGACGACGCCGTGGGAATTGTTCTCGATAAACTCAAGGCATTGGGATTGGACGATAATACCATCATCGTTTTTACCTCCGACAACGGGGGGGTCGCTTCGGGGGATGCCTATTCCACCACCAACCTTCCGCTACGCGGCGGTAAAGGCTATCAATGGGAAGGTGGGATCCGTGAACCCTATTTTATCAAAGTGCCCGGTCTGAAAAACGGTGATTCGCTGGACTATCCAGTAACGGGCGCGGACTTTTATCCCACCCTACTCGATTTCGCCGGTATTCCCCTAAACCCCGAACAACATGCGGACGGGGTCAGCCTCAAACCGCTTTTTGAAGGGGAGTCCCTGCCCGGCCGACCCTTGTTCTGGCATTATCCCCATTACGGCAATCAAGGGGGCGAACCATCTTCCATGGTGCGCGAGGACCAATGGAAACTGATCCATTATTACGAGGACGGCCGCCAAGAACTCTACGACCTGGAAGCCGACCCCGCTGAACAAAACGACGTATTTTCCGAACACCCCGAGGTGGCCGAACGCTTGGGCGACTTACTCCAGGCCTACCTCGAGAAGACCGAGGCGTATATGCCTAAAGAGGATACCGCCTTCGACCCGGTTCTGGCCAAAAAGCAACACCAGGAGAGGGTAGAGGTGTTGATGCCCAAGCTCGAGGCGCAGCGCATCAAATTTCTTTCCGAGGATTTCGAGCCGGACCCCACCTGGTGGGACAGCCAGGTTATCGGGGACTAAAAGGCTACCCCGGCCTACTTTCACTCATTTGAATACACAAATAAAAAGATAAACCAAATATCAATCCATCAATCCGTACAAATATGAACTTTTTGACGAAACTATTTTTAATCGTTTTACTTATGTTCCTGCCGAGTTCCTGCAAGGAAGAAAATAGAAAGAAGTCGGTTGCCATCGACCAACGCCCGAACATCGTCCTTATCATGTCCGACGATATGGGATATTCCGATATTGCGCCTTATGGCGGTGAAATCGAGACGCCCCGTCTGGCCAAGCTTGCCCAAAACGGACTCAAATTTAGCCAGTTCTACAATGCGGCACGATGTTGCCCCACCAGGGCCGCGCTGATGACTGGCTGCTATCCCCATCAGACGGGAATAGGGCATATGACAAATCCGCCTAGCGACCCGCAACAACATGATTACGGCGTACCCGAATACCAAGGCTTTTTGAACACGAGAACCGTAACCCTTGCCGAAGTGTTGAAAGAAGCGGGCTACCGTACGCTGATGACCGGAAAATGGCACTTGGGCCTAGACAAAAACAACTGGCCATTGCAAAGGGGATTCGATAAATTTTACGGGATTATTCCCGGGGCTTGCGATTATTTTAAACCGGTGCATCCACGGGGAATTACCGTGGACAATGACAGGATCGCAATTACCGACCCCGATTACTACACCACGGATGCCTTTACGGATCAGGCCATCCAATTCATCAATAATCCTGGAACAAGGGAAGATAACGCCCCTTTCTTCCTCTACCTTGCCTACAACGCGCCCCATTGGCCTCTTCAGGCACCACAGGAGGTCATCGATAAATATAAGGGCAGATATGGAGAAGGATGGTCAAAAATTCGGGAAGAAAGATACGCGAGGATGAAGGAAATGGGACTTCTCGATGCCGATTGGGAACTTACACCACAGGATGCGAGGGATTGGGATTCCCTTGACGATGAAAAGAAAAAGGAAATGGACGTCCGCATGGCCACCTATGCGGCCATGATCGACCGGATGGACCAAAATATCGGGAAACTGGTCGACAGTCTAAAAGCCAAGGGCCAATTGGAAAATACGGTAATCCTTTTCCTGAATGATAACGGGGCCTGCGCCGAATTCAGCGAACTTGGAAACGGGCCGGCCGAAAATTTGGAAACCAAAAAAGGGGGCATTACGCTCGGAAGGGCATGGGCCAATGCCGCGAACACCCCCTATCGGGAGTACAAACATTGGGTACACGAGGGCGGTATCGCCACGCCTTTCATCGTGCATTGGCCCAAGGGGATTCCCAAGAAAAGAAGGGGCGGGATTGTCCATGAATACGGTTTTCTGCCGGATATAATGGCTACCTGTCTTGAACTGTCCGGGGCGACCTATCCGGATAAATATAACGGAAACACCATACTACCCATTTCGGGAAAAAGCCTAGTACCCCTATTTAAAGGGGAAGCCGGACGCCTTCATACCGAACCAATTTTCTGGGAACACGAAGGGAACAAGGCGGTAAGATTGGGCAAGTACAAACTGGTACAACTTTGGGAGGAAGGCAAAAAAGACAATTGGGAACTCTATGATATGGAGCAAGACCGCACCGAAATGCACGATCTTATCGAAAAAATGCCGGAGAAGGCCGAAGAACTGATTTCCTTGTATACCAAGTGGGCCCAAAAAAACAAGGTATTACCCTGGGATAAGGTCTTGCGCATTCGGGCGGGTAGAAAAAAGTAAAGAGTTTAAATCATTGTAAACAGTGCTTTATAAAGCCTGGACATTGTACAAATTTCAATCCCGCAGCTCAAAAAGGCTTTCAGATTTCATCAAAATTCGCCACCTTTTCCCATTGTTCGCTGGCCACGGATTTTTCAAGGGCTTCGAGTACTGCAACGCATTGGATGATACTCTCATGGCTCCTAGGTTCCTCGCCCGTTTGGAACATACGGACCATGTCTACGTAATTTTTGGCGGGTTTTTTATCTTCCGCCCTCGATGTTAGTTCCCTAACGCCTTCTTCGGTTTCTACATAGGTTTTCCATCCGTATTTTTTGGTGGTAAAGATCAGCGTTGCCATCAAGCCGTCCTCGAAGACCAGGCTTGCCGTGCTGTTGTCCCCATTTTTTTGAATCCGGACCCGCTCCACGGTTGGGCCAAAGAGATAGAGTAGAGGTTGAACGGTGTGCGGACCATAGAAGAAAACGCCGCCATATTCCGAATCGAGATCCACCGGGCCATAGCGTACCACCTGATCGATTTCGCCCATATTTTTGAGCTGTTCCATGATATCAAAAGTATCGTAGCTGTTCGCTATCGAACTGAAGGAAGTTACGGGAGTACCTAGTTTACGGGCTAGAGCCAGAAATTCCTTGCCTTCCTTCGCCCGGTAACAGAAAGGTTTGTCGATAAAAGTGGGTACTCCGGCTTCGATGAACGGGATAGCCGGTTCTAAGTGGAACTTTCCGTGACGGTGGTCCACGATAAGACCGTCGATTTTTCCGAGCATATCGTTCGGATCGTCTACCTGGTTCGGGATGCTGCCCGCTTTCATGGCTTTTTTGGCAAATGCATCGGTCTCTCCCCATACGTACTTTACCTCCATGCCGGGAAAGGCCTTTTCTACATTAAAAAGTTTTCCAAATCCGGCGGTATGCGAGTTTTCGGCACCTATTATGCCGATGGCAAAAGTTTTGGAATCCCTATTTTTTGGCAGTATCCACTGCGATGAGGAATCGAAAGGCATTGCCAACGCCAAGGTCGAGAAGGCCGCTCCCTTGCCCATTTTTTCAATAAATCTTCTTCTTGGGTTCATGCGTTGTTGTGTTCTTTGTAAAGTTTGTGTGCACTTTTGTGGCACGTTCGGTCGGTACCGTTTTTTCCTATCACAATTTCATTTCCCAGCCTTTTTCATAATCGCGGCCCCAAAGTTTCCGGGCGTCCCTGTCTTTTACGATATGTCCGTTTTTTGAATCGATTTCCAAGGACCGGCCAACCCGTTGGGCGATGTTTCCCAATTGCACCAACAGGGTGCTTTTATGGCCTCCATCGACATCGGAATGTAATTTTTCCCCGTTTTTAATGGCGTTGAACATATTCTGTATGTGCAGGGCGTCTAGGCTTTCCGCGGGATTGCTCTTGTTACGCGCATCGATGGTTTCGGTGTTTTTCACTTCTTTTACGATTTTTCCGTCCAGATCGAAAAGGGTATAACTGTTTCCCGCTGGAATGAGCAGGCTTCCGTTTTCCCCGTAAAAGACCACACCGACGGAGCTTCCCTCTATGGGCTTGCCATTGCAGCTCCGTCCTTCCCACGACATGGTCTTGCCACCGTCGAAATCGAGATTGATGATTTGGGTATCGGGAGTTTCCCAATCGTCGTCGTAGCGGTACCTGCCACCGTTCGAGCTAACTCTAGTAGGATAATCGACCTCCATGCCCCAGCGCAATAGGTCGACCATATGGGTACCATTGTTCAGGGCCTCACCGGTGCCCCAGTGCCAAAACCAGTGCCAGTTGTAGTGTACGATATTGTCCTTGAAGTTTTTTCTGGGGGCGGGACCCTGCCACAGCTCCCAATTCAACCAATCAGGTACGGGGATTTCCTTGCCTATGCCTATGGAAGGGCGGTTGTTGGTATACCATCCCTTGCCATAATACACCCTTCCGATGGCCCCGTTTTTTAGCGCCCGTATGCCTTCGATTACATTGGGCCATGACCGTCGCTGGTTGCCCATTTGTACGACTTTCCCGTATTTTTTGGCCGCTTCGACCAGTATTTCGCCCTCTTCAGGATTATGGCTACAGGGTTTTTCGACATAGACGTGCTTGCCCGCCTGTAGGGCCAGCAGCGATGCCGGGGCATGCCAATGGTCGGGGGCAGCGATCACCAGGACATCTACGTCCCTGCTTTCCAATGATTTCCGGAAGTCGGAATAGGATGAGGCGTCGACGGACTGGCGTTCCTTAATGGCTTCGAGACAGGTGGCGATGGCCCTGCTATCCACATCGCAGACATGTATGACATTGGAATTCGTTTGGGATGCAAAATTTTGGGCCAGGGCCTTGCCGCGGCTGTTGACGCCCATAACGGAGACATTGATCGTTTCGTTCGCCCCTAAAATACGGGCGTAGCTTTTAGCACTGAAGTGCGGGAGGACGCTACCTGCTACAAAGGCCAAGGCACTTTTTTTAACAAAGTTTCTCCGGGAATTTATCGGTATTGCGGAGCCATCGACTTGACCATCCGGTTGGCAGAAAGTAGTATCGGGTCGATTCGTTTTTTCGATACTGGAATTTGATACTTCGCCCATAAGCTTGGTTTTTAAGCCTACAAGATACTATTTTAAGTGGTAAAGGGAAGATAGGCATACTCCTTTTTCCGCCAGAAATTGGAGAGCGTCGATGCGATCATTGCTGGTACCGGATGGTCGGGTAGCAGAAAGAAAAACGCAAGAGGCCTTTTTTATTAGTACGGGCAATTTTCAGGACTTGTGAAAAAACTTTATTTTTGCCGTCCGATTTATTCGGCCTATACCTCCCATTGGTCAGGGTGAAGGGAATACCGGATATTTGACATTTTGGTTTTTACGGCCCCGTAGTTCAATGGATAGAATAGAAGTTTCCTAAACTTTAGATGCAAGTTCGATTCTTGCCGGGGCCACTTTTAAGCATTCAAAGGAATCTATATCACTAAAAAAAACCGCCAATACCTGGTATGTATCGACGGTCAAATAATCATGGTTTTCTTAATTTAATCCTCACAATGGCCTGGGCCAATTTCCCCCCTGTTATAAGAATCAAGTATGTCGTTAACAGATAGAAATTGTGCTCTTAGTGGATCATTACCCTTTAATGCGGCTATTTCGGCTGGAGTATAGGTGCTGAACAAATCACCTCCCAGTGTAAGGGCTCCATCTACCTCATCTGGAGAGGAAGCGCCATTGGCAACATTGAGCGAGGCCGCAATAAATTGGTGCGAAGCCTGATAATAGGCATTTCCACGGGCAGAAGTATTTAAAACCTGCTGATAGGTTTTACCGCTTAGAAAGAATATATCATCCCTGTTGAAAGGCTCTGGCCAAGATCCTTTTTTGGGGTTTTTCCAAAATCCTTGGGTAAGGGTGCAGCCTTCGTCCCCTTCCTCCACGTTAACGCAAAAATTATCTACGGCTCCCGAACCGTCTAACATGATTACCAATACTTCTACATCTTCAGCATTTACGGCAACTTGTTGAACCGTACCATCGGCAATCATACCAATCTCGCCCTCGGCAATCAATATGCCATCCCCATCATAAGCCTCGTACCTACCTCCTTCTTCGGTGTCAACCGCAGTAAATTCACCAACATCGACTACCCCAGCCCCAAAACCAGAAAAGTCAAAGGTAAAAATACCTCCGGGAACATCGTCATCATCCGGATTGGCTGTATCCAGATTTTCGGAAATAATCAGCACTTCCTGATTATCCGCTCCAGGTACTACCAGATCGTTGTCGTCCCCAGTGGGATTATCGGTATCAAATATCATAGCATGGTTTACATCCGGACGTGCAGGATCAAGGTTTTCTCCGTACACGCTTATCGATCCCGCAGTTGCCGCGCCTGAAACTCCGTTCCCGTATGAAAGACTAGTTACAACGGTACCTGCCGCTATGGGCGTAAAATCGATTACTGCACTACAAGGGAATTTGGCCTCAAAGTTCACCGCCCGTGGGGTTAGGCCCTCCCGGTATTCTTCGCCAGTACTTTCTGTTTCACAACCCGTGAAAATCATTGAGAGCCCGAACATGAGGACATAGTGGATTGGAATTCTTACATTTTTCATAATGGAATTGGTTTATGGTTTATATAAATTTTAGAATTCAAAACTAAAAGGGGGAGAAATAAACCTGCCTGACTATCCAAGTTTAACCATAGCAATATAGGTGATTTCAGAGGAGAATTTTGAATGAAACGATGAAATGTTAGTTTAGACGATGAAAAGCAAGAAATCGCAGTCATTGTTGTCTATCGGATTGGCAAAGACCTATACAAACGTGATTGTAGGAACCACATGAATGATAGTAACGCAAACCTGGAATATGGGGAAAATGCAATAAAATATCACGGCAACATGGCATCTACTTCCTACGTTAAAAGTAATCCGTTAGAGATCCGTAAAATGGCCCTAGGGGTTCAGAACATATTGAAATGAATTGAGTTGCGGGGTATTACTTTTTTTGACATCAGAGATTCAACCAGTTCTTGAATTCGGCGGCGCGATTTTTACTTATCAAAATGGGGGTGTTCGTTTTTGGCATGGCCAAGAGTTTAAGCTGGTTGTTTCCGTATTTCACAATTTTTTCAATACTTGAAATAGCGATGATGTACTGACGGTTGGCCCTAAAAAAGTAATTTTCATCCAACTGGGAATACAGTTCATCAAGGCTTGCATTGGTCGTTGAACATGACCTATCGAAGCATACCACGTAAGTAACGGTGTTTTCGGTATGTATGTGGGCAATGTCTTCCGTAGGAACGGATAACAACTCGTTATGGCGATGGGTCAGGATTCTCTTTTTCGCTTCCGCGACGGCGGCATGGTTCACCTTTTGCTGGTAATCGCCTAGGGCGCGATTCAGTTTTGAAAAGTTGAGCACTTCATCTTCCAGCTTTTGTTTTTGCAGTTCGAGTCGGTTTTCATATTGACTGCCGATAAATCGAACGGTAATCACAAATACGGGAATGATGATAAGCCCTAAAACGGCAAATATGACGTAAAAACGATCCCGTAACCTATTTAGCTGCGAAAACAGACGCTTTAGGTTCACGTTTGAGGCCACTATCCAATCCGAACCCTGAACCGGGAACATAAAAAAAACATCGGAACTTACAGTGGCCTGTCCCTCGGCATTTCCAGGCCAATTTTTCTTTCGCTGCATCAGTAGATCGTAAAACTCATTGGCACTTAGGTTATCGGCCACCGAGGATACAAAAGATCGCTCTGAACCTATATTTTGCCCGACCTTTTTCACATCGGGATGGCAAATAATATCTCCCGACCAATCCAGGATACTGACAAAAATTTGTTCTTGATCTGTATTCCCGATGCTTGCCTGGAAGTGGTTTATCACGGAATCCTTAACTACGCCTTCGTTCAATTCGTGTCCGACAAGGGTCGCCATGGAACGGGCTTCTTTTTTCCCGATCTCAAGTTCCGTAGCCACCAATTCCAAGCTGCTTGATTTTAAGGCAAACCGAATGGCGATCAACGCGACGACCAAATAGATGACCGTCACGGAAATAAAGGTGAGAAAATAGAGCTTATCCTTGCGCATATGGCCGGGGCAATTTTTATCGAATATACTAATTTGCAAATTGCCATGAAATAGACTCTTAGGTGTACCGATTATATTCCAAAAAACTTTATCGACCAAAGTTCCAGCTTTATATGACAGGGGTATGTAAGGGGAGGTAACAGCACGGGGCCACTACATCCGGGCTGTCAATAGGGGCTTCCCAGCCGGAAGCGTATATTTTCAATCCACTATATTCCTTTTTAAGGCGCAAAATTCCCTTTTACCAAAGTTTTATTGTCGGTAACAAACCCAGTTTGTTGTTTTGGAACGTAGAATCCGAAACACCGATTAAATATGGGAAAAGCAATTTCGATAGGCATCCTGTCCATTTTTTGCATCTTATTCATTTCCTGTAGCAATGACAGTGAATCCGATTTGATGGAACGGGATACCGATTCACCGATTTCCTACCAAGCCAATATCAGACCAATTATTACCAATAATTGCTTGGGTTGCCATAGCTCCCCACCTGTAAACGGGGCTCCTTTTCCCTTGGACACTTACGATCGGGTGAGGAATCAAACTGAAAACGGAAATGTATTGGTTGCCATCACCAGGCAGACCGGGGAGTCTGCGGCAATGCCGCCTACAGGCAGATTGCCGCAAGGCACTATCGATCTGATTGTACAATGGGCTGAAGAGGGTTTTTTGGAACAATAGAGCGTACTATCCTATGAAAAAAATGTACCGACAATGCTATTATATATGGACACTCGGGTTTTTAATGCTGCCCGCCTTAGTGCTGAACGGTCAGGATAGATATCTTGATAAAAAGGGGGTAATCGTGTTCGAGGCTTCCGAAGAATTATTTGAAGAGGTAAAGGCGAAAAGCGAATCGGTGACCGCCATTTTCGATGTTGCCAAAAAAGA
>DASSWC010000137.1:0-3050 GCA_035705395.1 Pricia sp. | reverse complement strand
CCACATACCCCTGCGCACCCCTAGCCTTTTGGTCGCCCCCGCTGCAAAAGGACCAGATTCCATCCTTGGTCGACGGCCCTTCCGCGGAGAGCAGGACCACTCCAATGGAAGTGTCTTCCTGGGCATCGTAAAAGGCCTGATGGAGTTCACGGGTCGTCTTGGGGCGAAAGGCGTTGCGCACGTCGGGCCGGTTAAAGGCGATACGGGCCACGCCATTGCTTTTTTTATAGGTGATATCCTCGAAATCCTTGGCAGTTTTCCATTCCGGCTTTTGCATAGTCCTGTTTTAGGAATGCAAAGTAATGATTTCCGAAGAAAGGATGCGGTAGGGAAGCGCGATTAAGCACGAACGGAATACCCCTTGGTACATCGCAGGTTTTGAGGTAGCTTATTCTTAGTGTCGCATATTGTTTTTGATGGATATCCACTTGGCCATATACTTGGTGCCCGCCATGGAATGGTGCATCAGCATGGCACCGATAAAATTCCGGTTTCTGTGATTTTGGAAGTTGTTTGTGATTTTTGTAATCGTAGCGTCGAGTGTAGAACGTAAATCATCCTTCCCGTACAACCCGTTGATAATGTCCGTACCGTTTTCTTGGGATTTTATCCATTGCTCCGAATCTTGATAGAGCCGGATGGCTGCCTCAGCCAATTTTCCGGCGGTATCCTCAATGAAACCGCTCCAGGGATAACCGTCGTGCATCCCCTCGGCACCGATGGATGTGGTTATCGAGGGCGTACCCGATTGCATCGCTTCGATCAATTTGCCCTTGATGCCCGCCCCGAAACGTAAGGGGGCCAATACCACCCTGGCTTTTTGAACTACGGACCCGGCATTTTCCGTCCATCCCATGACCCGAAATCCTTCTCTTGGATTATCTATTCGTTGGATATGTTCGGGAAGATACGCCCCGTAAATAAGGAGATCGGCGTCGGGAAGCCGTTTACGGATTAGCGGCCAAATGTCCCTTTTAAGCCATAGGATGGCATCGACATTCGGCGCGTGTTTTCCGTTGCCGATACATATAAAATCCTTTCTGTCTTGATATTCAGGCCAATCTTCAACCGCCTTTGCATCCAAACGATCCAACATAAAGGGAAGGTGAAGCAATAGGTTTTTGTCTATTTTTAGGGTCTCCGTCAACAACCGCATTTCGTAGCTTGAAATGATCAGCGAAAGGTCGCAGCGATAGATGCTGGCGATTTCACGCTTGGTAACATCGTTTTGGAGCCAGGTATCGTTCGAAAAGGGGATACTCTTTTTCACACATTCCCGCCGGGTCCGCCTGAGGGAATGGAGATCTTCGGTATCCAGTATCCTCAGGGCCTGGGGTGCAAATTCCGCCACCCGCCACCCGAACTGCTCCTCGCTCAAAAACCGGTCGAAAACTACGATATTGGGATTAAGGGCGGTAATAAAACCGTCAAAACGGGAATCATTGAGTTGTATCGGCACCGTTTCAACCCCAAGGGCTTCCAGATCTATCGAAAGCGGGGTTTCGGTCGCGGTGCTGCCAAAAACCGTTCGGTATTCCTGCTCCCGAAAGTAATGGAGCAGCTGCAAAATACGTGAGCCGGCGGCTGTCGCGGTGGGTTCGGGCCAGGTGACGCCTATGAAAAGCACGGTTTTTTTGTTCAAGGACTTGGCGCACAAAGTATAGCATCTTTAAAAATGGGCATTTCTATCCATATCGGTTCAAACCAAGGCCTCCTTCAAAATCGTCACCGGGTGCAAGGCCTTTCTCTGAGTTCCATCGAAAATCTGATGCCGACAGCTGGTGCCGTTGGCCGATATAATGGTATCCTCGGGCGCTTTCCGGACAGCGGGAAAGAGCTTCAGTTCTCCCACCTGCATACTGACCTCGTAATGTTCCTTTTCATACCCGAAAGACCCGGCCATCCCACAACAGCCCGATGGGATGATGGAAACGGTATAATTTTGCGGGAGATTGAGCACGTCAAAGGTCACTTTTTGGTTGCTTAGGGCCTTTTGGTGGCAATGGCCGTGTATTTTAATGGTTTTGGCCGCATAGGTGAACTGTTCCGCGCCTATTTCCTTTTTTTGGATTTCACGGGATAGGAATTCCTCCAGCAAATAGCTATTTAGGGCAATGGCATTGGTAGTTTCCGAATCAGCATAAAAGCGTTTGTACTCGTCCCGGAAGGTTAAAATAGCAGAGGGTTCCAATCCGACTACGGGATGGCCTTGGTCGGCGAAGGCCTTCAGTTTGGGAATATGATCAAGCGCCAATTTTTTGGCCTGTTTCAGAAATCCCTTGGAAATGTAGGTCCGGCCGCTTTCTCCATAAAAAAGCTCCACCTCGTAGCCTAAACGGGTCAGGAGTTCGATAGCGTCCCTACCCAATTCGATGTCCATATACTGCGTGAACTCATCGATGTATAGAATGATTTTTGTTTTGGTTATAGTATTCTGTTTTTTAAATACTTCTAGGTACCGATCAAAATCAAAACTTGAAACTTTGGGAAGGCTTCTTTTCGGGGCTACCCCGACGTACTTTTTCAGCAGTCCGCTGAGAAAATCAGATCCGTAGACCGCATTGGTAATCCCCGCTACCCTACTCCCGAAACGGTTCAAACGGGTGTTGTGGGCGAAGAGTTTGCTGCGCAGCGGATAGCCGTTCGCCTCCTGATATTGGTAGAGGAACTCCGCCTTCAGAATGGCCACGTCAACGTTACTGGGGCATTCGCTGGCACAGGCCTTACAACTGAGGCAGAGATCGAAAACCTCTTTCAGTTCTTTTTGGTCGAACCGATTCCCTTGGTCCGGGACGGTTAAAAATTCCCTAAGTGCGTTCGCCCTACCGCGTGTAGTGTCCTTTTCGTTTTTGGTGGCGTGGTAGCTGGGGCACATGGCGCCACTACTATGTTCGGTCTTTCGACAGTCGCCGCTACCATTGCACTTTTCGGCCGCCTTTAAAATGCCCTCGCTATCTGAAAAGTTTAATAATGTCGTGATTTCCGGCTCCTTGCGATCGATTTCATAACGCAGGGATTCATCCATGGGATAGGCGTCGACAATCTTACCG
>DASSWC010000136.1:0-8385 GCA_035705395.1 Pricia sp. | reverse complement strand
ATTTTTTTTTTACATCCGGGATATCCGGTTGCAAAACCAATGTTCAAACTGCCGCAATTCTGACACGCTTTTCAAAATTGCGACCTCTAAAATTTTGTCGGGGTGGCAGGATTCGAACCTGCGGCCTCCTGCTCCCAAAGCAGGCGCGATAACCGGGCTACGCTACACCCCGAAAAATTACATGGGATTTGCGGAGAGACCGGGACTCGAACCCGGGCGACACTTGCGCGTCGACAGATTAGCAATCTGCTCCGTTACCACTCCGGCACCTCTCCATAAAAAAACACCTAACAATGAACGTACATCCTAAAACAGCCTGACCAGTGACCACCATTTCAAAATGCGGTTGCAAATGTACATTTTTCCCTATCGAATACATAAAAAATCCGATACTTTTTTCATGCCGTATTAGGGAAGTTCTATTCGGGATATTCTACACGTAAGTGATAAATATTGATGAGCTTCTGCTTGAGCACTTTTTTGATCTGCTCGATTTCCTTGAAGGTGATATCTGCATTGAGAAATTGGTCGGCGGCCATTTGGCCGGAGATTATCTTATCCACAAAATCGTCGATGACCAAAAATGTCGGATTCTTCAAGCTTTTTGAGGCGGCTTCTACGGAATCGGACATCATCAGAATAGCCGTTTCTTTCGAAAAAGGCAGAGGCCCGGGATACCTGAAATCCTCTTCATTAACTTCTTCTTGCAATTCTTGCTGTTTCTTGAAAAAATAGTAAACCAGGGTGGTGCCATGGTGCGAGCGGATAAAATCGATGATCCTATCCGGCAAATTGTTCTTTCGGGCAAGCTCGATACCATGGATTACATGGTCGATGATAATTTTTGTGCTTTCTTCCGGGGATAATTCGTCATGCGGATTTACACTGGTAATCTGATTTTCGGTAAAAAAGGAAGGATGCAACATTTTTCCGATATCATGGTACAATGCCCCTACCCTGACAAGCATCGCATTGGCCCCAATCTCGTTGGCCGCCGCCTCCGCTAGGTTGGCGACCTGGAGGGAGTGATGGAAAGTGCCCGGGGCCTTGTTGGATAGTTCCTTGAGCAATTTGGAGTTGGTATCGGAAAGCTCCAATAGCGATACGTCGGAAACCAGCCCAAAGAGCTTTTCGTACACATAGATCAACGGCTGAACGAAAAGGGTAATCATTCCGTTCAACAAAAACAATCCCAAGGTAAACCACATAATATTGTTCAGATTACCCTCGTGGATGACATGAAATGCCAAATATCCTGCGACATAGACCAAGGTTATTTGACCTACGGTTATAAACAGATTGGCCCTTTTATACAGCTCGGAAACCGTCAGTATGGTTACGATACCCGCAACGATTTGAAGAAAAATGTACTCGTAGCTGTTCGGTACTACAAACCCCAAGATCAGAACGGTTAGCACATGTACGAAAAGTCCCGTCCGGGCATCAAAAAAGGTCTTTAACACCAAAGGCAGTATACACAGTGGAATCGCGAAGACATAACGGTCGTCGTAATTCACGATCAAAGTCGTTACGAATACCATGAACAGAATGTTGAAAAACACAAAGGTTACCTTCGTGTTGTTCTCAAAAATTTGAGGCCGGTATTTTCTAAGGAAAAGAAAAAGCATCAATAAGACCAAGGCTACGAGCACCGTGTATCCGAAAAGGACGAGATAGCGATGTTCGTCGTCCCACAGCTCCGATTCGTATTCGTCTTTGAGGGAATTCAGGACTTTCAGGTTTTCAGCATCGACTACCGTGCCTTTGGCGATAATCAGCTTTCCTTCGTCGATCCCGCCCCGTGTTGATGCTATTTTTGAGAGTTCTTCTTTCAGGTCCTTTTGCATAAAGTTCTTGTCGTACGAGACATTGGCCCGTACCAGTTCGGGAAACCATTGCTGGTATTTTTCGTTAAAGTCCGAAAGTCCGTTTTTTTCAAGGAACCTGCGTACAATAGGCTGTAGGTCCTGAATACGAACCAAGTCGTTACCCCTTATTTTTCGCGCCTCATTATTCTTGATCAGGTATATACGCTTGGTAGCGTACTTAATGTCCGATTTTTTCAGGATTCCATTTTGATAGAGGCTATCCAGGATTTCGATACCGGTCCGTTTAAGCAGCTCCAAACCGTTGTCGCTATAGGAATCCACGGGGAATACAGAGGAAAATTCAGACGCAAAGGAATCGTATACCGCTTTCGGGATGGAGTCATTGTATCGAAAATAGACTGTACTGTTCTGCTTTACCGAATCGCGCTCGCGCAAAATCGCCTCCTGACCTTTCTTTATGGAAAAATCAAAGGGCGCGTACAGGTTCTCGTGCTGCCAGGGTTTCCCTTTTTGGAATTCGTATTTGAACTTGCCGCCCCTGGGAAAGAAAAACACGATACAGGCAACGGATACCACATACAGAAAATACTTGTAGATAAGGGACTGATTTCTAAAAAGCCGGTCGAGAAATTCTTGCATCGCGGTAATATCTACACCAAAAATAGAAAATAATAAGCACCTGACGCTATCCGTGGGTTGCATTACGCCCCCTGGCCTTTTGCTTTACAATCCATCCCGCTGTGTCCGCTTCGGCAACGTGTATTAATTTCCTAATTTTGTATTGTAAATAGTACGAATATGAAAGAAGTAGTTATTGTATCTGCTGCCCGTACGCCAATCGGTGGTTTTATGGGCGCCCTATCAACCGTTCCGGCACCCGAACTGGGCGCGGCAGCCATTAAGGGCGCTTTGGAAAAAATAAATCTGGACCCGGCATTGGTCGAGGAGGTGCTAATGGGCAACGTGGTGCAAGCGGGTACGGGACAGGCCCCGGCACGACAGGCCGCCATATATGCGGGAATTCCCGATAGTGTGCCCTGCACCACCGTCAACAAAGTATGTGCCTCGGGCATGAAAGCGGTCATGCAGGCGGCGCAGGCCATTGCCTTGGGCGATATTTCCGTGGCCGTGGCGGGTGGTATGGAAAATATGAGCCTTATTCCGCATTACGTGCACCTGCGAAAGGGGCAGAAATTCGGCCCCGCAACCTTGATAGATGGCTTGCAAAAGGATGGCTTGGTCGATGTTTACGACCAAAATGCCATGGGCGTTTGTGCCGATGCCTGTGCGGTCGAACATAGCGTTAGTAGGGAAGAGCAGGATACATATGCCGTTCAATCCTATAAACGCTCCGCGGATGCCTGGGAAAACGGAAAATTCGATAGCGAGGTGGTACCGGTCACCGTGCCACAACCTCGGGGCGAACCGATTACGGTGACAGAGGACGAGGAATTCAAGAATGTGAAATTGGACAAAATTCCCACCCTGCGTCCGGCATTTTCCAAAGACGGTACGGTAACCGCCGCCAATGCCTCGACTATCAATGACGGTGCGGCCGCCCTGGTGCTTATGAGTGGGGACAGGGCCGCGGAACTCAACCTAAAACCCCTGGCTACCATCCGCAGTTACGCCGATGCGGCCCAAGAACCGAAATGGTTTACCACGGCTCCGGCCAAGGCGCTGCCCAAGGCCATCGCCAAAGCGGGACTACAAATCGAGGATATCGATTACTTCGAATTCAACGAGGCCTTCGCCGTTGTCGGTTTGGCCAATATGAAGTTAATGGGACTGTCGGACAAGAACGTTAACGTTAACGGCGGGGCGGTTTCCCTCGGTCATCCGCTGGGATGTTCGGGAGCACGGATTTTGATTACCCTGCTACACGTCCTGCAACAGAACGACGCAAAAATCGGGGCCGCGGCCATCTGCAACGGCGGCGGCGGAGCTTCGGCAATCATCGTGGAAAGAACGGCGGCCGATCAACGCTGATTTCGGGACCAAAAAAAATCCCCGAGATCGACCTCGGGGATTTTCTTTAGATAGGGAGTTTTTTTCGGTAGTGAAGCTTTTGGCGGAAAAGAAATCTTTCGCTATCAACGATCTATCTCGAATAACGTATCCCCTGTCTTCCTACGCCTATCGCCTCATTTGCTTCTCGCACGCTTTTACTTCTCGCCATCATTGGTACTATCCGTCTCCACTTCGCCTTCGCCCTCAGCCGACTCCAGCTCCTTTTTGATACGCATATAGTTCTCATTGTCCCCCATGGCGCCATAGATATTCTTGAGCTGTGTTAGGATGCCTTGGTTACCGGGATTGGTTTTCAAAGCATCTTCCAAGACCATGGCTCCCTCCTTGAAAAGGTCGTCCTTTTTCTGCCTTAGCGCGTCGTATTTGGCGATATCGGCCTGCGAGTTGCCCAGGGTGTTCATTTCGTCGATCAGGGCGTTGCCCTCGTTGACATAGGTAGTGGAAAGGTTCAACTGGGCATTGGTATAACTTGGGTCGATTTCCAAGGTTTTTTTGTACGCTTCCCGGGCGGCCTCTATATTGCCCTGTTCCATATTGATTACCCCAATATTGTACTGCAGATCGGGATTATCGGGCGCAATGGCCGTGGCCTCGGCCATCAACTCCTTGAATTTTTCCTTGTCCCCCATCTTATAATACAGGTTGGCCTGGTTAAGAATAAGGTTGACATCGTCGGGATTGCTCTCCCGTGCGATTTTATAGGCCTCCAAGGCTTTGTCATCCTGTCCTAGCTGAGTATATATCAGCGCGGTATTTTTTACGATTTCCGCTTTTTTGGATGGGGATTTTTCATCCACCGGGTCTTTATAGGTACCTGCCTTGATCATAAGATCGCGCTGGGTCTTTTCCATTTCCTCGACCTCGCCGGTCTCCACGTTCGTAGCCTTGTAGATCATGCCGCTCCCGTCGTACCCCACTTCCTGAAGTTCCTCGTAGTATTTAAGGGCCTGCTCGTAATGGCCCCCGTTGACCGCGCTGCTTGCGGCGTAATACAAATAGCTGGTATCTTTGGGACTTAGCTTATAGCTGGTGTACAGCTTGTCCGCCGCCTCCTCGAATTTTTTGTTGCTATTGTCCTCCACGGCGGAATTTACCAAATCGGCAACAAGGGCGTTCAGCCGTTGCTGGGTTTCATCCGAATATTTGCTATCTCCGCTTTTCTCCTCGATTTCCAATACCTTTTGATAAGCGGTTGCGGCGGATTCGAGGGATTCCCCGCCACCCTTGCTGGCCAGTTGGTCGTAGGTCTGGCCCAACAGAAAATAATATTCCGCCTGATCTTTTTCGTCGCCGGAGGAAGTAATATCCGAAATGGATTCCAGTGCCGCTTTGGCCTCGGTCGCATTGCTGTCTTTCAACGCCTTTTCGGCCGTTCTCATTTCCTTTTTCTGTGAAAATCCGACTGCGGAAAGACACAGCATCGCAAGTATAAAAAATCTTGTTTTCATTTTCGTTTCAATTTATCATTAGTGTTCTCGGGGTCAAGTCGATATAGACCATCCCAAATTAATTGCAAAATACAATTTTTATCCAATACCTTAATCGTATTGCATCATTCTTTTGCTGCTTCGCCCCCCTCGTTATCAAGGTCCGTGCCATCCTTTTCGGGATTCACCTCGATGTCCTTTATATCGGCATCGTCGATGTCGTTCACTTCCTTCACTACTTTGGCCACGGCGGCAATGGAATCGTCATCCCGCAGGTTGATAAGCCTCACCCCTTGGGTCGCGCGGCCCATGACCCGCAAATCCTCGACACCCATGCGTATGGCGATACCGGATTTGTTGATGATCATCAGGTCGTCGGAATCGGATACGTTCTTGATGGCGACCAGTCCCCCCGTCTTTTTGGTTATGGATATGGTTTTTACGCCCTTGCCGCCGCGGTTGGTGATACGGTAATCGTCGATGCTGGAACGTTTTCCGTACCCGTTTTCGGAAACGACCAGGATATCCTCCTCAAAATCATGTACGGATACCATCCCGATGACCTCGTCGGTATCGTCCGCCAAACGGATGCCCCGCACTCCGGATGCGTTCCGCCCCATAGGCCGGGTCTTACTTTCCTCAAAACGTATCGCCTTCCCGGATTTGAGTCCGAGGAATATCTGGCTGGTGCCCGTGGTCAATTTCGCTTCGAGAAGCTCGTCGTCTTCGCGGATACCGATGGCATTGATCCCATTTTGGCGGGGACGGGAATACTGCTCCAAAGAGGTCTTTTTTACCGTTCCCTTCTTGGTGGCCATAATGACGTAATGGCTATTGACGTATTCTTCGTCCTTTAGGTCCTGCGTACAGATAAAGGCCTTGACGTTATCGCCCTGTTCGATGTTGATCAGGTTTTGGATGGCCCGCCCTTTCGAGGTGCGACTGCCCTCGGGAATCTCGTAGACCCGCATCCAGAAACATTTTCCGTTCTGGGTAAAGAACAGCATGTACTGGTGGTTGGTGCCCACGAACAGGTATTCCAGAAAATCCTCGTTCCGGGTGGAGGATGCCTTTTGTCCGACCCCGCCCCTATTTTGGATCTTGTATTCGGATAGGGGCGTGCGTTTGATATATCCCGCATGGGAGATGGTAATGACCACCTGCTCATCGGGAATCATATCCTCGATACTCAGGTCGCCTCCTGCCAGATTGATTTCGGACCGGCGTTCATCGCCATATTTTTCCTTGACTTCCAGCAGCTCGTCCTTGATGATCTGCATCCGGCGTTCTTTCTTCTCCAAAATATCCTTCAGGTCGGCGATGGTCTTGATAACCTCGTCATATTCCGAACGTAGCTTGTCCTGCTCCAGACCGGTCAGCTGCCGCAGGCGCATCTCGACGATCGCTTTGGCCTGGATTTCGGTGAGCTTAAAGCGTTCCATCAGGTTCTCCCGCGCCGCATCGGCATTCGAAGAGGCCCTGATAATGGCGATGACCTCGTCGATATTGTCGGAGGCGATAATGAGACCCTCTAAAATATGCGCCCTGTCCTCCGCCTTTTGGAGCTCGTATTTCGTACGGCGGACGACCACCTCGTGCCGGTGCTCCACAAAATAATGGATCATATCCTTCACGTTCAGCAACTCGGGGCGCCCGTTGACCAGGGCGATGTTGTTGACGCTGAAAGATGTTTGTAGGGAGGTGTACTTATATAAGGTATTGAGCACGATATTGGGAATGGCATCGCGTTTCAACATGTAAACAATGCGCATGCCCTTTCTGTCGGACTCGTCGCGGATGTTGGATATTCCCTCAATTTTTTTCTCGTTGATCAGGTCGGCCGTCTTTTTGATCATATCGGCCTTATTGACCTGATAGGGAATTTCGGTGACTACGATACACTCCTTTCCCTGCACCTCCTCGACCACGGCCTTGGCCCGGATCTTGACCCGTCCACGGCCTGTATGAAAGGCCTCTTTAACCCCATCATATCCGTAGATAATACCTCCCGTCGGAAAGTCCGGCGCCTTGATATGCGTCATCAGTTCGTCGATCTCAATGTCGTGGTTATCGATATAGGCTACCGTACCATCGACCACTTCGGAAAGGTTGTGGGGCGGCATGTTGGTGGCCATCCCCACTGCAATGCCCGAAGCCCCGTTTACCAAGAGGTTCGGCACCCGGGTGGGCAGCACGCTGGGTTCTTTCAAGGTATCGTCGAAGTTCAACTGATGGTCCACCGTATCCTTATCGATATCGGCCAACATCTCGTCCGCTATCTTGCGCATCCGGGCCTCGGTATACCGCATCGCAGCGGGACTATCGCCGTCTACGGAGCCGAAGTTTCCCTGGCCGTCCACAAGCATATAGCGCAGACTCCATTCCTGGGCCATCCGTACCATACTGTCATAGACCGAGGTATCGCCGTGGGGGTGGTATTTACCCAGCACCTCCCCGACGATACGCGCCGATTTCTTATGTGCGCTCGTGGAGCGTACGCCCAATTCGTGCATGCCGAATAGCACCCGTCGGTGCACCGGTTTAAGGCCATCCCTGACATCGGGTAGGGCACGTGACACAATGACCGACATCGAATAATCGATGTAGGCTGATTTCATTTCGTCCTCGATGTTGATCGGAATCAATTTCTCGTCTTCTTCCGCCATTTCTGAATCCTAGTTTTGTGGGGGTTAAAAAATCAGGCTAATATACGTAAAAACTAGGGTTTACAAGTAGAAACGGCCTACATTAATGAACAATTTATCAACACGGTTTTACCCCTGTACCCGTTTCCGATCCTAACTAAATTATATCCTTAAAAAATCCATCTTACGATGCTTTTTTTCGTCATTTTGAAAGGCTTTATCTAATATAGGAACGTTATTTGCGTTAGATTGATAGAGTTTTACTAATTTTATATCGCACGAATGGATTTTCGGCTTTGTTGGGGATTTATTTGGATGACGTATAATTGAAGAAAGGATAATTTTTATGGATGATAATTTCTCACCAAGGGTAAAGGATGTAATTGCATATAGCAAGGAGGAAGCGCTACGTCTCGGCCACGACTTCATAGGCACCGAACACCTGATGTTGGG
>DASSWC010000135.1:0-8239 GCA_035705395.1 Pricia sp. | reverse complement strand
TGGCCAAATTTCCATTGGAGGACAGAAACTTACCGTCCCTGACAAAAGTTACCAAACTATCATTTTGGACTTTTAGATTCGGGTAGTTCTTTTGCAATTGTTCGCCACCGCCAATCCACGTAACGATTTTCTTTCCGTCTGCAATTCCGGATTAAAGGGTTTCAGGTGTATTGTCAGCGTGTCAGAGGTGAATTCCTTCTCCTTAAGTTCTTCGACTACGGATTTAGTGTTTGATTTCTCCGTGTTACAACCGGTCATAAGGGTTGCGAAAACCATTGTTATAAACCCAATTTTTCCCATTTGTTTTTTTGTGTATTCTTAAGGATTACAATTTCATAAAGTAGGTTGGCGAAGTAGGAAAATTGACTTTTCAGCTTCTCCCGGATTTGAAGATGTTTCCGCTGCGCTAAACTTCCCTTTTTATTATATCTGAAGGGTTTAAACCTGTTTTCGAAAAAATCATGCCATTGGCTGCATAATTGGCTAAGGTTTCGAACGGACGAATATCCAAGATAGGACAAAATATTAGATTTTGGTCATTTCTGGAAAAATAATGGTTAACGGACTTGGTCGACGCCGATATAATTTTGTCCCCGAACATAAAATCAAACACGGAATCATGGTACAACTAAAATTCAATACAAAAAGAAACAGCATCCTGGCATTGGTCGGTATAACGGTAGCCTCCCTCCTCGCCCTGGCATTTGCCACGGACAAAGAGGAGGAAGGAATCGCAACGGCGGAAGCGCCCCCACTACCGGTGGAAACCGCCTTGCCCGTATACGAAAAGATCACGGAATGGGACGAATACACAGGGAGGTTCGAGGCTAGCAGTCGTGCGGAGGTCAGGGCACGGGTAAGCGGATTTTTGGAAAAGGTAAACTTTGACGATGGGGAGCATGTCAAAAAGGGACAGGTGCTTTTCGTTATCGATCCAAGGCCATTTAAAATTGAACTGGACGAGGCCAAGGCAAACTACGCCCAGGCCCTGGCGACCTTAAAATCCGCACAGGATAATTTTAATAGGGTAGAATCATTGAGGGAAACGGGGGCCGTGTCCATCGAAGAGTATGACCGAAGAAAACAGGCCTTGGTACACGCTGAGGCCAGCATCAGGTTGGCTCAGGCAAAAGTGGACGATGCCGCACTGAATTTGGAATTCACCAAGGTCAGGGCGCCGATCTCCGGTCTGGTGAGCAGGGACAGGGTGAACAAGGGCAATCTCGTGGATGGCGGTAGTGCCAATTCCACTTTGCTGACCACGATCGTGGCCACCAGTCCGATACACTTTTATTTCACGGGCAGTGAATCCGATTATCTAAAATATGTGCGATTGGCGAAGGAGGGAAAACGTGGGTCTGTCCGATCTGAGGGGCTGCCGGTCCAGATCAAACTATCCGACGAGGAAGATTTTGTCCATGAGGCTACCCTGGACTTCGTGGACAACGAAATAGATAGTGGATCCGGAACCATTGAAAGCCGCGCCGTACTCCAAAATAAAGACCATTTGTTGCAACCCGGTATGTTCGGTAAAGCAAGAATTATAGGTAGTGGTGAACACAATGCCATAATGGTCCCGGATGAAATAATCGGCACGAACCAGTCCTTGCGATATGTATATGTTCTTGGTGAAGACAACAAGGTAATAAGCAAGACCGTCACCTTGGGTCCATTGCATTCCAATGGTCTAAGAATCATCCGGGACGGGCTTTCCCCAAAAGACAGAGTGATCACCAATAACGTTCAAAAGATAAGACCGGGGGTCGTGGTAAGCCCTACGAAAAACGCGATCGATGCAAATTCGGGCGAACTGGCCGGACTGGCGCATACTGAATAGAGCCGATCGGCTAGAGAATAAAAATAGAACATAAAGAAATACGCTGTTTTTGATCTATCCCTGCATAAATCCGTATTAAAATGCGGATATACGGAAGGCAGTGCATCGTATTTTCAAATATCAAAAAAAATGAAGTTTAGCCATATATTTATAAAAAGACCGATTTTTGCGGCCGTATTGAGCGTACTCATACTCATCGTTGGCGGATTGGCCTATGTATCGCTGCCCACCTCCCAATTTCCCGATGTGGCCCCGCCTACCATAGAAGTAGTGGCAACATACCCCGGGGCCAACGCGAAAACGCTTTCCGAAACGGTCGCCGCACCGCTCGAAAAGGAAATAAACGGCGTGGAGGACATAATCTATATGACCTCGCAATCGTCGGCCGATGGACGTGTAATCGTGCAGGTGGTCTTTGACCTGGGCACAGATCTGGACAAGGCACAGGTACAGGTGCAGAACCGGGTGGCCATCGCAGCACCCCGCTTGCCCGAATCGGTGAGGAGATTGGGCATTACCACAAAGAAGGTATCTCCCAATATGCTAATGGTGGTAAATATGTACTCGCCCGATAACACCTACGACCAGACCTATATGGGCAACTATGCCGTACTGCAATTAAAGGACGAGCTTGCCCGTATCAAAGGAATCGGAGACATACAGATTTTCGGGGGGGCCGAGTACGCTATGCGGATCTGGCTGGACCCCGATAAAATAGCGAACCTGGATATTACCGCGGGCGAGGTGGTGGCGGCCCTTAGGGCACAAAACGTCCAGATCGCGGGCGGTACGCTCAATTCCCTGCCTTCCGGGAGCCAGACCGCATTCGAGGTGAACATACAGACCCAAGGTAAACTGGTCTCGACCGAGCAATTTGAAAACGTAATCGTAAAATCAGGGGAAAATGGACGCATCGTACGGTTAAAGGATGTCGGTAGGGCCGAACTGGGCGCCCAGAATTATGCGACACGTGGGTATCTCGGCAAAAAACCGGCGATTGCCATGCCCATATTCCAACAACCGGGGGGGAATGCTCTAGAGACCGCAGGGAAAATCCAGGAAAAAATGGAGGAACTTTCGAAGAATTTTCCTGAAGACCTTAAATATGAAATCGCGTACAACCCAACTGAATTCATCCAAAAATCCGTGGACGAAGTGTATCGTACCATTTTCGAGGCCGTACTTCTGGTCGTTCTGGTCATTTTGCTGTTTCTACAATCGTGGAGGGCGGCCATTATCCCAGTGCTGGCAATCCCCGTTTCATTGATAGGGACGTTCGCCGTCATGCAGGCCATTGGCTTTTCCCTGAACACGCTGACCATGTTCGGATTGGTGCTGGCCATAGGGATCGTAGTGGATGATGCGATCGTGGTCGTGGAAAACATGGAACGGTATCTAAAAAAGGGCCTCTCCCCCAAAGATGCCGCCTTTAAGACCATGGACGAGGTTGGTGGGGCCTTGGTCGCCATTGGCCTGGTGTTGATCGCGGTGTTTATCCCAACGGCTTTTCTGGAGGGCATATCAGGTCAGTTCTATAAGCAATTTGGGATGACCATTGCGGTGGCCACCATAATTTCTGTGTTTGTATCCTTGACTTTGAGTCCCGCCATGGCGGCCTTGTTGATGCGCCACAAAGAAAAGGAAAGCAAAAGGAAAACTTTCATCCTATTCAAACCTTTTGTATATGTCGGGAACCGATTCAATGCGTTTATGGACAGTCTTTCCGATAGATATGGGAAAGGTGTCCGGAAGTTAGTAAGGACCTCGGTCATGGTACTGGTCATCTATTTTGGACTTATGCTGTTTACAGTATTCGAATTCAACCGGGTTCCCAAAGGATTTATCCCCGCGATGGACCAGCAATACTTTATCACCGTCATCCAATTGCCCCCGGGGTCTTCGCTATCCCGAACGGATGAGGTGGTAAAAGACGTATTGGACGTTTCCCTGGAAATCGATGGGGTGGACAATGCGGTTTCGTTTACGGGATTCGATCCGACCTCGTTTACCAACGCGTCCCATTCGGCGGTGGTATTCCAAACACTTGATGATTTTGAGGTCAGGGACGATAAGGGAATCGGATATGAAGACCTGTTGGGAACGATGCGCGGAAAATTGGCCCAGATCGATGATGCCATAGTACTGGTGATACCGCCTCCATCGGTGAGCGGCATCGGCAATGCCGGAGGGTTTAAGATGATGGTCCAGGATCGGGCGAACCTGGGTACGGATAAATTGTTGGAAGCCACCAATGCGCTGGCAACGGCGGCCAACCAAGACCCCATCCTGAGCAACGTCTTTACCTTCTTCAATAACCAGACCCCACAGTTATATCTGGACATAGACCGGGTAAAAGCGGAAAAATTGGGAATTGATGTCCAGGACATTTTTCAGTCCCTCGAAATCTTTATGGGTTCCGCCTTTGTGAACGAATTCAATTATCTGGGAAGGACTTTCCAGGTTACGGCCCAGGCCGATGCCCCCAATCGTTTGACCCCCGAAGATATTTCAAAGATCAGGGTACGCAATAAGGAAGGCGGGATGGTTCCATTAGGGACGGTTGCCACGCAAGAAAAAACGGCGGGAGCTTCTAGAATACCGAGGTTCAACCTGTATCCCTCCGCATCGTTGAACGGGAATTTTGCCCCGGGATACAGTTCGGGCCAGGCCTTGGAAAGAATGGAAGAGCTGGCGGGAGAAATCCTGCCCCAGGGAATTTCCTATGAATGGACCGAGATTGCCTATCAGGAGAAGCAGACCGGAAACACCGCAATAATAGCGTTCCTTTTGGCCGTAATCTTTGTTTTCCTTTTACTGGCCGCCCAGTTCGAGAGCTTGGTCCTTCCGCTGGCCGTCATCTCCATTGTGCCCATGGTACTCCTGTTCGCCTTGGTCGGGATAGACCTTGCCGGATTGGACAATAATATCATGGTACAGATCGGACTGGTAGTCCTGGTCGGTCTGGCAAGTAAGAACGCGATTTTAATCGTCGAGTTTGCCAAACAATTGGAAGAACAGGGAACAGATTTGAAAACCGCCGTAATAGAAGCTTCCAAACTACGGTTGCGTCCCATTTTAATGACCTCGATGGCCTTTATCTTAGGGGTCCTGCCCTTGGCGCTGGCCACGGGAGCGGGAGCCGAACTTCGGGTATCGTTGGGTATTGCCGTTTTCAGCGGAATGCTCGGGGTCACCCTTTTCGGAATATTTCTTACACCAGTTTTCTATTACCTGGGAAGAAAATGGACCACTAAGCCAACTAGGGCGAACGAGATGGAAACGAAAGGTCAAATCCTAATCCATAAACAATAAAAATGAAAAATTCGATTATATCAGCAATTGTCGCACTCCTACTGGCTTCGTGTGGCGTGACCAAACGTGATTACGGGGTCAAGACCGGGGTAGTGGTAGGAAAGGACTTTATAAAAAAGGAACTGGCAAACAAGGCCTATTCCAATGCCGGGATTGTGGAGGAATGGTGGTCAAAATTCAACGACCCTGTACTGGATTCCCTGATAGAAAAGGCAAGACACCACAATCTGGATATCAACGTGGCGGTCGCCAATTTTCAGGCCTCACGGGCCATGCTAAGGGAGTCCAAACTGGACAGACTGCCCACCGTCACGTCTAAGGGAGATTATACCAGGACCCGCTTGGGGGAAAACGTTTTTGCCCCAGGCGCCAATATTACCTATAGTACGTACACTGCCGGCTTCGATGCTTTTTGGGAGGCCGATGTTTTCGGAAGGGTGTCGAACAGAATCAAGGGGGCCTATGCAAACAGCCAACAGGTCCTGGCCGACATGCACGGCGTGTACATAAGTATCTTTGCCGAAGTGGCCGGCAATTATATGGAACTGCGCGGCACCCAATATTTACTGGACATCGCAAAGCGCAATTTAAAAGGCCAGCAAGAAACCTATAATCTGACCGTCAAATTATCGGAGGCGGGCACCAGCAACAGCCTGGACACGTCCAGGGCACTGGCCCAATTGGAAACTACCCGTGCCAGCATACCTCCTCTTGAGGCTAGGATCGAAGCTCTGAAAAATAGTCTTAGCGTACTGGTAGGTGAAGTACCCGGAAACCTGGACGCCGAAATCGTAAACAAGCGGCCATTGCCCAGCCTACCGGCATCGGTAGCAGTGGGAGACATTGAAGAAATGCTGCGTCGTAGGCCAGATGTGCGCCGTGCGGAGGCGGCACTACAGGTAAGGATCGCTGAATATAATATTTCGGTGGCAGACCTCTATCCAAAAATAGAATTTGGCGGTTCTATAGGCTTTTCAGCGGTGGACTTCTCGAATTTCGGAAGCAAGGAGTCCTTCACATGGAGCCTGGTTCCCCGTATCAGTTGGGCGGCCTTTAACTTGGGCCGCGTAAAACAACAAATAAAAGTGAACGATGCGCTTACTCTGGCCGCCCTTAACCAATACGAAAAAACGGTTTTGGAAGGATTGGAAGAAATCAAGACCTCGCTTAGCAATTACACCCACGAACTAAAAAGAAGGGAAATTTTACGAACTTCGTCCCGAGCCAGCGCAGAAGCCGCTAAATTTGCAAGACAGCGGTTCCATGCGGGTCTCGATAATTTTATCGATTATCTGAGTGCGGACAATGCCCTGCTACAGGCCGAAAATTCGCTCGCTTTAAGCGAAATATCCTCGGCTATCTCCTTAATCGCCATATATAAGGCCTTGGGAGGTGGTTGGGAAATTGTTTCGGAGGATGAACTGGACAACAAATTTGAAGCAATAAAATTGGCGGAAGGCGCCAATGACTAGAAGCTACGGAAGTATTTCTATGGAAAAAGCCGATATTCCCGTTTACGATAATCCGAACGACCATCACGAGGCGGTCGGGCTTGTGCACAGAAGTCACATCCCCAACTTTGATGTGTATGCCGAAGAGGATATGAATTACTCCAGTAGAAGGTGTATGCCCCCCTATCGACTGGGGTTTTATCAAATTGGCCTGCTCAACAATACGGGCAAAAGCAAGCTCAACCTGAATACGGATTTGTTGGACTTTGAAAAATCACCGCTTTGGTTCGTGGTGCCCAGTCAAGTCGTATCTTGGATAAGGGACGAGAAGGTTACCGGTTTTAATGTCATGTTTGGAAAGGAGTTCCTGATCCGTTCGTTTCCCGATTTTTCGAATGATTTTCCGTTCCTGACAATGACGGAAAACAGTGCGATGATGCTTACAGAGGAGGAACATGAAACGCTCAATTTGGATATCGAGAGGATGCATTCCGTCTTTAAGAATCCGCATCCCTACCAGGAAAGGATGCTCGAGGGCATGTTGGGATCTTTGCTCTTTTTTTGCAAAGCCATCCATGAGCGTCACAAGACGACCCGGAACCATCTGTCAAGGGCCCAGGTCATCGCCAACCAATTCGAGGCCTTGGTCGACAAGATGTATGTCGACACCAAAAACGTAAGCGACTATGCGGATGAACTGAACATTTCCCCCAATTACCTGACCACAACAATTAAAAGGCTCACCGGGAAAAGTGCCAAAGATGTCATTATGGAAAGACTTTTGATGGAAAGTAAGAGCCTGCTGAAATACTCGGGACTCGATATCGCGGAAATCGCGTACAGGTTGAACTTTCAGGAACCTACGCATTTCACCCGGTTCTTCAAAAATCTGAGCGGAACCACCCCTAATAAATTTAGAAGAATGTAAATCCTATGATCAAGCCCTGGCACCGCAAATTGGGATAATTGCAGAACTATCCGTATACTGGGCGTAAAATGCGGTTCGATAAATGTGTTTCAAAAGAACTCTTTTAGACCTTTTAAATTGGCTAAATCGGTTCCTTATAAAATAGTTTGCTATGAAAGAGAATAAGGTAGCCCTGGTCACGGAGGCTGGAAACGATCTGGGAAAGGAATTTGCCCATATTCTGTCGGAGAACGGGTATCAAGTCATACTGGCGGCCTGCGGGGATAGCTATAAAAGCCTGTCCCAAGACGGGGATGCCCTGCGTCCCTTTGAACTTGTGGAAATCGATTTTTCATCGGAATCCGGTTTAAAAGTCCTTGGAAAAAAAATAAACGCATGCTTCGGAAAACTGGACCTCTTGGTCAACAATGCGGAGATCGTCAACGGATTCGGACAAAAGATAGACCAATTGAACATGGACGAGGTCAGGAAGGTCTATGAAATAAATCTATTTTCGGTTATAGGAACGATCCGAACCTTAAAACCGCTCTTACAGAAAAGTGAGCATCCTAGAATTATCAATATAACGAGTTCTCTGGGGGATATCGACCAGATGAAGGATGAAAACTTTTGTTACTCAAGCTATTGTCTCACTGCCTATTCCACCTCAAAAGCGGCCCTGAATATGTTTACGACACTGCAATGCAAGGAATTCAAACCTTCGAAAATAAA
>DASSWC010000134.1:0-2607 GCA_035705395.1 Pricia sp. | reverse complement strand
TTTCATGATTTCGATCCGGTTGGCATAGAATTCGGTCGCAAAACGGTGCAGGTTCCAGTAGAAAAAAAGCGCCATGTACAGGCTGACATGGCCGGTTCGCAGACGGTCGTCGGCGTAGAACCGGTGAAGGGCTGCGTTGAGATGCTTTATGTAGTTCATCGCCCTTGGGAATCTTTGACCGTCCTGTGATCCATCAGGATCTTATCGATCTCGTGGGCATCATAAAAGATCAGGCCCTCGATCTTGTGGCTGGGAATGGCATCGTTGTTCCTAAGGTTTTGGAGCGTCCCGTGGCTTATTTTCAGCAGTTCCATAACGTCCCTTGAGCGGAGCCAGGTCCTGTTCCTTTCCTCCACGGCCTTTTCCAGGAGTATTTCCCGTATCTCCTCGAAAAGCTCCATTCCCGCAGTTCGTCTTTAGTAATGATTGCGGCAGGCATTTTTAAAGACTTTAGTCCATACGGATCCTTTATTGAATCCCCTGCTGCAAATTTGGGTAAGGGCGGTAGATTTTTCTATATGGTCGATAACTGGAGGATATAATGGTCCCGATGATGGCCGTCTGCACCAAATCGTCCAAAAACGGTACAATTCGACCGAACAGGGAGCAGGTGAACGGGGTAGAACAGCGATGCGCTGAAGTATATGGTACATATATACAATAAAGATCCGTTCTGGTTTTCCATATCGATGCGATTATCTGTTTTTATATTAAAAACAGCTATCTGGAAACTTCAGTCACGGTGCAACAGATGGAATAATAATCTTAGTTTTTTAGGCTCACCACTATAAATCCATCCAAAACAAATAAAGTTTTCGTATTTTTACATTGATTTAAGTTCATTTAAAATTTTCGATATACCAAGGTGAGTGTATCGGTGAGTACTTTAAAAAAGTAAAGATCAACTTCTTGAATAACAAGTGATTGTGATTACGGGTTCGAGCCCCGGTCAGGTCACCTCTCAAGATACCGATTGATGTCAAAACCTTGCTAATCTTATGATTGGCAGGGTTTTATTTTTTTGGGCCGATCATATAATTTGATATGATTTGGTTTTAAAAGGTCACAAATCGTCAACATTTTTTCAAAATGGTAACATTTGTGGTAACACTTTTATATCTTGACCGAAATTAAGGAGAATTCCTTGCCTAGTTGATTTGACTTTCGTCTCAATTATTGTTTAACAATTTAAGACGACAACGATGCGCACTACTTCAACCTTTTCAGTATTATTTTGGGTCTATGCCGCAAGAGCGGATAAAAACAACTGTTCTACGAATTATGCTCGTATACTGGTAAATGGAAAACGGGTCAGCGTTAGCTTAAAACATAAAGTCAATCTCGAAATTTGGGATATGCGGCGTCAAAAAGCTATGGGCAATGGAAAAAACTCCAGACAAGTAAATGGAAAAAATACCAGTTATTGGCCCTGATTTGCCCAAACAGCAATAAAATATAATTTATCTTTGTGTTCTATAGAAATACAAATGTCATGGATTTAAAGGCGGACATCAAATGGATACAGAAGGAGCTTAAAGAGGTAAAGGACCCTACACTTATAGAGGTTTTCAAAAACCTATTGCAATACCGAAAAAATGTATCATCGCGGCGTATCAGTATCGAGCAGTACAATAAAGAAATAGATACTTCCATTGCACAAATAGAAAGCGGAAAAACCTATACGCACCAACAAATGGGAGAACGTATCAAGCAATGGGGAAAACAATAATCTGGACGCAACAGGCCGATGCGGAAATAAGCCGAGCATTTTTAGATTTGTTGGAAGAATCCAAATCGATGAACACAACGATCAGGATAATTACCGAAGTTTATGAATCGACCGAAGTATTGTCAACCAACCCGGAAATCTATAAATTGGATACGCTCAAAGAAAACAATAAAGGAAATATCAGGGCATACGAAAAACACAGCTACAATATCCTATCTAATCGAAGATGAAGCCATTTATATTATACGCGTACGTTACGCACGAAAAGAACCCTTAGTATTTTGAGCTCCCACCCGGCAGAACCCTCCTATTTGGGGAACATCAGCAACAACAACTATGCGAACTTCTTCAATATTTTTGGTTCTTTTGGGAAGGCTACATTACCCCCACGTTAATTTGGACTCTTTTTATAACACTTTTCTGAAATTGTTTAAGGACTGAGGATAAACGCATTAAAGTCTAAGTCATATTAAAACCCGGCCATGCCCCAGCCTTTGCGATAATCGCGGCGAAGATATTTGTTGGCCTTGCGATGATCGGGAAACCGCATCTTGACCGGATCCCATTCCAGAACCGTACCCGGTACACGTATTGCTACCGTACCCAAAAGAATAGCTTCTGTCATGGGACCGGACCTGGCAAAATGCGATTCCGTTTTTTCACCGCCCAAACAGGCATCCACAAAATGATGGTAGTGATTGCGGTCATCTAGTGTTTGGGTTTGATAGTCCATGTATTTATTCCCCGGTAACAACACAGGCATTTCAGTATGCGGTATAAGCAGTGCCCCTTCGGTTCCGATGAGCATGGCCGATTCCGCCGGATATGGTTTCCCGGGAAACAGGGCCTGTATCTCCCATGGGGGGTAAAACTCCCCG
>DASSWC010000133.1:0-2295 GCA_035705395.1 Pricia sp. | reverse complement strand
GAAGCTCTAACATCCGCAGGCCGTTGACGATCTGGGTACCGTACCGTTCGCCCTCTTTTAAAAAGGCGGTTTTTTCGGGATTGTAGATGAGATCGAAAAGTAAATGCCGGTCGGAAAGATAGGCGTAGGGAACATTTGGTTTCCTGTCGCTATCCGGATGGGTTCCGAGGGGCGTGCAGTTCACCAAAATAGGATGGTCTGCCAAGACATGGCGATTCAGGTTTTTGTAACCGATCTGACTTTCTTCTGGCGATCGGGAAACGTAGGTGACGCCTATCCCCAATTGCCCGAAAACATAGGCGATGGCTTTCGATGCCCCGCCCGTGCCCAGGATCAGGGCCTTGGAATGATGTGGGCGTAAATGAGGCGAGATGGCTTCCTCAAACCCATAGGCATCCGTATTGTATCCAATAAGGCGTCCGCCATCGAAGGCGATCGTGTTGACGGCCCCGATTTCCGTGGCTTTGTCATCCAACCCATCCAGATAGGGAATGACATCCTGTTTATAGGGAATGGTGACGTTCAATCCCTTTACATTCGGATTCGAGCGCAGGAGACGTGGAAATTCCCCAATCCGTTGCAAATCGAAATTTTCGTAGGAATATCCCTCTAATCCCAATTTTGAAAATTTCTCCATAAAATACCCCTTGGAAAAGGAATAGGATATATTTTTTCCCACCAATCCGAACCTGTGTTTTTCCATAGTTAAAATAGTTTAGGGCTTACGACGGGAACCCGTTTACCCTTCGCCGCTACCGATCGCCCATTTCCTCCTCCGCTTCCCGTACCAATCCAGTCCCAAAAGAACGACCACCCCGAATGCGATAAAGAACAGGGCCCACCAAGTATCGGGGTTTCCGAAATCGGGGAAATAGCGTTCGTAGTTGACGATTATTTCCTTACCCTGCGAATCCCGCAGCATTTCGCCTGATGGGCCGGTCTTGTAAATGGTTTCTTTCCACGGCCATACTACGCCGAGGGAACCGGTTATAAATCCGATAATGACCGCCGTGCTAATATGCTTGAAATGTTTCAGTACATAGCCCAAAACATGGGAAAGACTAACCAGACCGGTCGCCGAGCCCGCCGTGAATACCCCCAACACGGTCAAAATACGCAGACGTTCCCCATTTTCCGTAAAGCTGAAATCACCCTGCAGGACCTCTGCGATGGTATCGTACAGCGCGTTGACGGAATCGACCAACAGCAGCACGTAGTTGCCCAGCAAAATGAGTATAAAGGAACCGGACAGGCCCGGGAGGGTCATCCCCGAAACGCTTATGATGCCGCAAAGAAACACAAAAAACAGGTTGTCGTTCTCCTTGGCGGGACTCAAAAAACTGATGGATAGGCCTACGATCAACCCGATGATACCCGCCGCTACCGTCTTTTTGTTCCAGTGTTCGAAATCCTTCGAAATATAATAGATTGAACCCAAGATCATTCCGAAAAAGGCGGCCCATACGAAGAGTTCCTTTTGTACCAAAAAATAATCCAATACCTTGGATACACTGAAATAGCTAAACAGCATTCCAAAGATGAGAAGGGTAAGAAAGGTGCCGTTGACGTATTGATAAAAGCTTTTGAACCGGCCGTTGAACAGCAGCTTGAAGGCCTTGGTATTGATTTTTTTCAGGGAATAGATGAACTCCTCGTAGAAACCGCCTACAAAAGCCACGATACCGCCCGAAACGCCTGGCACCTTGTTGGCCGCGCCCATGCAGAGTCCTTTGATGAACAAAAAGAATTTGTCGCTGAACGTTCTCGGATTGTACATGTAGGGAACCGTGATTTTTTATAGTACAGGCTATCGGCGCAAATCCATGACCGGCTTTTCAGGGCCTTTCGGCCTTGACCTATCCTTATTTTGAAACTACTTTTTTTCCATCAGGATGCAGCCCAAGGAGGGGGCCAGACCCTGACCTATCGTTATTTTTAAACTTACATCTTCGCGGCGCTCCGCTCGAGGATAAAAATAAGTGAAAATCCGATGATAGCCGCAATGATGGCGTAGATAAGTTGAGGGTCGCCGGCGAAATTGAACGGCGATACGTTTTCATCGACTACGATAATTTTTTCACCGATTTTGCGGGTTTCGAGTATCCGTTTCCAGGGCCATATTTTATTGAGGGAGCCCAAAATAAAACCCGTAAGTACCGTCAGGGTGATATTCTTGTAGTTGTTGAACATCCATTTGAGCAATCTGGTAAAACTGAGCAAACCGAAAATCGCCCCTATCCCCACAACTGCGATCAGGGTAATATTCCGCTCGTGTACCGCATCGAGAATGGTTTT
>DASSWC010000132.1:0-4411 GCA_035705395.1 Pricia sp. | reverse complement strand
AGGAACTATTCGACTTTGGACGGGATTCGGAAACATATTGGGTAAAAGGCCTGACCCCATTTCACTGGAGGGCACAAACCGGATACACGTTTAGAAAATTACTGGATTTTTCAGGGCCAAGGGCTAGTTACGACTACGATTATAACCAAGTAACCGTCTTTATGAGACTGGCTGAATTCTACCTCAATTATGCAGAGATTCAAATTGCATTGGGCAATGAAGACGTGGCAAGGCAATATATAAATCTCGTTAGACAACGTCCTTCGGTCAATATGCCCGACATAACCAGTACGGGAGCCGATCTAATTCGTGATTATAGGAATGAAAGGGCCATTGAGCTGCATTTGGAGGACACCCGATTTTTTGATCTTTTGCGTTGGAAAGCGGCTCCAGGTCATATAGACTTGAACCCCATAAGAGGGCTTACCGAGGTAACCATGGACTGGAGCGGTGCGAAAGAAGGAGACCTATTGGGTGAATTAAGCTATAGCTACGGGGAAATTACTGCCGTTGACCCGAGAAGTCCATGGCCCGGGGATTACTACTACCTGTTTCCCATACCACGGGAAGAGGTTCAGCGAAGCAACAATAGCATAGAACAAAACCCCGGATACTAATAAATTTGAGTTAGTTTACTTTAAATTTGACCACAGGTTTGTCATCGTATAAATCTGTGGTCTTACTATTGACAATCGTATAATGGCATTTAGAAAAAAACATACACTTCACGGTTTCTTCGGCGGTGCTACTAATCGTAATTTTTCGATACTGGGTTCACTAAGAATGTTTTTGCCTGCTATGATGCTTGGAACCTTATTGCTAAGCTGTTCGAAACAATATGATCCGGAAACCCTTTTTACAAAAATGGAAGCATCGCGAACAGGTATCCAATTTTCAAATGACGTTCACGTACAGGGGGATTTCCACATATTCAAATATCGGAATTTTTACAATGGCGGTGGGGTTGGTATCGGCGATATCAACAACGATGGTTTACCCGATTTGTATCTAACCAAAAATCAGGGAAAAAATGGACTTTTTTTGAATAAAGGAAATTTTGAGTTTGAAGACATTACCGATATATCCGGAACAGGGGGAACAAAATCGTGGTCCACGGGTGTCGCCATGGTGGATATAAATTCGGATGGTTTTTTGGATATCTATGTGTGCAACGCCGGCAATGCCGATAAAAGAAATGAACTTTTTATAAATAATGGTGACCTTAGTTTCACTGAATCGGCGGCAAAATATAATTTGGACGAGAATGGCTTTACCACCCATGCCGCTTTTTTTGATTATGATGGGGATGGAGATTTGGATGTCTATATTTTGAACAATAGCTTCATTCCCGCAAGCAGCCTAAATTATGCGAACAAAAGAAATCTGAGAGGCGAAAATTGGAACGTTCCCGAAGTGCTAAAAGGGGGTGGTGACAAACTATTGCGAAATGACAATGACCAATTTGTCGATGTCAGTGAGGACGCTGGAATTTTTGGCAGTTTGATAGGTTTCGGATTGGGTGTTACGATAGGGGATGTCAATAATGACCATCTTCCGGATATTTATGTATCCAACGATTTCTATGAACGGGATTACTTATATATCAATCAAGGAAATGGGACATTTAAGGAAGAAATACAAGCGTATATGCAGCATTTAAGTCTTTCCTCAATGGGATCGGACATGGCTGATCTGAACAATGACGGACTTCCGGAAATTTTTGTTACGGACATGCGGCCGGAACAGGATAAAAGACTCAAGGAAAACGGGGGATTCGAAACGTATAATCTTTTGAAATTGAAACAGGATCGGGATTTTGATAATCAATATATGCAGAACACCCTGCAAATCAATAACGGGGACGGGACCTTTTCCGAAACAGCGTATTTTTCGGGAGTAGCACAAACGGATTGGAGTTGGGGCGCCCTTATTTTCGATATGGACAATGATGGCTTTAAGGACATATATGTCAGCAACGGTATTTATAGGGACATTACCAACAACGATTATATGGACTTTTTTGCCAACAATGTTTTTCGCCGGACCCCCTTCGATTCTGAATCGCAAATTGAAAGTCTGATTGACAAAATGCCTTCTACACCCATTCCGAATTACGCATATCATAATAATCATAATCTGACCTTTACAAATAAAACCAAAGATTGGGGTCTTGCGGAACCGAGTTTTTCGAATGGATCTTCTTATGGGGATTTGGACAATGATGGAGATCTGGATTTGGTGGTCAATAATGTAAACCAAGAAGTTTTTGTATTCCGGAATAATTCGGAGAAAAATAAAAATGCCCATTTTCTCAAAATCAAACTGGAAGGAAAAGGGAAAAACAGATTTGGAATCGGCAGTAGGGTTATAGTATACCACGGGGATAAAATTTTTGATCAAACGTTCATCCCGACCCGCGGATTCCAGTCATCCGTAGATAATACTTTGACATTCGGCCTTGGAAAAATCAAACGCTTGGATTCCCTTGTCGTTATATGGCCCGATCAATCCTTCCAAACCATTAGGGGCATTGATGTTGACCGGACCATACGTTTACATCAAGAAGATGCCCTTAGAAAATATTCAAATCCCAGCGATGGGAAGGTTGAGACCATTATCCTGCCCGTTGAAAATAATCTTCGGAAACACCATGAAGATAATTATATCGATTATAATTATGAAGGATTGGTCTCGCAAATGCTGTCACAAGAGGGCCCGGCAGTTGCAGTAGGGGATATTAATGGCGACGGAAACGATGATCTTTATCTTGGCGGGGCCAAAAACCAATCCGGAACCATCTATACACAGACCAATACAGGAAACTTTGAACCCATTAAAAACCCCGTTATCGAAAAAGATAGTTTGTATGAAGACACCGATGCCCTATTCATCGATACTAATAATAATGGAAAATTGGATCTGGTCGTAGTTTCCGGAGGGAATATTCCATTTAAGGATGAAAACAATTTATCGGTTAGGATATATCTAAATACAGGAAAAGGTAAATTCCTCCCTTCGAAAAGTCCTGTTTCCAACACCGACAATTCTTCGGTCATTGCTGCAACAGACTATGATGCAGATGGCGATATAGACCTTTTTATAGGGAGCCGAAGTGTCCCCCGAAAATACGGTCCCAATCCTAAACATAAATTTCTCGAAAATGACGGAAACGGAAATTATAGCGATATTACCCTTAAAAAGGCTATTGACCTCAACCAAGCGGGAATGATAACAGATGCTACTTGGGCCGATATGGATGGGGACAAAGTCAAGGATTTGGTAGTTGTAGGGGATTGGGAAGCTCCTAAAATCTTTAAAAATACCTTAAAATCGTTGGTTCGAATGGAAAGCAGTCTAGACAGCCTCAACGGAGCTTGGAATTGTCTCAAAACCGCCGACCTGAACAATGATGGAAAATTAGATCTTGTACTGGGCAATCGCGGTACAAATTCATTTTATAGGGTTGGGGAAAATAAGCCGGTGAAGATTTTTATAAGTGATTTTGATAGTAATGGTACGGTAGAGCAAATTTGTACCCGAACCATTCATGGCAAAGATATTCCCGTCCATCTTCGACGGGAACTTACCAAAGAAATTTCCTCCCTGAACAAGCAAATTCTAAAATCATCCGAGTACGCCACCAAATCGATGGATGAACTATTTTCAAGAACCGTATTGGATAGTGCTTTGGTAAAGCATATTTCAACATTTAAGAGTGTAATCGCGTATAATCAAGGTAACAAGAAATTTCAGATTGCCGAACTCCCTCCCCGAGCCCAATTTTCGAGTATCCATGCTATTGAAACAGTGGACATAGATAAAGACGGAATCCTGGATATTTTAATGGCGGGAAACGATTTTGATCTAAAGCCCCAATTTGGAAGGCTTGATGCTAACTATGGAATTACTTTACTTGGCGATAAAGAAGGAAATTATTCGGTAATAGAACCAAAGCTTTCCGGATTTTTCTTAGAAGGGGAGGTACGGAATCTTCATAGTTTTAAAAATAAAAAAAAGCAACAGTTTGTAATAGCAGGCATAAACGATGCCCTTCCCAAAATTTTTAAAATCAAAAATTCGGACCTAGAACAAAAAAGGGACCCTAAACCTCGGCTGTCGCCATAACGCCACATCCATTCTCACATTAAAATTGCTTTGACCGGAGGAGCTTTTTGCGGAACCTCGGACGGTAGTTCAAAAATTTTATGAAAAGTTGGAAAACAAATGTTAAATATAATTGTTTAAATGTGTATACATAAAATTTTCTTTATGAAGTGATTTAAACTTTTTTGGATCGAAAGAAAGGGTTGCGGATATTTGTGTTGCGAAACATAAATAAATCCAAGACAACCCTTTATGTACAAAGTACTCGACAAAGATATGATAGAAAAAGAGATCGTGCCATACATTC
>DASSWC010000131.1:0-2643 GCA_035705395.1 Pricia sp. | reverse complement strand
CGGCATGGAAGATAATGTTCGGCTTGTGTTCCTGAAAGATGTTGTTCAGGCGGTTCTTGTCACGCACATCGCCGACAATGGGCAAAAAGTTATGGAACCCGTTTTGTTTCAGTTCTTGTTGTAGGTCGTACAGGGCGGATTCCGACTGGTCGATAATGATTAGGGATTTATAGCTGTAGGTACAGATCTGCCGAACGATCTCGCTACCGATGGAACCCGCGCCCCCGGTCACCAGGATGACCTTATCCCTGACCTCTTGCGATATCTTGGAATTCCGGATGCTGATCGGCGCCCGGTCAAGCAAATCCTCGATCTGGATTTGCTTGATCTGCGAGGCCTTCAGCTCGCCGTTGATCCATTGTTCCACCGGTGGTACGATCTTGACCTGTACGGGGTAGTCGACGAGGCTCTCGACCATATCCTTCAATTTTTTCGGATCGATGTTCTGCATGGAAAAAATGACCTCCGAAATCCGGTTCCTGAGCAAAAACTCGCGGTTCAGTACCGCTTTGGGGAAAACCTTGACGCCATTGATGCTCTTGCCCAGCTTTTTGTCGTCTTCATCGACATATCCCACCACCCGAACCTTGCTTTTGCTATGGTTGGCCAGGGCGTTTTGGGTCAAAATACCCGATTCGCCGGCCCCGTAGATCAGCACGTTCTTATTGGTCCTAAAACCATGGGTCATCAGGTTGTCATAGAGCGATTTGAACACATACCGTGATGCTGTCAAGGCGATAAACGAAAGCAGGCTGTGGATGACGATAATACTTAGGGGTACGGTAAAATCCTCCAAGATGCCCAGTTCACGGTTGAACAGGACGATGGTTATCAATAGGATGCTGCACAGGCAGATGGCATTGAAAATATTGTAAACATCACGGATTCCGGTATGCCGTACCACCCCCTTGTGTGAGCCTGTAAACAGAAAGGCCGCTGCGGCGATGACGGAGATGATCGGCAGTTGGATGAAAAGTTTGTCGATATCAAAATCCAGGGTCAGGTTAAAACGGATGAGATACGATAGCACGAAGGATACGGCTATCATACAGACATCGATAATCAGGACAAGCCACTTAGAGGCGTACCGATGGGCGTTGCTAACTAAATACTCCTTAATCATTTTACTGGTTTTTTAGGATAAGGTCTACAATACGTCGCAGGTCATCTTGGGAAAGGTTCGATCCGCTGGGCAGGCAAAGCCCACGCTCGAACAGGTCTTCGGATGTTCCGTCGCTAAAATGGGGGAAATTCTTGAAAACCGGTTGCAAATGCATGGGTTTCCATAAAGGTCTCGATTCGATATCCTCGTCCAAAAGGGCCAGCCGTATTTTTTCGCGGTATGCGAACGAGGGGGTCAGCACACAGGTCAACCAGCGGTTGGAAAAGAAACCCTCCGGCTCATCCAAAAATTGGATTTCGGGCAGCTCTTTCAATTGTTCCCTGTAAAATTCGTAATTCTTTCTTCGTGCGGCGACCCGGTCTTGCAGTACTTCCATCTGGCCCCGGCCGATACCGGCCAGTACGTTGCTCATCCTATAGTTATAGCCTATAGCGGAATGTTGGTAATGCGGGGCATCGTCGCGGGCCTGGGTCGCCAAAAAGACCGCCTTGTTCTTGTGCGCTTCCAACTTGGAGACCAGGGCACCGCCGCCTGAGGTGGTGATGATCTTGTTTCCGTTAAAGGAAAATATTCCGAGCGTGCCAAAACTGCCGCATTTGGTGTTTTTATAGGCACTTCCCAAAGCTTCGGCGCTATCCTCGATTACGGGAATCCCATACCCTTTGGCGATGTGGGCGATCGCATCGACTTGGTAGGGCATGCCGTATAGGTGAACCGCCACGATGGCCTTGGGTTTTTTTCCGTTGGCCATCCGGTCCAAGATCGCCTTTTCAAGTAAATCAGGGGAAATGTTCCAGGTATCCCTTTCGCTGTCCACAAAAACGGGCGTAGCGCCCAGATACCGAATGGGGTTCGCCGAGGCGGAAAAGGTAAAGCTCTGGCAGATCACCTCGTCGCCCTGGGTCACGCCCAGTAATTGGAGTGCCAAATGGATCGCGGCCGTCCCCGAGCTCAGGGCGGCCACATGCACCTCTTCGTTTACATAATCCGCAATGGCCTTTTCGAATAGGTTCACATTGGGGCCCAAGGGGGCGACCCAATTGGTGTCGAAGGCCTCTTTGACATAGGTTTCTTCCGTACCGCCCATATGGGGAGAAGACAACCATATTTTATCGTGTACCTTGGTTTTCAATAGTTTTTAGGTTTTGAACCCGTTCTCCGGATCCCGGATATCCGTTCGTTGCGATTGGGGCGGTAAAAGTACATCATATTGTTTATGGACCGGGGAAAATTAGCCGAACCCCTCGAAAAAATCGGTTAGCCGCATAAAGCCCGACTTTTCCGTTCCCCTTAAATCGGTATGTGAACAACGCTCCGTATTTGGTTCGTCTTAGAAATACGTTCAAAGCCGCGTTATAGATTTTTTTTGGGGGCCGAATGCCCTAGCTAAAGTACGGAATTTATGCTAAAAAAAGCATAAAATTTCAAGGTTATCCTCTCAATTACAGAAGTTTGGGATTGAATAACCTTACAGCGACAGCCCTGTAAGTTTTTCCGTCAGATCTGCGGGCCTTGCAGCA
>DASSWC010000130.1:0-20037 GCA_035705395.1 Pricia sp. | reverse complement strand
AATGGCAAGACGAGCGGTTTCCCTTCCTATAACAATGCGTCCGGTGACGAGACCAGCGAACGGGCGCAGTTTTTCGGGGTGCGCCCCCTGGGTTGGACGGATGGGCAGCCTACAAAGTGGCTTCTGAACCAGTTCTTAAGTGAGACCGATAAGGACGGCAATGAAGATCCCCGCCTATATTATACAATGACCTACGACCATCCCGGGGAATTATTGTACGGTCAAACCTACGAAGAAAGGGGGGCCGGTCCGAACGATCGCTTTTGGCGAAAATACACCAACTACTGGCAGGACTATGAAAGCTATTTTTCGGGAATCAATACTAGGGTCATTCGATTGGCCGGCGTCTATCTCATGCATGCCGAGGCCTTGAACGAATTGGGGAGGACCCAGGAAGCGATTCCCTTTGCGAACTTGGTCCGGCAACGTTCGAATATGAACGATCTACCGTTGACCTTGACCCAGCAAGAGTTTCGTTTGCAGCTCCGGCATGACCGCGTCGTCGAACTGGCAGGTGAGAGTGTGCGTTTTATCGATATGGTACGTTACGGGATTGCAGGGCCGGAACTCGCGGGGCCGAATCCCGAGCTTTCCCCTGCCGAATCCGATTTTGATACCGAGTTTAAGAATTTCGTAAAAGGAAAATCGGAATATCTACCCATTCCCTTACGTGAGATCGATGCGTATGGTGGTGCGCTGGAACAGAACCCAGGGTGGTAAATACTTAAAATGGAGTTAGTTTGAGTTTGTTGATAGCTATGAAACCCATGCCCAAAATCCGTGGCAGCCAAAAATTGAGGAAATTCCTTTTCAGTTTGATGGTGGTCGCCATTTCAACGCCAGCGATCGCACAACAGCCCGATCCCCCGGGCCAGGTCGAGAACAACGAGGCGGCCAAAAATGAAGCCTACCTCTTCGCCCACATGACCCACGAGGATTATGGCCGGTTGTACTATTCCGTTAGTCTGGACGGTCTGCATTGGAACCGGTTGAACGACGGAAAAAGGGTTTTTGACGCGTACGAAGGGCATCCCGACATCGCCAAAGGCCCTGACGGAAAATACTATATCGCAGGCAACACCAGCGATTCGTCACCGGATATCAATATCTGGGTGTCCGATGATTTGATACGCTGGAAAAAACACGCCGTTTATACCCCCGACCTACAAAGTACTCCCGATTATTCGGAAGCCCTGCAGCGTATCGGGGCACCTAAATTGTTTTATGACACGGCTTCGTCGCAGTTTGTCATGACCTGGCACACCCCCCACAAGGAAGGCACGGAGAAGGATCCCGAACGCTATTGGGCCAGTCAACGGACGTTATATGTGCTTTCCAAAGATCTGAAAACCTTTTCCCAGACCCCAAAACTCCTGTTCGATTGGGATTTCGGCACCATCGATGTCATCATCAGAAAGGTAAAAGATACCTATTATGCCATTCTCAAGGATGAAACCTATCCCACATTATATTGGCCGACCGGAAAGACAATACGCATTGCCCGATCGGGTTCGCTACTGGGGCCGTATTCATTGCCCTCCGATCCCATCAGTCCCAATTTTAGGGAGGCCCCGATGCTGATTCCTTCGCCCGACGACAAAATATGGTACATGTATTACGAACAATACCCCGGGGTTTCCTACGGCCTCTCCATTGCTGATAACCTGAACGGCCCGTGGTACCAGGCATCCGGGTATACATTTTTTAGTGATTGGGACAAGTATAGCTTTCCCGAAAAAGTAAGACATGGCTGTATGATCGCCATTTCCAAAAAGGAGTATGATGATCTGGTTGAAAAGTTCGGCATCCAAAAGGAAGAAAAAACGATTGAATAATAAGTACGAATAGATTCCTGAAAAATGAAAACAATTACTCTAAAGTATATGTTTGTGGCGGTCTGTCTTTGTGGACTTTTTGCGCAGGCACAGACCCAGACATTCACCAACCCCCTTTTGCCATCGGGCCCCGATCCCTATAGCACCTACCATAACGGATATTACCACTATACGAGCACGGAAGGCAGCAAACTGGTGCTAAAAAGGGTGAAAAATTTGGCAAATCTCGCGGATGCCGAGGTCAAAACGATTTGGACACCGCCGGAGGGAACCCAGTATTCCCACAATATATGGGCGCCGGAAGTCCACTACATCGACGGAAAATGGTATGTGTATTTCGCCGCCGATGGAGGTGATAACGCTACCCACAGAATGTACGCCGTTGAAAACACCTCCGAGGATCCCTTTGAGGGCTCGTTCGAGTTCAAGGGAAAGATTGCCGCCGAGACCGATAAATGGGCCATTGATGGCAACGTTTTCAGGCACGAGGGCCAACTTTACATGATTTGGTCCGGGTGGGAAGGCGATGAAAACGGACAACAGGATATCTTTATCGCCAAAATGAAAAACCCATTGGAAATTGAGGGAGATAGAGTAAAAATAGCGTACCCCATGTACGATTGGGAAAAAAATTGGAATACAGGTACTTCCGACGCGAATCCCCCCAATGTATTGGTAAACGAAGGGCCACAGTTTTTATCCCATGACGACAAAATATTCATCGTCTTTTCCGCAAGCGGATGCTGGACGGATCATTACAGTTTAGGATTGCTGACGTTTACGGGTACCGATAACCTATTGGATCCCGAAGCCTGGGTGAAATCGGAAAAGCCCATTTTTACGCAATCCCCTAAAAACGGGGTGTACGGGCCCGGCCATAATTCGTTCTTTAAATCGCCCGATGGTACGGAGGATTGGATCCTTTATCACGCCAATTCCGAACCGGGCCAAGGGTGCGGCGGGTTAAGGTCCCCAAGAATGCAAAAACTCTATTGGGATACGGAAGGGATGCCCTATTTGGGCGAACCCGTACCCGAGAACGTTATCATGGAAATACCCTCGGAATGAGTTCAATAATACGGACGTTGTTAAAACGAAAAACATGTACGTAAAAAATTTCCATAAACTCTTAACCGGCGCCTTTGCCCTCGTGTTCTTTGTACAGGTAGGCATCGCTCAGGACAAGGACACTTTCACCAACCCGATCCTCGAAGATGGCGCCGATCCGTACGCGGTACTGCATGACGATGGCTACTATTACTTTATGGCTACCAGGGGAAACCGACTCGATCTTTGGCGGACCGATGATCTGACCCAACTGGAATCGGTTACCCCGAAAACGATATGGTCACCGCAGGAAACCGGTCCCAACAGTTGTTGTATATGGGCTCCCGAGATCCACTATATCGATGGCAAATGGTATGTGTATTATACCGGATCCGACAAAAGTGACGAGGGCGACCATTCAAGGTTTGTTTTTGTGCTTGAAAATAGCAGTGCGAATCCGATGGAAGGCGAATGGATCGACCGGGGCCAGATAAACACGAAATATAGTGGCATCGACGGATCGATTTTTCCCTATAGGGGGAAAATGTATTTTCTATATTCTCCGTATGTAGGTGACCACAGCGATGTGGCCATTGCCACCATGGAAAATCCGTGGACCCTGAACAATGACGAGTCCATACTGGCCGCCCCAAAATACGATTGGGAGAAAACCGATGATAGGAGCATCCTGGAAGGGCCGATGTTCTTGGAAGGTCCAAAAGACGAGGTGTTCATCGTGTATTCCGCCGGGGCCTGTTGGGACGACAACTATTCCCTGGGGTTGCTTGCTGCCAAGAAGGACGCTGATTTTCTTGAGGCCGGGTCATGGCAACGTTTTCCCGAGGCGGTTTTTGAAATGTCGAAGGAAAACGATGTGTACGGCCCCGGACATCACGGTTTTACCATCTCGAGGGACGGTATGGAAAACTGGCTTATTTTTCATGCCAAGGATAGACCCGGTTTAGGCTGTTCCCAACGTAGTTCACGATTACAGCGATTTACGTGGCGAGAGAATGGAAGACCCGATTTTGGCGTTCCCTGGCCCTTGGAAAAGGAAATCGAAAAACCCTGAAGATGAAAACAAAAAGGCTATACCCGATTTGTGCTGTTTCGCATTATGCCATGCATCCTAGAATCCCCTCTAGAGAGGAAGCATAGAAGGAAAAAGCCTTCAAGGCTAGGCCTTAAAAATTTTTAAATACATTTGCGGTCCATTTCAAGAATCGGGAAAATGAATGTTTTGAATATTAGTTTGCGAGTCTGTTTGGTGGTAGTATTTTCTGTTATTACCGTTTCCGCACAACAGAACAAGACCCTTTTTGAGTTGCTTCCCAGTTCGGATACGGGCATCGATTTCAACAACCAACTTTTTGAAAGTGATACGCTCAACATCCTCAACCAGGCCAATATCTACAATGGCAGCGGGGTCGGCATAGGCGATTTTAATAAGGATGGGTTGATGGATGTCTATTTCGCGGCCAATATGGTCTCCAATAGACTATACCTCAACAAAGGCGATTTACAATTTGAGGATATCACCAAAGCCGCCCAAGTCGACGGACAAGGCCGCTGGTGCACGGGAGTGACGGTCGTGGATATCAATACCGATGGATGGCCCGATCTATACGTGTCCGCTTCCTTCCGCAACGACCCGGAACTACGCACCAACCTGCTGTATATAAACCGGGGCACGGATAACAAAGGAATCCCGATTTTCGAGGAATCCGCAGAACGCTACGGCCTGGCTGACGACGGCTTCAGCACCCAGGGCTACTTTTTCGATTACGATAATGACGGGGATTTGGATATGTACTTGGTGACCAACGAAATCTATGACCCCCGGACGCCTATCCGCTATCGGGCCAAACTGACGGATGGCAGTGCCAAGAATACGGACCGGCTTTACCGCAACAACGGCGACGAAACCTTTACGGATGTTTCCCAAGAAGCCGGAATCACCATAGAAGGCTGGGGACACGCCGCCGCCATTTCCGATTTTAATGCCGATGGATGGCCCGATATCTATGTCGCCAACGACTTTATCTCCAACGACCTTCTCTACATCAACAACAAGAACGGAATGTTTACGGACCGGCTTGACGACTATTTTAAGCATACCGCATGGAACGCCATGGGCACCGATGTGGTCGATATAAACAACGACGGCCACGTTGATGTGCTATCCCTCGAAATGCTGCCGGAGAATAACCTACGAAAAAAACGGATGTTAAGCGGTAACGAATATTACCATTACATCAACAACGCTCAATACGGTTACAATCACCAGTACGTACGCAATGTGATGCAGATGAACAGCGGGCCAACGCCCGAGGGCCATCCCGTATTCAAGGATAAGGCTTTTATGATGGGCGTGTACCAGACCGATTGGAGCTGGTGCCCCTTGGTGGCCGATTTCGACAATGATGGCTATCGCGACCTCGTTATCACCAACGGCCTGCCCCGCGATGTGACCGATCTCGACTATATCGCATACGGCAGCGGACAACGGGCGGGTGCACAGGAGTTTACCCTGGCCATGACCGATTCCCTTCCCGTGGTAAAACTGTCCAACTACGCCTTTAAGAACAATGGGGGCACCGCATTCGAGAACACCACCGTAAAATGGGGTATGGACCAACCCTCATTTTCCAATGGTGGCGCATACGCCGACCTCGACAATGACGGCGACCTCGACGTAGTGGTGAACAATATCAACGATACCGCCTTTGTCTATGAAAATACGTTAAAGACTTCTCCCCGGCACTTGAGCGTTTCGTTCGAGGGGCCAAAGGAAAATCCCAACGGCTTCGGGGCCATCCTGCAAATCTACTCTAGTGGAAACCTGCAGTATTATGAACATTATCCGGCCCGGGGTTACCTGTCCACTCATGATCCCAGGGCGCATTTCGGTCTGGGGAAGACCGATCGCATCGATTCCCTAACTGTTGTTTGGCCCGACGGAAAAAAAGAGGTGCTTTCAAATATCAAGGACAAGCAGTTGAGCCTCGATTACGGAAATGCGGACAAAGGTTCATCCCAAGCGGTCGAGGATTCCGCCCAATCGATGGAAGACACTTCTCAAGCTCCCGAAAGCTCCCCCCAGTCTATCAAAGGATTCCCACGTTCCACCAACCGGTTTAGCGACGCCCTATTTACCAATGTCGCTTCCGACCTCGGCATCGCTTTCAAACCCGTGGAAACCGATTTTTCCGATTACAGTATACAGCCGACACTACCCCATAAACTCAGTCAATACGGCCCGGGCATTGCGGTCGGCGATATCGACAACAACGGGTTCGAGGATTTCTATCTGGGCGGATCCTCCGATAATCCGGGGGTGTTCTTTATGCAAAATGCGGACGGGAAATTTACCGAGGATGCCTCCCGGTTTACGCAAAAAGAGGATATTCTCTACGAGGATATGGGCGTGCTGCTCTTCGATGCGGACAACGATGGGGATCTGGACCTGTACCTGGTCAGCGGCAGCTATGAGATTCCCGCCCAGCACGCCATCAGCAACGACCGTTTCTTTTTGAACGACGGCAAAGGAATGTTTACCCGATCGGATGCCCTGCCCAAAGACCTGACGAATGGCTCTTGCGTCAGGGCGGCGGATTTCGATGCCGATGGAGATCTCGACCTGTTCGTGGGCGGCCGGGTGGTTTCCGCGGCGTATCCTGCCCCACCCAAAAGCTTTCTGCTGCGCAATGACGGCGGAAAGTTTGTCGATGTGACCGAAGATTATTTTCCGGGATTGCAACGTATCGGGATGGTGACCGATGCGTTATGGAGCGATTTCGATACGGATGGAAAACCGGATTTGGTCCTGTCCGGGGAATGGATGCCGATAACGTTTCTCAAAAATACCGGTACCTCGTTTACCAAAGTCCAAACAGGTCTCGAAGATAAAATAGGATGGTGGAATAGCCTGGCGGCTGGCGACTTTGATGAGGATGGGGATATGGATTACCTGGCCGGCAACCTCGGACTAAATTCCAACTACACGGCCACTCCCGAAGAACCGATGACCGTCATTGCCAAGGATATGGATGACAACGGCTCTATGGACGCCACAGTTTTCTGCTATATGAAAGGCGATGACGGCAAGCGAAAACCCTTTCCCATCGCCTCGAGGGACGATATGGTGAGTCAGGTAATCTCCATGCGAAAAAAATTCCCGACCTATACCTCCTACGGCCTGGCCGCCATGGATGAGGTGTGGAGCGAAAAGGACAGAGAGGGTGCTATGGTGCTTGAAGCCACCGAAATGCGCACATCCTATATAGAAAATAAGGGCAACGGCCAATTCGAAATGAGACCTTTGCCCCTTCGTGCCCAGGAGGCGCCGGTCTTCGGTATGGCAGTCGATGACGTAACCGGCGATGGCAACCTGGATGCGGTACTGGTCGGCAACGATTTCGGCATGGATCCCTACAGCGGTCGGCACGATGCCTTTAACGGAGGTATTTTGCAGGGCGACGGCCATGGAAACTTTGCCCCAATAGCCTTGGAAACATCCGGTTTTTTTGTACCGGGCGATGCCAAAGGGCTGGCCACGCTGCACACGGCCAAAAACGAGGATATTTTGATCGCTACCCAGAATCAGGATAGTCTCGCCGTATTCCGCAAAAATGAAGGCCATGATAGCAACATCGTAAAATGGGTCGACCTGATGCCCGATGATTTTGCCGCGGAAATTCAGTATAACGATGGCAGTAAAAGACGGGTGGAATTTTATTACGGCAATACCTACTTATCCCAATCCTCCCGGACATACCCGGTAAAAAAAACCGTAGAAAAGATGACAATCGTTAATTTTAACGGCGATAGAAGAGAATTAGAGTTATGAAGCGGATAGTTTTATTGATGGTTGGGTTTTGCTGCATTGCCGCCTATTCGGCCGACGAACCGATTTTTGATGGATGGAAATCAAAAACCGAAAATGCGGATTATATCCATCGGGCCATGAAAAAGGTCACCGACGTGATTGTGCACGACATCTACTCGCCACCCGTTACCAGTCGTACCTACGCCTATGTCTCAGTGGCGGGCTACGAGGCCATGGTCCAGGGCCATCCGGAGTTCATTAGTCTTGCGGGGCAGCTGCATGGTCTGCAAGCAGTTCCGGTCATGGATGAGGGAAAGGAATACAGTCCGACCCTGGCCGCGGTACATGCCATCCTAACATCGGGAAAACGCTTTGTGATTTCCGAAGAAAAGATCAATGCCTTTGAAACGCAACTTCTTCGGGAATTTAAGGATGCCGGTATGCCCAAAGCCGTTTTCGACAACTCCATCACCTATGGGCAACTCGTGGCCGATCACATACTCGCATGGGCGGGAGAGGACAATTACAAACAGATACAGGCCATGCCCGACTACCGGGTAAAAAGGGACACAGGCTCATGGAAACCGACACCCCCGGCCTACATGAAGGCCATCGCGCCCAACTGGAATAAACTGCGGCCCTTTATGATCGATTCGGCGGAACAGTACAAGCCGGCTGCCCCTCCGGCGTTTTCCATAGATACGACCAGTATTTTTTATAAGGATGCGGTGGCAGTATACGAGCAAGTGAAATCCAATACTGCGGAACAAAACGAAATCGCCAATTTTTGGGACTGCAATCCCTTCAAGATGAACGTACGCGGCCATGTGATGTACGCCACCAAAAAAATATCCCCGAACGGGCATTGGATGAACATTACCGCCCTGGCCTGTAAAAAATCCGATGCCTCGGCCATACGCTCTGCGGATGCGTATGCCCGGTTGGCCGTTACCCTTGCTGACGCCTTTATCAGTTGTTGGGACGAGAAGTACCGGAGCGTCGTCATTCGGCCCGAAACCTATATCAACGAATATATCGACCCCAACTGGCTGCCCGTGCTGCAAACCCCGCCCTTTCCCGAATACACCAGCGGGCACAGCGTAGTTTCTGCGGCAGCCGCCATTGTGCTCACCGACCTGTTCGGCGAAAACTTCGCCTTCGCCGATTCTACCGAAGTGGAGTTCGGCCTCCCCGTACGGCATTTCGATTCCTTTCGTGATGCCGCCGAGGAGGCGGCCATCAGCCGTTTTTATGGGGGTATCCACTATATGCCCGCCATTGTTCAAGGGCTGGAGGAAGGCTATGCCATAGGCGCGTTTTTTGCTGCGGCATTGGAAACAAGTTCCGACCGACCTTTGGGCAGCATCGATTGAACGGGCATCAATAATCTTACAAGCCGTCCACTACTGAATCAAGCCTGGATTTTCCAATAGGCTCAGGTACCACAATCCGTCCCACCCCCCGGACAATTTGTGTCAAACCCCCATTTTCTTAACACTTTCTAAAATTTGAACGATTTGTATGAGAAATTGAAACAAATTGTGGAAAGATCAATCCCAAAATGCGTTTATTTCGTTGTTTGAATGTCATGGGCCTAGACTCTAAAAAATAAAGATCACTCAAATTTGGTCTATAATGATCCGATATCCCTTACTTAAATGAAAAACCAATGAAGAACCGATTTAAAGAACAAAGTGGAATTTTTTGGTTGGCCCTTACGCTACTGATATTTTCGGCACCCTATTCCTATGGTCAGGAAGATGCTGCGGGCGCCCAAGAAATTACGGTCACCGGAACAGTAACATCGGAAGTTGACGGCATGGCCCTGGCCGGCGTCTCCGTCGTGATCAAAAATACGACCAAAGGGGTCAGCACCGATTTTGATGGCAATTACAGTATCGAGGCCCCGTCGGATGCGACATTGATCTTTAGTTATATCGGATTTCAGACCCAGGAAATTCCCGTTGAAGGCCAAACCACTATCGATGTGGTTCTTATAGAAGATACGGCCAAATTGGATGAGGTGGTAGTAACGGGTTACGTCACACAGGACAAAAAATCGATTACGGGCGCCATTTCAACGGTAACCAGTGATGATATAGAAAATGTGCATGCGGGAGCCTCCGTAAGTTCGGGGCTTGCCGGTAAAATTCCTGGCGTAACGTTTAAGATGGCCGATGGCCGCCCCGGGGCTTCCGCGGCCATTCAAATTAGAAATATGGGGAATCCGCTGTTTATCATTGACGGCATTCAACAAGACCAAAGGCAATTTAATAATATCTCACCCGGGGATATTGCGAGTATCTCGGTCTTAAAGGATGCCTCAGCGGCGATATATGGAGTGCGTGCTGCCAATGGGGTTGTAGTCGTAACTACAAAAAGAGGTAAAAAGAATACTAAAAATGTGGTCAATGTCAATGCTTACTACGGCGGGCAAAACTGGTCCAGATTTCCCGATGTCGTAAACGATTCGTATCTATATATGTCTAAAAAGGCGGAGGCCGATCTCAACGAATTTGGTGAAACACAAGTTACGCCCGAAGAGTTGGAAAAATATAGAATAGGTACAGAACCCGGGTATCGATCATTTAATTGGAAAGATTTTATCATCAAAAAAAATGCCCCCCTATACAGCATCAATCTGAGTACAACGGGCGGATCGGAAAGAATCAACTACTATATTTCAGGTACCCATTTGAAACAGGAAGCGGTCTTGGGACCAGAGTTTAATTTTGAGCGCAGCAACATTCAAAGCAATTTGGATGCCAATATTACGGATCGGCTAAAAGTTGGGGTTCAGATTAACGGAAGGATTGAAACCACTGACAACCCGGGCATACCTGGAGCCGATGATTATTGGCTGCCACGATTCGCCATTTTGCGCAACCGTCCGTTTGAAAGGCCTTATGCCAATGATAATCCCGAATACCTAAACGATATCGGTCACAACGAAACCAACTGGGCATTACATAATAAAGAAATAGGGGGCTATTCAACGGACATATGGCGCGTGTTACAGTCTAATTTTAATGCCGAATATCAATTTGGGGGTTTTGCGAAAGGCCTATCCGTTAAGGGCACTTATTCCTACTCCATACAAGACCAAGTGCTGAACGGCCATGAATATACGTATGAAGCATACACATACGATGCGGCAAATGATACCTATAATGTTACGGGCGGAAGTACAAACCCATGGCGTGAGCGAAGAAATCGAAAGATTATAAAAAATGTGTACCAGGGACAGGCGCAGTATAAAAAAGCCTTTGGCAAAGATCAGGAACATAACGTAGAGGGACTTTTTATCGTGGAGCGACAAGAAGAGCGCGATCAGAACCAGTGGATGCGATCAGTACCTGAGAACAACATTCTCCCCTTGATATATTTTGCCAATGTGGTAGATTTTCAAGATATTGATAATCAGTTGGCCAGAATAGGCTATATAGGAAAGTTTAATTATAATTATAAGCAAAAATACTTTTTGGAATTATCGGGACGCCAAGATAAATCGTGGAAATTCTCTCCAGATAAAAGAACGGGTTTCTTTCCTTCGGGATCTATAGGGTGGAGACTGACCGAAGAAGATTGGTATGATAATATCGCAGGGGATGACCCTTGGCTTACTGAATTTAAATTAAGGGCTTCCTATGGGATATTGGGAGACGATAATATTAATCTAGACCCCAATTCACCCTTTAATAATACCTATGGTACTGGCGATGATCGCTATATCGATCCCTATGCCTATATACCAGGGTACAACTATAATGTCGGGACCGCTATTTTAGATGGACAACCTGTGGTCACTGCGAGGGACAAGGGTCAGATTATAGATAACATTTCATGGTTCAAAAGTAAAATAACCGATATCGGGTTTGATTTCGCACTCTTTGGCGGTAAGGTTACCGGATCCTACGATTGGTTCTACAGGTTACGAACCGGGCTTCCCGATTTAAAATACGATATTCTGATCCCCAGTGAGTTGGGGTACACCTTACCTCGGGAAAACCTGAACAGCGATTCCCAATCGGGCTTTGAGGGATCCTTGAGCTATACGGAGAGTTTTGGTGATTTTAATTTGTCCGTTTCCGGAAACGGATCTTATACCAGAAGCAAGTTTATCGAATCGTATAAGCCGCGATTTGCCAACTCGTGGGATGAATATAGAACCTCCAATGAAGGCAGGTACAATGATATCCGATGGGGCTTTAATACAATCGGACAGTTTACTTCTCAAGAAGAGATAAACAATTATCCGGTAGATATCGACGGACAGGGAAACCGGACCTTGTTGCCCGGCGACTTGATTTTTGAAGATTTGAACGGTGATGGCAGAATAAATGGTTTTGATGAAAAGCCCATAGGGTATGCCTTCGGAAGACAGCCTACCATTAACTATGGTCTTAGTATCCGAATGGAATACAAAGGCGTTGATCTTACGGCGGATTTTTCAGGAGGTTCGGGCTACTCCTGGTCCCAGGAATGGGAGACCAGATGGGCGTTTCAGAACCAAGGAGCCTTGAACGAGATTTTCTTGGACAGTTGGTCGCGGCAAGACCCAAGGGACCCGAACAGCGCTTGGGTGCCCGGGCAGTATCCCGCTTTGCGATATAATGCTGGCTATCATAGTAATTACCGTTCCGGCCAAGCCAGTACGTTTTGGATGCACAATGTTACCTATTTAAGGGCACGTACCCTCGAATTGGGCTATTCCTTGCCTAAACCTTGGTTAGATAAGGTAGGTCTGCAAAAGGCCCGCTTCTATGTCAACGGCTACAACCTATTTTCCCTTGATAATTTGGCCAAGTTCGGTATAGATCCTGAGGTCAACGATACCAATGGATTACAATATCCGCAAAATAAATTTGTGAACGTAGGCATCAACTTATCCATATAAAATTGATTGTAAGATGAAAAAGCATATTTTTTTACTCGTAATTATTGCCCTAGTTGCTTGGAGCTGTTCCAAGACCGACGAAGAGTTTTTAGACCGACCGTCGACTTCTATCTTGACCCAAGAGCAAATATTTTCGGATCCCAAAACCACACTTTCGGTTCTGGCGGACCTATATAATAGATATTATGACTTTGGAACCGTCGAAGATTGGTCCACCATGGCACGGTTTAATATAGCCTATTGGTCAGAAGCCGGCCGCTACCCTGTATTTCAAAATAATGGTTGGGGCTACGGCGAGTGGAGTACTTGGGATTACACGTATATCAGGGAAATTAACCTGTTCTTGGAACGCTGTGCCGAAGCTACCGAATTAACGGATGAAGATAAAACACGCTTTTTGGCTGAAGCCAGGTTTTTAAGGGCATCCTATTATTTTGAGCTAGTGAAACGAATGGGTGGCGTTCCCCTTATTTTAGAATCCGAAACCTATGATTTCAGCGGTGATGCCTCCTATTTGCAACATCCGAGGGAAACTGAAGCGGCCATTTACGATTTTGTAATCAGTGAGGCCGAGGCGTTAAAGGATATTTTGCCGACCGATGCCAATACCAAATCAAGGGCTACCAAAGGGGCCGTTTTGGCCATGCAGGCGAGAGCTGCCCTGTACGCCGGGTCGATTGCTAAATATGGTGCGACCACACCCCAAGTTTCGTTGCCGGGCGGGGAAGTTGGCATTCCAGCGTCCATGGCAGATGGCTATTATACAAAGGCGTTACAAGCAGCGCAATCCATTATCAATGGTGAAGCCGGTGCATATGCCTTGTATACCAAAAAGCCGGATCTGTCAGAGAATTTTTCAAGTATATTTTATGATAAGGCGAACAACCCCGAGGCAATTTTTGTGGAGGATTATCAAGTTGGGGGCGGAAAGACCCATTATTTTACGGGGGCTAACCAACCACGATTTGGGGCTGAGGAAGAAGAAGGCGGTAGAATTAATCCAAGCCTACAATTCGTTCAATCTTTCGAGTTAACAGATGGGTCTTATGCACCGTTAGCGAACGAGTCGGGTGGTGAACCCATCTATTATGATAATATTGGCGATATTTTTGAGGGTAGGGATGCCCGTTTGGCAGGAACCGTAATATTGCCAGGTTCAAGCTTTAAATCTACGGAAGTCGATATTTGGGCTGGAGTTGTACTGGGCGACGGTAGTGTCGTAAGTGGCGATTCCAGGGGTCAAGAAAAGGAATTGCCCGGTTCGACCGGACAGGTGCAGGTGGTAGGATTCGACGGCCCCATAGATGGACTCGAATTTACCGCCCAAACCGGCTTCTACATTCGTAAGTATCAGGATCCGGCCACGGGATCTGGTCGTCGCGGTACCCAAAGCGATGTTTGGTTTATTCGATATCGATATGCCGAGGTATTGCTCAATGCTGCCGAAGCCGCCTTTGAATTGGGCCAATCTGAAGTAGCTGCCGGATATCTGAACCAAGTTCGTGCAAGGGCGGGAATCACAGTGCCCCTAACGGCTGCGGATGTGACGTTTGATAGGATCGTTCATGAACGTTACGTCGAACTGGCTTTTGAAGGGCTACACTTCTTTGACTTAAAAAGATGGCGATTGGCCCACGTAGTCTTGGACGGAAATCCGATTAGTGAATCCGAGGTCACACAGAATATAGGGGTTGCTACAAAGAGGGAGACGCAGCCTTACAGTATTTGGCCCTATAAATATTATAATCCGGGCGACCCTAATGATGGCAAATGGCTATATAGGATATTGAGGCTCTCGAGGGTCACCGGCGCAGATCGTTTTCAAATGGGTAACTATTATTCTGAAATAGGGCAAAACTTAATCAATAACAATCCACTATTGGTAAGAAATCCAAATCAATAGAAAACAAGTAAACCTATAAAATATGAAAGCTAAATTTTATGTATTGCTCTTTGGTGGGTTACTGCTGATTACATCCTGCGAACTTGATAATTACAACGAGCCTGATGCTATTCTGACCGGTAATATCCTATATGACGGTGAGGCCATTCCAGTGGCACGCAATCAGGTGAGATTTGAACTTTGGCAATCCGGATATGGTTCACCTGCGCCGATAGATGTGGCCATTGCCCAAGATGGAAGTTATAGCAGCCGTATTTTTTCAGGAGATTATAAATTGGCCTTTTTGCCCGGGGAGGGTCCTTTCAGGGCTCCAACCGACACGCTTTATTTCAGTGTTAGTGGAGATAAGGAGATGAACTTGACCGTGACCCCTTACTACACCATTCAAAATGCGCAGTTTTCACATGCTGCGGGGTCGATCGATGCCAGCTGCAGTGTGAATCAAATTATTAGCGGGGCCGATTCGAGGGCGGTAGAACGGGTAACTTTGGTTATTAACAGAACACTTTTTGTAGATGCCAACAGCGGTTCTGAAGGAAGTATCGCCCAGATTGATGCCGAAGATATTTCAGATTTGAACAATATATCAATGTCTGTTGAAATTCCTAGCGATCCTACCAAACCGGATCAGAACTACATTTTTGCACGTATCGGCGTAAAAATTGAGGGCGTAGAGGATATGATTTACACCCAAGTGGAAAAGATTACATTTTAATCGTATGTAAGGGAACCAAATGCCAGGTCAAAAGAAAGTTGTTTGAGTTAGTTGAGTGGATATTTTACCGGGTTTTCCTAAGAAAATCCGGTAATTTATTTTAAGGGAATAACGCGAGATCTATGGAAAAGGAGCGAATGACAGGGGTGCTTTTAAAATTCTGGTTTATACCTATGTGCGTATTCGCCATGCTATCCTGTAAATCCGAAAAAAAGAAAGCAACCGAGACTACAGAGGAGAAGGCATCCACGTACACTAACCCCCTAGATGTCGAATTCGGAGACCCTTTCATTCTCGACGACGGCAACGGCACCTTCTATATGTACGGTACCGGAGGCGGTGCCAAAGACGGGTTTGCGACCTATTCATCCACCGATTTGGTGGATTGGAAATTCGAGGGACAGGTATACAGCGGAAATACTGAAAATTCATGGAACCTAAAGAGCTTTTGGGCGCCCGAGGTGTACAAGATGGATGATACATATTATCTATTCTACAGTGCCGATAAAAAGCACAACCCTACCAACGAACTTGAGACCTTTAGTATCGGGGTGGCCGTTTCGGATAGTCCCAAGGGGCCGTTTACCGATATTAAGAACGAGCCCCTGTTCGACCCTGGATATCCGATTATCGATGCCAATGTCTTTCAGGACGATGACGGAAAATACTATCTGTACTATTCCCGGGCCTGCTACAAACATCCCGTGGAAAGCGAGATCGCCGATTGGGCCAGGGAAAAAGGCCTTTATGACGAGATAGAGGAAAGTTGGGTGTACGGGGTAGAACTCGCGCCCGATTTTAAAAGTGTCATCGGTGACCCCGTGCTACTGCTACGCCCGCCCAAGACCATGGACGATAAAAATGCGGAATGGGAAAGCCGTTCGGTAACCTCAGGAGAAATCAACCGACGTTGGACGGAGGGATCCTTTACCTTTAAGCGCAATGGCACCTATTACATCATGTATTCCGCGAACCATTATGCCGGACCGAACTATGCCGTAGGATATGCCACGGCAGAGCACCCGTTGGGTCCCTATACCAAAGCGGAAAACAATCCGGTGTTGCAGAAAAATGTGGATCGGGGCGGTGACGTTACCGGTACCGGCCACAATATGGTGCTCTTTCTCGATGGGGGTAAAACCATGTACGCCGTCTATCACGGCAGAACCGAACAAACAGGGGATAACCGCGTCGTTTTTATGGACAGGATCGAAATTTTGGACGATGGTAAATTGGTGGTCCACGGCCCGACTACCTCGCCGCAGCCGTCCCCCCTTGAAAGTTTAGCTGAATAGTCGTACTTTTCGAATCGACAAAACCTAAAAAAATGGACAAAGGAAGAAAGTATTCAATAGGATTTTTAACGCTGGTAATGCTGGTTGCCTCCTGCAAGGAAACCAAAAAGAAAGAAGCCAATATGGATGATAAGGACGAGCCCATGGAAAAAACGTATGAAAGTAATCTAACGGAGTCGGCGTTCGACACGGTGATCGATGGTAAGCCCGTACAACTGTATTGGTTGAAAAACGGCGATCTACACATGGCCATGACCAACTACGGTGGCCGGATTGTAGGGCTTTGGGCACCGGACAAGAATGGCAAAATGACCGATGTTGTTATCGGCAGGGGCAGTGTGAAGGCCTATGTCGACGGACCGGAATCGTATTTCGGGGCGACCATAGGCCGGGTGGGCAACCGCATCGCCAAGGGCAAGTTCACCGTTGACGGTAAGGAATACACCGTAAAGCCCAACAACAATGAAAACGCCCTTCACGGCGGTGAGCACGGGTTTCAGGACAAGGTCTGGGAGGCCGACCAGCCCAACGACCATACTTTGGTGTTGGAATATACCTCTCCCGATGGGGAAGAGGGTTTCCCGGGGGAGCTCCATACAAAAGTAACCTATTCCCTGATCGAGGACCAAACCCTGAAAATAGAATATGAGGCTACCACCGATACCCCCACGGTGGTCAACCTGACCAACCACGCCTATTTTAACCTCAACGGGGAGGGCAGCGGTACCATCCTAAACCACAAAATGCAAATTTTTGCGGACAGGTTTACCCCGGTCGACGAGGGCCTGATACCCACCGGGGAACTGCGCGACGTTGAGGGCACTCCCTTCGACTTTACCAGTCCGCATACGATCGGCGAACGCATCGAGGCAGACAACGAACAACTAAAGTTCGGGGGCGGGTACGATCATAATTTTGTGCTCGGCAACAAGAAGGAAAACGGAATGAACCATGCCGCCAAGGTAGTCGGCGACCAATCGGGTATCGTGATGGATGTCTTTACCGAAGAGCCAGGGGTACAGTTTTACACGGGTAATTTCATGGATTCCAATAATGCCCTGAAATCCGGTGCAAAAGATGACCTGCGCACCGCTTTTTGCCTGGAGACCCAGCATTTCCCCGACGCCCCCAACCATCCGGATTTTCCATCGATCGATTTAAAACCAGGGGATACCTACCATACGGTCACGGAATATAGGTTTTCGGTGCAATAGGCGATAGACAAGGATGAAATTACCTACCATCGTAATGATCGGATGTTTCGACACCAAAGCGGAGGATTTCGGGTACCTGTATACCTGTCTAAAGCAAAGGGAAATCGAAGTGATGGCCATCAATACCGGTGTTTTGGGTACGACCGAACGCTTTCCCGTAGACATTGAGGCCGAACGGGTGGCCCATGCGGGCGGGTCGGCACTTGCCAAACTCCGTACAAATAAAGATCGAGGTAGGGCCATAGAGGTGATGGGCTCGGGTGCCGCCGAGGTAATCAAGGACCTTTTGGCAGCCAACAATATCAAGGGCATAATCGGCATGGGCGGGGGCGGTGGAACCTATATTGTCCTGGCTGCGATGCAGGGGGTGCCCTTCGGGATACCCAAGCTTTGCCTGAGTACCTTGGCCACCAAAGACCTATCGGAAAAAATCGGGAACATGGATATTCTCCTGATGCCCTCGATAGTGGACGTAGCGGGACTCAATGCTATTAGCAGGGTATTGATCCGACAGGCGGCGGGGGCCTTGCACGGCATGATCGATGCCCCGGGAGCCGTAGCACAAAAATCGCTGGGAAGTATTGCCATGAGCGTGTTCGGGAATACACAGATCTGTGCCGACAGCTGTTCGGAGCTGCTAAAACAAAGGGATTACGATGTGTTGGCCTTTCACGCCGTGGGCAGCGGTGGAAAAACCATGGAGGTCTTGGCCTCGGAAGGTCTTTTTGACGGGATGTTGGACCTCACCACCACGGAACTTGCCGATGAGCTCTGCGGAGGTATCTGCAGTGCCGGACCAAAGCGTCTGACCGCCGCATCCGAAAGAGGTATCCCACAAGTAGTGGCCCCGGGATGCCTTGATATGGTGAATTTCGGTGCCATGGATACCGTACCTGAAAAATACAAAGCCCGGCAATTGTACAGCTGGGCACCCGATGTGACCCTGATGCGAACGAACAAGGAAGAAAACAGGATATTGGGCGAAACCATCGCAAAAAAATTGAACCTTTCGAAAGGTCCCGTGACGGTCTTGCTACCTCTGGAGGGCCTTTCAAAGATAGGGGCGAGGGGCGAGGCCTTCCATGACCCGGAAACGGATCAGGTGCTGTTCGAAACCCTAAAGGCCCATCTTGACAAGAAGATCAAGGTTTTGGAAATACAAGCAAATATCAATACCTCCGAATTCGCCCAACAAGGCGTAAAATCGCTTATGAATTTAATTGAGAACTGAAAAATGGATGGTTTGACAAAATATAGCAAAAAACTGATTGTAGTGGTTGCACTCCTGGTTTCCGTTGGAACGTGGGCCCAGGTAGCCGTTACACTGCCTGAGAATCAGAACGAAAATGAAACCCAAGTGAAGGTGATCAAGAATACCCTGGAGATTTCTTGGCCCTTAACGAACCGGCAACACTGTAAGCTCATATTGGATCTGGAAAAGGACAAACCGCTATTCAAGCGCATGGCCATAGGCCAACCTGACAGTTTACGCGAAATTGTCTCGCAGATCGATCCGGTTTTTATTGTGAATGTAGGTCGGCGTACCTTGAAACCTGAAAACGGCTGGACCATCTTTTTTGACCGGGTACCTACACGATCCTACAAATCGTACACCCTTGATTTTGAGAAAACGGATGCCAAAGTGGTCAAAAACGGGGCCCGTACCATGGTGTCCCTCGGAAAGATAACCGCTCCCGATTTTAAGGGACATCTTGAAATTACAGTATACAATGGAAGTCCACTTTTTAATATCGCCGCGGAAATTACCACCCAAAAAGACTCCGTGGCCCTTCTTTACGATGCCGGGCTTACGGGGGAGACCCCTTGGGAAACGGTAGCTTTTGAAAACAATGAAGGTGAATTTGAGGAAATGGGCACGGGTGGAAGCACCATAACCCGCGACAATGCCGTCAAATACCGTACGATCATGGGCCAGAACGGGTCGGGGGCCATTGCTGTCTTCCCGCCGCCCCACCAATATTTTTATCCCCTCGACGAGGCGTACAACCTAAAATCCACCTGGCATGGCGAGAATTACAGAAACAAAGTCCCTAAATACGGGATCGGTATCCGTCAGGAACCGGAAGGAGACCACAGATTCGTTCCCTGGTTCAATGCCCCTCCCGGCACGCCACAACGTTTGAACTTCTTTTGTCTGCTGGGTTCGGAAGGGGCGGAGCAACTTTTGGAATCCGTAAAAAAGTTCACGCATAACGACCAATATGTGGCATTGGACGGGTATAAGACCCTATCGAGCCACTTTCACAACGAATTTATCATGAACGTTGTGCTGGCCGATAAAC
>DASSWC010000129.1:0-5980 GCA_035705395.1 Pricia sp. | reverse complement strand
GTACGAATTGAGGATTACTTTTATTTCCTTGCCTACGGCTTTCGTTGCAAGACAATTTCATACCATTTTCCATAATGTGTGTTTTTATCTTAGGTTTAAGCGGGAAAAATACTGCAACGCTGTTACACTTTTCAGTCCTATCGGATGTATTTTTAACCTTTTCGAAACTGCAGCGGAATGTACTGGATGGAATAAAGACATTCACTAACCCGAACACTTTGCACCGCTTTCCCAATAGAACGTCATTTCGAAATGGCAGCGTTGAAATGAAATTTTTCCTGTTCAGTATTTAGGCTTATCTAATTATTTTTATCCTTAAATAAAATGTACCTTGCAGATAATTACAAAAAATATGTTTACTTCATCCGAAGAAAATTATTTGAAAAGTATCTTCCACCTGCAACAGGAAACCGAAGGGGGCGTGTCGACCAGCAGTCTCAGCGAGCACTTGGAGACCAAGGCCGCTTCTGTCACCGAAATGATAAAACGGTTGGCCGATAAAAATCTGGTGGACTATCGAAAATATTACGGAGTACAACTCACGGATACCGGCAAGGAACACGCCCTGCTAATCGTCCGTAAGCACCGGTTATGGGAATATTTTTTGGTGGAACGCCTTAATTTCAATTGGGACGAGGTACATGAGGTGGCCGAGCAGTTGGAGCATATCAAATCGCCCAAATTGGTAGAGCAGCTTGACTTGTTTTTAGGTCATCCCCTCTACGATCCGCATGGGGATCCCATACCCGATGCCGAGGGAAAACTACCGAAGGCACCTAAAAGAAAGTTATCCCAATTACGGCGCGGCGATCGTGGCGTCTGTAAAGGCTTCAATGATTCCTCCTCCCAATTTTTGAAGTATCTGGCCAAACAGAAAATAGGGCTGGACACCAAGGTCGAGGTGCTGCATATCGAAAAATTCGATGAAAGTATGACGGTACGCATAGCAGATAAGGAAGTTCAGCTTTCAAAAACGGCTACGGACAATATTTATGTGGAAACCATCCGTACTAAGACGCATCCGGACGCCGCCGCGAAATCAAATTCCACCCCATGATTTTCAAGAACCACGACATCCCCATAAAAAAGTCCCTGTTCTTTCTCCTTTTTCTGGTACTAGGTTTGGGATGTAAGGAAGCGGGGGACCAAAACAAAGGCAAGTTGAGCATTGTCACTACCACCACCATGATTACGGATCTTGTACAGAACATCGGTAAGGATTCTGTCAGCGTGCAAGGCCTTATGGGAACGGGCGTAGACCCGCATTTATACAAGGCCAGTGAAGGTGACGTATCCAAACTCACCGGGGCCGATGTGGTGTTCTACAGCGGCCTGCATTTGGAGGGGAAACTAGTCGATGTGTTTGAAAAGATGGGGCGCAACGGCAATACCATTGCCCTGGCCGAGGTTTTGGACAAAGACGGATTGATAAGCTCCGAATACTTTGCGTCCAGCTACGATCCACATATCTGGTTCAATATCACCTACTGGAAACAGATTACCGGTTACCTGACGGAGGAACTAACGAAATTAGATCCCGAAAATGCCGAATTTTATAGGGTTAATAAGGAGGAATACCTAAAAAAACTTGACGCTCTGGAGGATGACGTCCGCCAGACCATCGCCACTTTACCCGAGGAAAAGCGGGTATTGGTCACCGCACACGATGCCTTTAACTATTTTGGCGAGGCGTACGGTTTTGAGGTGGTGGGTCTTCAGGGCCTCTCCACCGCCACCGAAGCGGGGGTGCAGGATGTGCAAAATCTTGCCCAGCTTATCATCGACAAACAGGTCAAGGCCATTTTTGTGGAAACCAGCGTACCCAAAAGAACCATTGAGGCCCTGCAAAAGGCGGTCAATGCCAAAGGCTATAACGTCGAGATCGGCGGTACCCTCTACTCCGATGCCCTCGGCAATCCGGGCACGGAAGAAGGAACCTATATCGGGATGTTCCGATATAACGTGGAAACCATTGTCGGGGCACTGAAGTGACATAGCAGAAACATGTACCAAATAACATGAACAATGAACTGTACCCCACCCCGCCATTCACGCTGAAGTGACTTTGCGGGAACATGTACCAAATAACATGAACGATGAACAATACCCCACCCGCCATTCAAATTGATGACCTTACCGTGGCCTATGACTACAAGCCTGTGCTTTGGGACATCGACCTCACCGTACCCGAAGGGGTGCTGATGGCCATCGTGGGACCCAACGGCGCGGGCAAGTCCACCCTTATCAAGTCCATTTTAGGTATCATCAAACCGATCGCGGGCAGCGTACAAATTTTCGGAGAACCTTATAAAAAGCAAGTGGATCACGTGGCCTACGTACCGCAAAAAGGCAGTGTGGACTGGGATTTTCCTACCGTTGCCCTCGATGTGGTGATGATGGGCACCTATGGCAGCTTGGGCTGGATCAAAAGGCCGGGCCTGAAAGAGAAAAAAATGGCCCTGGAAGCCCTGGAAAAAGTAGGGATGCTCGAATTCAAGGAACGGCAGATAAGCCAATTGAGCGGCGGACAGCAGCAGCGCATCTTTTTGGCGCGTGCCTTGGTACAGAACGCCTCCATTTACCTCATGGACGAACCCTTTCAAGGGGTCGATGCGACTACCGAAAAGGCCATCGTCAACATCCTCAAGGAACTGCGCAAAGAAGGCAAAACCTTGATGGTGGTGCACCATGATCTACAAACGGTACCCGAATATTTCGACTGGGTCACTTTTCTCAATGTAAAGGGAATTGCTTCCGGCCCCGTCAAGGATATTTTCAACGACGATAACCTGACAAAAACCTACGGCATCAATTACAAGGTTGCCGTCAATCGATAATTCGCGAACAACCGATACCCATGGAATTAAGCGATTTTATTACGGACTACACCCTTCGCACGATTACCTTGGGCACGGCAATACTCGGTGCTATCTGTGGGATGCTGGGCAGTTTTGCGGTCTTGCGCAAACAAAGCCTGCTGGGCGATGCCATTTCACACGCCGCATTACCGGGTATCGCCCTGGCCTTTGTGCTTACCGGCGTCAAGGATACCAACCTGCTTTTGATCGGGGCATTGATAAGTGGCCTTGTCGGCACTTTTTGGATCAAGGGCATCGTCAAAAGAACGCGCTTGAAGAACGACACCGCTTTGGGGCTGATCCTTTCGCTATTCTTCGGGTTCGGGATGCTGCTGCTGACGTTTATCCAAAAAATGCCCAATGCCAATCAGGCCGGGTTGGACAAATACCTCTTCGGCCAGGCCGCTACCTTGATAGAATCCGATGTTTGGGTCATGGCCATCGTGACGGGAATCAGTCTGGTCGTACTCCTCCTTTTCTGGAAGGAACTCAAGCTGTTGTTGTTCGATGCCGATTATACCAAGACGCTGGGCTTTAACGTCCGATTTCTCGATATTTTGATTACCAGCTTTATTGTACTCGCCATCGTATTAGGGCTGCAGACCGTAGGGGTCGTACTGATGAGCGCCATGCTGCTCGCGCCGGCCGCCGCCGCACGCCAGTGGACGGACAACTTGGGAAAGATGATAGTTCTGGCCTCCATTTTTGGGGCGTTTTCCGGGGTTTTCGGTACGGCCATTAGCGCCAGCCAGAACAACCTGTCCACGGGGCCGGTCATTGTATTGGTGGCCGCCGGTTTTGTATTGATCTCCTTTATTTTTTCTCCGGGACGCGGACTGCTGTTCCGGGAAATCCGTTTTCGGAGGAATCGTCGGGAACTGCACCAAAGAAAGACCCTGTCCTTTATGTACCATATCGTACGGGAACACGATGACATCTCCCGCCCGCATTCCATTAGGATACTGAACAATTTTCAGGGTTTTACCCGCAAGACCCTGACCCAGCTTGAAGAGGACCGGCTTATCGCCATTTCGGGCAATCAATGGTCCATGACCCAAAAAGGCTATGATCAAGCGGAAGCGAAGTACAACCAATTGGGCACTGAAACGGAATAACGCACAATTTAAAATACGTAATGTTTAATCAAATTACAGTTAATTACGCACCGAGCATGACCAGCGCACCAAACGAAATACAGAGCATAACGGAATCGACAAACACATTCACGCACCGAATATGACTAGTGCACAAATCGAAATACAGCTCATCGCAGCTTTGGTCGCGGTCGCCTGTGCCCTACCGGGTGCCTTCTTGGTGCTCCGTAAAATGGCGATGATCAGCGATGCCATTAGCCACTCCATTTTACCGGGCATCGTATTGGGGTTTTTTATTACGCAAGACCTCAACTCCCCCCTCCTAATTTTACTGGCTGCCTTTACGGGGGTCATAACCGTCGTTTTGGTGGAGTTTATTCAAAAGACCGGTCTGGTGAAAGAGGATACCGCCATCGGATTGGTATTTCCCGCCCTTTTCAGTATCGGGGTCATCCTCATTGCCAAAAACGCCAACGACGTACATTTGGATATCGATGCGGTGCTGCTCGGCGAACTGGCCTTTGCGCCCTTTGACCGGCTGATAGTGGGCGGAACGGATATTGGCCCCAAGTCCCTTTGGGTCATCGGCGCGATCTTGTTCCTTACCTTAACCCTGCTCATCCTATTTTTTAAGGAACTTAAATTGAGCACCTTCGATAAGGAACTTGCGGCCACCTTGGGATTTTCCCCGCTGGTCATACATTACGGACTGATGACGGTGTCTTCGGTCACGGTAGTCGGGGCATTTGATGCCGTAGGCGCCATTCTGGTCGTCGCCCTGATCATAGCCCCGGCGGCCACGGCCTACCTGCTTACCGACGACCTCAAAAAAATGCTGCTTTTAAGCTGCTTCTTCGGAATTTTTGCCGCCATTGCCGGGTACTGGACGGCCCATGTTTTGGATGCCTCAATTGCGGGCTCCATGACTACCGTACTAGGTATTATATTCCTTTTGACCTATCTCTTCGCCCCCAAACAAGGGGTCGTTTCTGGCGTGTTCAGGGAAAGGCAACAACGTAAGGAGGTATCCCTATTGGTATTCCTGCTGCACCTTCAAAACCATCAGGAAGTGGCCGAACGCCATGTCAACCACCTACGCGAACATATTAACTGGCAAAAGGTGCAGGCGAAAACCGTACTGGAACTGGCCTCCAAAAACAACCTTATCCACATATCGGACAACGTCGTTTCCCTGACCGATAAGGGAAGGGAGTTTACCGACGAGGCGCTGCGTTATATCACTACGAACAAGGAGACCGCTATCGAGGAGCTCAAGGAGCGTTATTTTCTATTTAGGGGGTAAGGAACTACCCCAGTCCAGAGCACAAAATCCATCTTTCCGGGTTGGAACTTCAAAGAATTGAACCCCTTTTGATTTTAAACCCGCCACAACGGCAGACAAAATCAATAATAGAGTTTAAGATTGAGCGTAAAATTCCGCCCCAGATCGTCCGCATAATAGCGTAGACGGTTCAGATAATTGCGATAGGAGGTGTTAAGAAGGTTGGTCACCCCGAAACCTAGGGTTAAGGTGGATCGATTGCCGAGCCCCAGATCGATACTGGAATCAAAATTGAGCAGATGATAGGCATCCGGTGGCGTACTTACATCAACGGTTTCCATGGTCTGGCTTTCGGGAAGGTATACCTCGAAATTCGTATCGGGATATTCGTTCTGGCGGAATACGTACTGGCTTTCAAGCTGCATCCGTAGGTTGTTCGCATCGGGATTCTGATAGACGAGTCCGTTCACGGTGTTCACCGGCGGCATGTTGATCAAAGGTTCATCCCGGATACGGTCATAGCCTTTGACCAGGGAAAACTGGTGGTCGAACCGAAAATTCCGGGCAAAGGCATACGACGCGTCCATATCCACGCCCAACAGCCGCGCATCGGTCTGGCGGTATTCCCAGACCTGAAAGTTGCCGCGAATGGTCTGTTGCACCCCGGTCGGCTCTATTAGGATAAAATCATGAATGGATTGAAGGAAAGGTTGGACGGAAAAATTGAAACGGTCCCCCTTTCTTTG
>DASSWC010000128.1:0-3515 GCA_035705395.1 Pricia sp. | reverse complement strand
GAAAGTCCCACTACGGCCTGGCCCCCGGGTTTGCCGTCGTCAATCCTTTCCACAGACCCAATCGGAGTGTTCAGGATGGCAAAAAAGTGGATTTTGTCGCGCCCCATATCCTGATACCCGCTAATACTATTTTCGTCGACCTTTTCGATATTCCAGCTTCTGACATCATTGTTGGCCCTTCCCAGGTCAAAAAGGATTTTCCGATCGGAATTGTTTTCAAAAGTGTATTCGTGGATAGCGGCCCGCATCGTGGAGGTCAGTCTGGTCTTGACCCGGTAGTCATCCAAAAAAACCTCATAATAGGCCGGTGATGCCTTTTCGTTTTCGTGCGAAAAAGTGGATTTGAAAGGGCGCTTTGCCCCGCCGGACAGCGGCAGAACGGGAACATTGCACAGGTTCCAATGTCCCTTATTGGTATGGGTAAAGCCGAGTATCTCCGTATCTTCATATTCATAGCCCGCGCCCGAGCCGTATTCGGTCATCGGGCTTACCTGTACCATCGCATTGGGCAGCGAGGCACCGGGAAAGGTCAGGCCCGCCCATACCCGCCAACCTTCCGGCGGCACGTAACCGATAAAATCGGGGTCCGTCAACGGGGCGGTGCCGATAAAGGGATTGACGTATTCTACCGGATTTTCAATAAAGGCGGTTGTACCCGTTGTCTTTTTTGCCGGGTTCTGCCCCTGGCAGGTACCGATCGCTAGCAAAGCAGCGACCAAGGGTATAGGTAGTGAACGGTTTATCATCATCTCAAATTTTAGGGTATCGTGTAAAAGTTACCAACTAAATATAACCTTGACCCCTTCCGGATGGTTGTCAAAACTGAGGTATTGTGTGTTGGATGTCCCGTCCCATTCCGATGTCACACGGGGCAACGGTTCTCCCTTTGCATTGGTTACCTGTACCTTCTTGGGCTTTTCCGGCGCATACACCCGCATGCTGTTGACGGTCTTTAGCGGACTTTTGCATACAAAGGAATACGTGTTTTGGGCTATTTTTTCATCCGAAATCCGCGCAGCCGAGGCAAGTACCTGAGGCGTATCCGTATTTTTGATACGCGCCAAATTATAGAGGAAGGCCTGTTCTCCGGGCGCGATCGTTTTTTCCGACAGCACGGGAAGCTTCGGGTCGAACAGGTCGATGACCGGGCCTTTGACCACGTAGGGCCGTTGGTCTACACTCTCATCCAATACGGCAACCAGGTCATAGGGTCCGCGTTCCAGGTATAGGTTGTTCTTAAAGCTTAGCCCATCGGCTTCACCGGAGGTTTTATAGGCTTCCTGAAGTATTTTGATATATTCGCTATCGCCCCCGGAATTCATCACGAATTCCTTAGGATTTTCCCGGATGACATATACCGAACCGTTCCCGACCTTGAATTTTTGTTTTTCGGGGGATGCACGAATGTCCAACAGCTTGAACAGATGTTCCGAAGGGGCCTTGAAGGTATTATCACCGGTATTCCACCATTCCATGACGGACTGGTACGGGTCGTCGTCTTTTCCAACATAGATTAAAATTCCACCCTCCTTTACCCATTCGGATAGTTGTTTATGGATTTCGGGCGAGGTCGGCTTCATATTGGAATAGCTCATGACCAGTACCTTGATATCCCCCAAGGTGGTATTGTAGGATAGATTTTCCATATGCACCGTCTCCACGGGCACCCCGCGTTTGAGCAGGGGAAGGGTCTGCCCGTAAAAATTGGAGAACCGGGGGTCTTCGAAACCGTTATGGGTCGGGAAGCGCTGGAACATCAGCGAGTTGCCCATCAGCACCCCGATACCCTGCGAACCCGTAATCCGGTTTTCAGAAAGGGGCATTTCGTTCAGGGTATTGATCATTACCTGCATCTGGGTGGAATAAAATTTCGGAATCAATACCTTTTTATCGCTATCAGCTTGGCGGTAGGGCTTGGTATAGATACGCTCCGGCCAGGGCATCACCTCGTAATTGGCGACCATAGGATACATGAGCTGCGCCACAAAAGTAGCTTGATAATTCCGCTTATAGTCGGCCCAGTCCTTCGCCCGATCCTCAATGGGGTCGGTAAGAAAGAAAAGCTTCCGTTCCGTCGGGGCGGTCATCGATACCATCGATCCATATTCCAAAAACGCATTCTCGAATACCCGTTCCTTTTCCTTTCCATTGAAAAAGACCGGCTCCCTAGAGGTACCCGTCCACACTTGGGCGATATACCCGTCAATACCCGGTAGGGACGCCAAACTGGCTTCGGGACTCACGATCTGCCATGCGGAATAGTTGACCAGGGAATGGGTGGGAATGTAGATCTTGATATCCATCCCCTTGTTCTTTCCATATGCTTTGGCGTAGGAAGAAACCTCTTCCAGGGTATCGTAGTACAACTGGTATTTCAATTTGTTGGAGAGATAGGTATTTTCGGGCGATTCGTGCTGTGGTTTCCAGGGAAAATCATAGAATTTCTGCCACTCTTTTTTAAAGGCGCTGCTATAGCCCGCCCGGGACCAGAATTCGGGCTCTTCCAAATAAATGGAACTCACCCCGGCATCGATGACCCGTTCGATAACTTCCTTTTTGATGTATTCGATAAAGGGCGCGGTGGGTACGATATAGGGTACGTTGTGCCCGTGCCAGATGGTATCTCCGTCCCGCTCCACCTGCCCTTCGCCCAAGTGGTTCTCACCGTCCCATTCGCCCAAAAAATAATCCTGGTACGAGCCCCAGGCTATACCGGTCATGAAATGGGTGTTGTAGCCACGGTGCCGCCATGAGGCCAAACGCTGTTCAAAGGTCAGGGCCTGTTTTCCGTCGGTGGGATTGCCATGAACCCCGTAAACGATAGCGACATCGGCCCGAATATCGATTTCGGGCATCCATGGGCTGCTGGTCTGGAAGGCCGTTTTTTCGTTTTTGAGGTCGTCGCCATGATGTTGACCGAAGCCGGTACAGGTGAATATCCCATAAGCTACAAAAGCCAGAACCGTTTTTTTGATACCATTGTTTTCCGCTACATTAAATGGATATTCCATTTCTTCATTTGAGAGTCAATTCGTAATATTTATATTTTGAGCTCCCGATTCTTTAATCGGTACACGTTAGTCGGGAATCCCGTCCTCGATATCGTCCTATTTCTTCGAAGTGTCCGCCGCAACCCCCTCAAAGGTCATCTTCACCGGCTTTATGGTGCCATCTTCGTTGAATTCCATTTTATCGAGGGCGATTACCCGATGGTCCCGGTCTTCGTTGGGGATGGGCCTGCGGTGGTACACGATGATGTATTCGTCCGTTCCGGGTCTTTTGATGACGGAATGATGTCCGGCACCGGTGGCGATATCACCTTCCTTCGATTCCAAGATGGTTCGGATGCGCTCATAGGGGCCGGTCGCCTTGTCTGACATGGAGTAGGCCACCCTGTAACTGCCGTCGCCCCAGCTGCCTTCGGACCACATAAAATAATAGATGCCGTTCCTAAGGAACATGAACGGCCCCTCAACATAACCCTCGGGCGTTATCTCCTTGAATTTACTGCCGTC
>DASSWC010000127.1:0-3989 GCA_035705395.1 Pricia sp. | reverse complement strand
ATCTCCGATCATTTGCCGGTTTTGGTGACGCTAAAAAGATAAATCAATGGTGTACAATAGAAATATACAAAGAATGGGTGTCCTTAAAATGATAATCCTAATCTATGGCATCGGACTTGCCGTTGGCTGTTCGGGTTCTTCGGATGACCGGAGTCCAAAGCCTTCTGACGACGATAATCCCATCGGTGAAACCGATTCTACCCAGACCGTTGATCCGCCCGAAAACGTTGATTCCACTGCCACAAAAGAGGCAACCGTATTTACCGTCATCGGCGACGTTCCTTATGATGCGGGGGAGCGAGCAGGACTGGAAGCCCTTATCGAAACCCACAACACCAAGGCAAAATCCGATTTCGTTGTGCACGTCGGGGATATCAAGCCCGGCGCCGCCCCATGCGACGAAACCGTCTATGACGATATCAGCGGACTGCTCGAAACCTTTGAAATCCCAACTTTTATCGTGCTTGGGGACAACGAATACAATGATTGCGATAATCCAGAGGACGCTTTTGCCCTTTGGAACAAATACTTTTTAAAGTTCCATGAAAAATGGCAATTCGAACCTACGGTGCTGTATCAGGAAGAACGGCCGGAAAATTTTGCCTGGGTACAGAACGGGATACTGTTTATGGGTCTGAACCTTGTAGGAGGTGTGGTCCATGATCAGGCGGAATGGGATGGGCGCTTGGCGGACAATGCGGATTGGGTTGAAAAACAGTTTGAAGCACAAATCGGGAATGTCGAAGCGGCCGTCCTGTTTTGGCACGCCAATGTTACGGAAGTGGATCCCGAAAAGTACCAACTTTTTACGGAGCGTTTTAGAACGGCCGCCGCAACCTTTGAAAAACCAGTCCTCTATATACAGGGTGATGCACATTTCTGGTTCGATGACAAGCCTTGGCCCGAGCAAAACATACTTCGCGTACAAATAGAATCCGGTGCCCATGCCGTACAGGTTACCGTGGATCCCCAGGGAGAGGAGCCTTTCGTTTTCGACCGTGAATTTTTGGATTAGGGCCGATCTAGACTGGGAAAAGACCTGCGAGATACGTCCGCTAACGGCAAAATTATGGCAATCAGGGCAATGGCTATATTTTAACTTTTATATGTTCCTAAAAAATGAGTACCTTAACCCATAGTAATTTCGGCTAATAGCTTTATTGTTGCTAAGTAGGCAGTAAATTCATCGCAATGGCTACCATAAAAACCTTAAACAAATGGGCGAATGCCCATACGTACTACGCCCTAGATCTACTACGGGTAGCTCTAGGTGTCTTTCTTTTTATAAAAGGGATCGAGTTTATGTCAAACCAGCAACAAATGATCGAGATCATAAAGCCCTTTGAAAACCTATTTGATGGCATGGGTATTTTGCACTATGTCGCCCCGGCCCATTTCGTGGGCGGCTTTTTAATTGTAATCGGACTTTTGACGCGATGGGCCGTTCTAGCACAGCTACCTATTCTTCTAGGGGCCGTAGTGGTCAACTTTTTGGGAGAGATGAATGTTGCGAATCTAATTTTAGCATCCGTCACCCTGGTAATCTGCCTGTTTTTTCTGTTCTACGGCTCGGGCAAGCATTCGGCGGACTATTATTTGAAGATGCAGAAATAGTGATTCTGAGGAAGGATAGCGCTTGATTAGCATCTGTAAGGGAACGATTATTCGACATAAGGAATTGCGGGATCCCCGAATGGTCCAATACCCAGAATCTTCCGTAAATTTTGTATCTTTTCAGAAAAGAGCACGTGATACAAATTCATTCCGATAATGAGGGCAGCTTCCGTTTTAGTCTCAGGACCGAAAATGGGGATACCCTTCTGAACAGCGTCCCGTTTTCCGATAAACATGAAATGGACAAGTCCTTCAGGAAACTGGAAACCATGTCCTTGACCCGCAACCAATTTGAACGGAAAACAAATACGGAGGGCAAATTCCTATTTCGCCTAAAGGATAATGACGGCCGCGCTATCGGTCATAGCGAACCCTACGATTCGGAGGCGGGCATGGAAAATGGGATTAAAAATTTTCGGGAACAGATCCGGTCGTTGTTGTAAAGGCAGCGAAGTTGTTTTCAGGAAGGGTGTTGTAACAGAGGGCATTGAAAGTGCTTACCCCTATCCTTTTTTTAAAATTTTCAAAAACACCGCGTGCATTTCATCGGTATAGTCCAAATGGGTGACGATACGCTGTTTTCCCTGGCCCATACCTATTATATGGATGTCATTCGTCTTTAGCTTTTCTATAAATTCGTTTCCATCCCGATATCTCTCGTCGATTTCGAAAATGATGATGTTCGTTTCGATCGGTTCCACTTTTTTGATGTAGGACAATTTTTGAAGTACCTCTCCGATTTCTACGGCTTTTTTGTGGTCTTCGGCCAGGCGGTCGATATGGTGGTCCAGAGCGTAAATGCCGGCCGCGGCCAGATAGCCGGCTTGGCGCATTCCGCCACCCAGAATTTTCCGGATACGCAACGCCTTGAGAATCAACGCTTCGCTGCCTACCAATACCGAACCCACGGGACAGCCCAAGCCCTTACTCAAACAAACACTGATCGTATCAAAAAGGGCACCGTATTGTTTCGGACTTTCGCCTTTGGCCACCAGGGCATTCCACACCCTTGCGCCGTCAAGATGGTAGGCCAAACCGTGCTTCCCGCAAACGGACTTGATTTTTTCAAGTTCCCCAAAATCCCAACAGGCACCGCCCCCTTTATTCGTCGTGTTCTCGATGCAGACCAATGATGTACGCGGACTGTGATAGAAGTCGGGAGGATTGATGGCGGCCACTACCTGTTCAGCGGTCATCATGCCGCGATAGCCATCGACCAACTTACAGGATACCCCGCTGTTAAAGCTTACACCTCCCCCTTCAAAATTGTAGATATGGGCATATTTGTCGCATATCAGCTGGTCGCCGGGATTTGTGTGTAGTTTGACGGCGGTTTGGTTGGTCATCGTACCGCTGGGAAAGAACAGCGCCGCCTCCATGCCGAACAATGCGGCCACCTTCGACTCCAGGGCGTTTACGGTCGGGTCGGTCTTAAAGACATCGTCGCCAACCTCGGCTCCCATCATGGCGTCGAGCATATCGGGAGTGGGATGCGTTACGGTATCGCTTATCAGGTTTATTTTCATTTCAAGTAAAATGGGCACTAAATGTAACCCATTCCATCCGTACCGGAAAAAATTCAATACCCAAAAATTAGGGTACCCATCTTAAATGCTTCTTCACATCTTGCCTCTCACATTCAATATATTCATTTCGAAACCGTATTTTTGCCAAAAATTCAGAACCAATGACAATTACAACAGACCTATTTAAGGGTCTCCAGGATCGCCTCGGTGCGTTAAGGAGGTATCTTTGACGTCGATACGAAACGTATCGAAATAGAGAACGAGCAGGAGAAAACCCTGGCCCCTGATTTTTGGGACGACCCTCAGAAAGCGCAGGCGCATATGAAGTCCATTCAATCCAAAAAACAATGGGTAGATGACTACAATGCGGCCCAAATCGCCATAGGGGATCTCGAAGTGTTGCTGGAATTCCAAGAAGAAGGGGAAATCAAGGAGGAAGAAGTTCAAGACCAGTACGAAAAAGCCTTGAACCAGATCGAAAAACTGGAATTCAAGAACATGCTGTCCGAGGAGGGTGACGAATTGACGGCCGTACTCCAGATTACCGCGGGTGCCGGCGGCACCGAAAGCTGCGATTGGGCGTCGATGCTCATGCGCATGTACATCATGTGGGCGGAAAAGAACGGCTACAAAGTCAAGGAGCGCAATTATCAGGGGGGCGATGTGGCGGGCATCAAAACGGTGACCCTTGAAATCGACGGCGATTATGCCTTCGGATGGCTAAAAGGCGAGAACGGGGTGCACCGCTTGGTCCGCATCTCCCCGTTTGACAGCAACGCCAAACGGCATACCTCGTTTGCCTCGGTCTATGTCTATCCCTTGGTAGATGATAGCATCGAGGTCGATATC
>DASSWC010000126.1:0-5709 GCA_035705395.1 Pricia sp. | reverse complement strand
CCGGGCATTTACGCGGACCGAAAGAAGGATAGATACCGAAAGGTTCATGGAGAACATGACCATTAGGGATTCCATTGATGTCTACATTGACCACGTGAACGACCCCGGCATGCATATGCCAATGGCCTTAAAAGATTCTTTCTATGTTAGAAGGGCGGAGTTCGAAGAGGTGTACAAGGCAAGCGCTATCGATATGTACAACCTTAAAAAAGAGATCAAGGAGAGCAATCAAAAAGAGGAGAGCAGGTATTTCAATATTATGTCCACGCTACAGATAATGGAATATAAGATCGATAAACTTGAAAAGTAATTAACCGCCTACGGGCATAAACACAGATAAAGATGAAAAAGTTGAGCGAAATTTTAGGTGCTGTGCTAACATTTATCACAAGTACCGGGTTTGTTTGGATAGGTGGTATAGCATCCGGACTGTTCGTGTTCATTTCCATGCCTAAAAACTGGTTTTGGGGCATTGTTTTCGGGGTTATCATAGGGATTTTCGTAATGAAGAACCTAGACAAACTACGTCCATGGGCGGTAAAGCAATGGAAGGATCTGAAAGGTAATTTTTAATCATCGGGCCGGGGATTCTATTTTGTTTTTGGTTTGGTTAGTTGATTCGCCCCGGCCTTTTTTTTCTTAAACAATGAGATACTTCAAACTTTCCGAATTTGACAGCCCCGATGATCCGGGGTCGGGAAAGAACATGAAGCCGCCGTTATTGGTCAAACTGGACTATGCCCGTGCATTGGCGGGGATACCTTTTGTAGTTACGAGCGGATACCGGACTAAAGCGCATAACAAGAAAGTAGGGGGCGTATCGAACAGTTCACATTTGACGGGATGGGCGGTGGATATTTCGGCAGTAGGCAGCGCAACGAAATATAAGATAGTGGAAGCCGCGTTGCAAGCGGGTTTTACAAGGATTGGGATAGGGGAGAATTTCTGCCATTTGGACTGCGACCCCGATAAGGTAAAAAATCTCATTTGGGTGTATTGAAAAAATACGGATGGATGCCGGCCTACCTCTTGATCGTACTTGCAATAAGGATAGGAAGGTTCCGCTGTTTTTTCACAACGGGAAATGGAAATACGAAAAGAACGGGAAATTAATATATGGACGCACAGGGAAAAAATAAATTGATCTGGATAGTCTTTGTCATTGTGGCATTGGCCATTCTGACAGGATGTTTCCTATTGGGCCGTCACCAGTTCCCCAAATGCAAGCCCGTGGATACAGCCCGGCTTGACAGCATAGTAAATGTAAAGAACCTCGAAAACGATTCCCTACGGGCCATTATATCCGATATGCAGGGCGAAAACGATTCTTTGGGCGCATCCCTTGACAGTATCAACAAAGCCTACTCTAAGCAACGGGAGCGGCCCATTACACAGGAAAAGGAACTAGCGGAAGAACTTGTAAAAAAGGGCAATGAGGATTTCGGCAGTCCGGGGAACAATTCAACGACCGTTACCGCTTTGTCCTATGGAAATCAATACGCGGATAATTACCGTATACAAAAAAGACAGCTTGCCAATCAAAAGGTAAAGGAGACGGCCTATGTGGGTGTCGTGCGCAATCAAGAAGTAATCATCGAAACACAGGGCGAGGTTATCAAACAGTTCTACGAGCGAAAGGACAAGGTCAGGACAAAAGTAGGTTGGTTTCTTGTTGGCTTGGTCACGGGCCTGGCCATACCGCTTTAATTCTTCTTCATTCGGTCATTTCGTCAACACAATCATTACCGAACACACCGCCACGACCACCCAAAACATCAACACCTCCTCTCTCCTTTGTGGTTTCATTTTGGTGGCCATTTGCTTAATTAAAGATACTAAAACCCCTCGAAATATACAACGGGAAAAAGACCGAATATTGCATTTATATTGCAAATAATAAAAAACAACGCCACAACCCCAATAAAAACAGCCTATAACTACAATACTGGGGGGCGTGTGGTCGCAGGTTCAAATCCTGTCATCCCGACACCCCGAAGCCCTTGCAACAGCAGGGGTTTCTTTGTTTTTTGATTTTCTCATAAATGATAAGAAATATTAAAAAGTACCGTTTTATACCAATAAATACCGAAATATATTGCAATTTTATTGCGACCAAAAACAGATATTCAAATTGATTTCGATAACGGCCATCCTGGACACTAGGAGCGAGGCAAAGAACGGATACCCCGTAAAGATACGCGTATATTGCGATATATTGCAAAAACATCGCTATTGCCGTACCGGAATGTTCCAAAAAGGAAATAGGCTAAAATACACTTCGCGGGTTCTGGGCAGTATCTCGGAAGCCGAGGAAAGGGCCGAATATTGCAACTCCAATAAATTAAACCTCGAAAAATCCGTTGAAATTGTCCGCAAAGGCATTCCCAAAACATCCCTGAACCTAAATTTCCTGGAATATATGGACAGGATGGCCGATGAACGAAAGGAAATCGGGATGGGATATAAACATTTTCACGAAACAAAGGCCCAGATACTCAATTTTACGGGCGGGGATTTTCCTATAAACGACATAGATAGGAACTGGGTGGAATCGTTCAAGGTATACAAATTGAAGTACGGAAAGGGCAGGGGAGGTGTAAGCTATTATCTTAGGACAATGCGCTCGGTTTTTAAAAAGGCGCAACTACTGGAGGGCGTAAGACGGGACAATCCATTTTTAGGGATGATAAAACAGTCCCGATCAAAACGGCCCCCGATGCATACCCCTAACGACCTTAAAAAACTGTTTTCCTTCGCTCCTAAAGAGGGAACATCAAACCGTGCAAAATCGATTATGGAACGGAACATCGATATTTTTCTTTTCCAGTTCGCAATAGGCGGCCATGATTATGCGGACATTGCGAATCTAAAATGGACGGACGTAAGGCACGATAGGGTAAGGTTCTACCGTTTCAAACTTAGGAACTTCGATAGTCCGGGCGAGTTCATCGATAATCCTTTAAGCCCGTTCGCCCTTGGGGCGATTGGTAAACACGGTACTCCCGATGAGGAAAGGGTGTTCGGCTGGATTCCCGACCCCCGGACCGAAAGGTATACCGAGTTCACCAAAAGCACGGGGCGTTCTTTGGGCAGGGTGTGCAATACTTTGTGTATAGATAGGCTGGGAACAAAAAGCACTAGGTATCTTTTCAATTCGTTTGCCGGTGAGATCGGGATTAGAAGAACCGTAATAGAGCAGATTCAGGGGCATAAATCGGATAGTATAAGTGGCCTTTATGCGAGGCGGTTCCCCAATAAGATTATAGATGCGGAATTTAAGAAGGTGTGGGATTTGGTGTTTTAGCGGTTCCTGTCCCTTTCTTTTTCAACGCTGGAAATCAAATACGTGCCGTGTACGCTGCCTTTCTTGATTAAGCACCCCTTTTCCTTTAGACGGGCGTAAAAGGTGGTAAGGGAGCATCCCAGGATGTCCATAGCCGTATTACGGTCGCAAAGTCCTGTCTTTGATTTCGCCCTACGGGAAATCATGGCGTTTTCCAAAAGATCGTCGAAAACGTCCTTTGTGATAACATAACACTCCTTTCCGTCAAGGGTTATCGGTTTCATTTCAATCCTTTTTATCCCCTGTTGTAGGGGTGGTCAATAGTTCGGGGTTTTCATAAATATTTCCCGAAATTTCGTATTCAAAATCCAGTAATTCCTCCGCAAGATAAAAGGTGTATGACCTATTTTGGGTCATGCTCATATCAAGCTCCCAAGATCCACACGCTTCATTCCACAATACCTGACAATGTGATTTTATAATTCCTTCATCGGTCTCGGTATAATCGCTAAGAACATCCCCCTCATAAATTTCTTTTCCGTTCCTGTCTTTTAGGCCGGTGTATTGGCCTACGGTCTCTGGCATAACTCCAAAGCACCACCCGTTTATTACGCCCTTTGAAACGGGATTATACGTTATTTGGGTTATTGTGTAATCCCCCGACTTGTTGACGATCAAACTTCCATAAACCCATTCTTTCGTAGAAGTTTTTTGCCCCCTAAACTTTATTTCCCTTGCTTCCATGTTATCCTTTTATATGCCCTTTGGGGCGGTTATTTGGTTTATGTCGATTGCCAGATTATTGTCGATTAGTCCGAATACGTCAAAATGGTGTTCAAAAAAGAATTTAACCGTTCGGTATGGCATACTTCCAATACCGTTATCCAAGAAATATTTCCTACTAGTGTATCCTTGATGGTGTATGTAGTCCCGCTTGTCATGTAAACCATTGTATTTTCCGCAACATATACCGAAATCGTTTTTAGGTTCTTTGTTCGACAGTTCAAAATAAAGACTGAGCGTCAAGTCCGATAATGGTCTTAGGATGGGTTTAACTGCTATTTTCAAACCATCAAGTTCATGACTGTCAAATTCCAAATATGATTCCGATATTGGCTCAAACAGAACTATTCCATCCTCACTCAAAGAATATAACTCATAACCACCTGCTTCTTCCCAATAAAATTTTAGCTTATGAGGCAGGTAAGGTGCCAAATGCTCGATTTTCAATGTTTCCATAACTTATTGTTTTTCCCTTCAAGTATTATCGGTTGCGTTTAATCGCTGGGTAGGTGAATGAATCCAACACCAAAATAATGTTTTGATTTCCTCATTTCCCTTTGATACCATTCCCTTCTAGATCTTCCGGTCAATCCATTATTTGTATGATTGTAAAAAGAATAATCCTTCAAGCTCTCAACAAACAAAAATCCCTTTTCATCTGTTTTTAAAACACCCTCGCCTTCTTCACGGGCGGAATACTTATCCATTCTACGGCTTTTGTAGGCTTGTCTTGTCGTATCATATCTAAAGTTCCAAATGATATGGTCGCCTACCTTTAAATTGTTGAGCCTTAAAAACTCATCTTTCAGCATTAAAAGTATTTTGGTTTCTAGATTTGGTATTTCTGGTTTTATAGCATCTGTCGCCATCGGTTCCATTTTAGTTTTTGTTTAGGTGTATACTACAACATAATTCTTTTCGATTTCCTTGGCAGCATCCGACTGGGCCTCTGATGCGCCTTCCTGCCACGCCTTGCCTAATTGTTCCTGCTCCTTTTTCAGGAAACTGTCTTTATTTTCCTTTGCCCAATCCAATATCATTTGAGCGTTCCAAAATTCAGGATCGTTCACCTCTAAATGCTTGTAAAGTTCCTCTACTACTGTCATTTTATTTTTCTCTTATTAATCGTTCAATTGGCTATCTAAGATCCTCCCCGCATGTATGAGGGTAGCATGTTTTGGATATAGTAACTTGTACCTATATTCACTTGTTAGCATTAATACTCAGTCTGGTTCTTCTCCAGCACTTTCAATGCTTAACACCACAAAACCTTCATTAGCCTTGTGTACACTATATATTTCAAGGCACTCGCCAAAGTGTCCCCATCCACCTATTTCTAAGTCTTCATCAAACTCATTCAGTTTTTGTTTTAATTCTGCTACTGTCATAATTTTATCGTTTAAAACCGTACTAAATGCTAACAATATGTATAGCAAATAAGCCAGTTAAGTTATTGTTTCAATTCAAAGTTTGTGCGTGGCTTACTTGCCATACACTCGCCCGTTAGCCCACATATTTAAAGCGAGCCTTCGTTATGTGACCATATTTATCTTCCTCCAAAACTTCTTCAAGTTCATAACCCACTTCATCAAATAGATTTCCGTTTTCATACTCCCATCCCCAAGTTGACCAACCAGTTTTGT
>DASSWC010000125.1:0-8865 GCA_035705395.1 Pricia sp. | reverse complement strand
CGAAAGAAGGCGACGAGGCGGAAATCCTCTCATTGCTGATCGAAAACTACGAGAACGAGCACTATCCGATCGAAGCGCCCGACCCGATCGAAGCGATTAAAATACGCATGGAGGAGCTGAATATGCGCCAAAAGGACCTGGTCGGAATAATCGGTGGAAAAAGCCGTGTGTCCGAAATATTGAACCGAAAGAAGAGATTGACTGTGGATATGATCAGGGAACTTGAAAGAATACTTCAAATTTCAGCATCAGTCTTAGTCAATAATTATCAGCTTGCGGGAAAATAACAAAGGGTAATATAGACCACTAATTTTTTTTTGAACCTTGAGCAAAGAACAACTAAAAGTCCCGACCATGGCCGAAATGGCCGCTGCCGGTAAGAAACCGGAAGTCCTTTTTTGGGTGGGCTGCGCGGGGAGTTTTGACGACCGGGCCAAAAAGATCACCAAAGCCTTTGTACAGATCTTGAACAAGGCGGGGGTCACCTTTGCGGTTCTTGGTACCGAGGAAAGTTGCACCGGCGATCCCGCCAAACGGGCTGGGAACGAATTTTTGTTCCAGATGCAGGCCATGAGCAATATCGAGGTGTTGGATGGCTATGATGTTCAAAAGATCGTAACGGCCTGTCCCCATTGCTTCAATACGATCAAAAACGAGTATCCCGGGCTGGGCGGTAACTACGAGGTGGTACACCACACCCAATTTTTACGGCATTTGTTGGAAGCGGGAAAAATCACCTTGGAAGGCGGCAAGTTCAAGGGAAAACGCATCACCTTTCACGACCCCTGTTATCTCGGCCGCGCCAACCAGGTGTTCGAGGCCCCGAGGGACCTGATCCGAAAACTGGATGCCGAACTGGTCGAAATGAAAAGCTGCAAACAAAGGGGGTTGTGCTGTGGTGCCGGCGGCGCCCAAATGTTCAAGGAACCCGAAGCGGGGGATAAGGACATCAACATCGCACGCACCGAACAGGCCATCGAGACCCAAGCGGAAATCATTGCCGCTGCCTGCCCCTTCTGCAACACCATGATGACCGACGGCGTGAAGGGCAAGGAAAAAGAAGGCTCCATTGCCGTCATGGACGTCGCGGAGCTGATCGCCGAGGCGGAGGATCTTTGATAATTGGCGGTTTCAGCGAAGGAATGGCCTAGTTTTTGTATATTTTATACTACAACCTTACAACATGCTAACAGACTTCAAAACACTACCAGAAACCTCCCGCATTTGGATTTACCAGGCGGATCGTAGCTTTACGTCCGAAGAACTGGAGGAAATCCACCGTGAAATGGATGCCTTTTTAAAGGAATGGACGGCCCACGGCAGCCAGCTTCAAGCGGGCTATGAAATACCCTACAAACGCTTTATCGTCATAGGTTTGGATCAGTCCCAGGCTTCCGCTTCGGGCTGTTCGATCGACGCCTCGGTACGATTCATTCAACATCTGGAAAAAAAGTACCAAGTGATCCTGCTCGATAAAATGAACGTATCCTACAAACAGGGCGAATACATTGCCTACAAATCCCTGGCCGATTTCAAAAAAATGGCGAAACAGAGAGCGGTGTCCAAAAATACCGTCGTCTTCAATAATCTGGTGAACAACAAGGCAGAATACGAGGAGCATTGGGAAGTGCCCGCCTCGGAAAGTTGGCACGCTCGGTTCATGAACTAAAGACCAACACTGTAAGAAAATCCGATGAAATACAATAATTTAATCTCTTTTCTGTTATTCCCATAGACCAGACCAACACTATGAGTTTTTACCGAATTTCCCCCTTGTTTTTTCTGTTTTTTTCTTTTTCCGTAGTAACTGCCCAAAAAAATCCGCTGGTGACGCGCGACAGCCTCGACCAGCAACAATGGGTCGATGTGCGCTACGATGCGATGTCCCTCGACGAAAAATTGGGACAGCTCTTTATGGTTATGGTGGCTTCCGATCAACCAAAGGCCGCGAGCGACAAGGTCGAAAAACTCATAAAGGAGCAGCATATCGGCGGGGTGATTTTCTCCACCGGCGGTCCCGTGCGGCAGGCCCGGCTTACGAACCGGTTCCAATCCGTCTCGAAATTGCCGTTATTGGTGGGGATGGATGCGGAATGGGGACTCGCCATGCGCCTCGATTCCACCTACGCCTTTCCCTGGAACATGACCCTGGGGGCGATTACCGACAATACCATCGTACAGGATGTCGGGCGCCGGATCGGGGAACACGCCAAACGATTGGGAGTACACATCAACTTTGCCCCGGATATCGATATCAACACCAATCCCAATAATCCCATCATCGGCAACCGTTCCTTTGGCGAGGACCGTAAAAATGTGGCCAACAAAGGTATCGCCTTTATGAAAGGGATGGAAAGTGCGGGGGTATTATCCAGCGGGAAACACTTTCCCGGTCACGGCGATACGGAAACGGACTCCCACCACAGCCTGCCGATGATCAATTTTAGCAGGGCCCGGCTTGACAGTATCGAACTTTATCCCTTCCGAAAGCTCATCCAGGAAGGCCTCAGCAGTGTTATGGTCGGCCATTTGGAGGTGCCGGCGATGGAAATTAAAAATGGACTTCCCTCATCCCTTTCCGAACAGATCATTTCCGGCATCCTGAAGGAAGAAATGGGCTTTAAGGGGCTCATCTTCACCGATGCGCTCAATATGAAAGGGGTAACCGACCATGGAAAAAATGGGGATACTGAGCTGGCCGCCTTTATGGCCGGGAACGACATCCTATTGATGCCGACCGATGTGGAAGCGGCCAAGGCAAAATTGGCCAAAGCCTATGGCAAGGGCAAGATTTCTGAAGAACGCCTGGCTGCATCCGTAAAAAAAATACTGATGGCCAAATACAAGGTAGACCTCGACCACTACCGGCCGGTGGAACTCAAAAACCTCTACGAGGACCTGAACAGCCGCAAAGACGAACTGGTCTATGAGAACGCCATCGAAAACGCCCTGACCGTGGTCAAGAACGACTTTTTCCTGATGGGCGTCAAGAACCTGGAGAACAAAAAAATCGCCTATGTCAAATTCGGCGATGCCAAAAGCGATCCCTTTGTAGAGGCACTGAACCGGTATGCCAAAGTCACCCAGGTAAACGGGAAGGATATCGCCACACTCAAAGAGAAATTAAAGGCGTACAACCTGGTTATCATCGGATTCCACAAGAGCAACGAAAATCCTTGGAAACCCTATAAATTCTCAGAAAAAGAACTCAATTGGTTACAGGAAATCGCTTCCGAGCGCACATCGAACCTTATACTTTCGGTGTTCGCCAAGCCGTATGCGCTCTCCGATATCCCATCCTTCGAAACCATCGATGCCATTGTGATGGCCTACCAGAACAGCGAATTGGCCCAGAAAAAAGCGGCGGAACTCATTTTTGGGGCCATTCCCGCCAAGGGGAGGTTGCCCGTGACCGCCCATCCGAAGTTTCCGGTAAACCTGCAGTTAAAGCTTAAATCCCTCAAGCGGTTGGGCTACAGCTACCCGGAACGCGTCGGCTTCGATGCCCAAAAATTGGCCCAAGTGGATACCTTGGTACAGCACGGGCTCGATTCGCTGATGTTCCCCGGAGCGCAGGTGCTCGTCGCCCGCAGCGGCAAAGTGGTCTATAACAAGGCCTTTGGCAAACCGACCTATGATTCGAAGGATAGTGTCACCACTGACCATATCTATGATCTGGCCTCCCTCACCAAGATTTTGGCCACGCTGCCCGTGCTGATGGAAATGGAAGAGGAAGGCGAGCTCGACCTGCACGACACTTTTGAGGAACTGTTGCCCGAATACGCCGATACCGAGATCAAGAACGTCACCGTACTGAAGGCTCTTTCCCACTACGGACGGCTGCCCGCATGGATCGCCTTTTATGTCGATACATTGGACAAAACCGGGAAACCATCCAAGGAATTTTATCGGAAGAAGCCCATGGACGGTTTCCACGTCCAGGTCACCGACCAACTCTACCTCACCGATGCCTATAAAGATTCCATCTACGACCGTATCGCGCGCCAAGACCTGAAATCCAACCGCTATCGGTACAGTGACGTAGGCTATTATGTGATGAAACAATATATCGAGGCCACCAAAAAAAGGCCTTTGGACCAGCTGGTCCATGATTTTCTATATGCGCCGATAGGGGCGTTCAACACCAGCTACAATCCCCTTGAAAAATTACCGCTGAACCGCATCGTACCTTCCGAAGAGGACGACTACTATCGGTACCAGCGGGTGCAAGGCTATGTACATGATATGGGCGCCGCCATGCAAGGCGGGGTAGGGGGGCATGCCGGGCTCTTTAGCAACGCCGGCGATGTAGCCAAGATTATGCAGATGTACCTCCAGGAGGGCTACTATGGCGGGACCCGATTTTTGGATTCCCGTACCGTAAAAAAATTCAACACCTGTTATTTCTGCAAGAACGACGTACGCCGTGGTGTCGGCTTTGACAAGCCCGAGTTGGAGGGCGGTGGCAATACTTGCGGCTGTGTATCCCGCAAAAGCTTCGGCCATAGCGGATTTACAGGCACCTACACCTGGGCCGATCCCGAGGAGGAACTGGTCTACGTTTTTCTCTCCAACCGCACCTATCCCACCGCGTCGAACACCCTTTTGATCAAATCGGGACTGCGGACACGGATCCAGGAAAAGATTTATGAGGCGATCGTGAACGAAGATTCCAAGGAGGTCACCCCTAGGGCAGGCGAGGGCCCAAATTTTAAAACGGGCTCCCCTGTCACTCCAAGCACAGCCGAGGGGCCCGATTCCAAGGATGTCACCCCGAGCGCTGCCGGGATGTAGGGCACTGCGTCCACCTTAACGAAACCTTAACTGCCTTCCCGGAACGTAAACGCGCCGGAGTTCGACATACTTTGCTACATTTGAAACATGAAAATAGCGATTGTTTGTTACCCGACCTTTGGCGGTAGTGGCGTGGTGGCCACGGAACTGGGCATCGCCCTGGCGGGCCGGGGCCACGAGGTACATTTTGTCACCTATAAGCAACCCGTACGCCTCGAGCTGCTGAACAACCGCATCCACTTTCACGAGGTGAACGTACCGGAATATCCGTTGTTCCATTACCAACCCTACGAACTGGCCCTTTCCAGCAAATTGGTCAATACGATCCGCCAGCACAAGATCGACCTTTTGCATGTGCATTACGCCATTCCCCATGCCTATGCGGGGTATATGGCCAAAAAGATGTTGGAGGCAGAGGATATATACATTCCCATGGTCACCACCCTGCACGGTACCGACATTACCCTGGTGGGGAGCCATCCCTTTTACAAGCCGGCGGTCACTTTTAGCATCAACCATTCCGATGTTGTCACCTCGGTTTCGGAAAACCTGAAACAGCGTACGTTGGAAGTTTTCGACATCCAACGTGAAATAGAGGTCGTCCCGAACTTTATCGACAGCAAAAAATACAGTGAGAGCTACACCGATTGCCAGCGCTCCCTAATGGCGGAGGAAAACGAACGGATCGTCACCCACATCAGTAATTTCAGGAAGGTGAAGCGCATTCCCGATGTCATCCAGATCTTTTACAGGATACAGGAAAAGATACCCGCCAAACTCATCATGGTAGGCGAGGGGCCCGAGAAGGAAAAGGCCGAACGCCTCTGTGAAGCACTGGGGATTGCCGAAAAGGTCCTATTTCTGGGTAACAGCAACGAGATCGATAGAATACTCTGTTTCTCCGACCTTTTTTTACTGCCTTCCGAATCCGAGAGTTTCGGGCTGGCGGCCCTCGAGGCGATGATCAACAAGGTGCCGGTGATTTCCAGCAACACCGGAGGTATTCCGGAGGTAAACAAACAGGGTATAACGGGATTCCTGAGCGATGTGGGCGACGTGGAAGAAATGGCCGAAAACGCATTACGGATCTTGGGGGATGACGACACTTTGGAGAAGTTCAAGGAAAATGCCGTGGTCTCCGCCCGGCGTTTCGACATCGAGAAAGTGGTGCCCCTGTACGAGGCGATCTACGAAAAGGCCTACCAAAGCCGATTCAACAAAGTCTACGATCGATGAAACCCGCAATACTGCTCGCGATGCTTATGCTGACCGCCTGTAGCGGGCAGAAAAAACCCGTACAAAATTCCGACACCGTTTTAACATTGGTGACCAGCGATTCGTATAGTGGGGTCGAAAACCCCAAAACCCTGATTATTAGGGATGCCGAAAGCCTTGAAAAGTTCTACGCCCAAATCAACCGCATCCGCAAACCGGGCCTCCCCGTACCCGATATCGATTTCTCAAAGCAAATGGTCGTCGTGCGCTGTAGCGGAATTACCGAAGGCGGTGCCATACCCAACCTGTATCTCAAGAGAGCGACCAAAACCGAAATGGTGCTGGGCCTTCGGGAAAAAGAGGTACCGGGGACTTCTTCTGCAATCACCACCCCATTTTCGGTGTATCGGATGCCGGTGACCGCGAAGGAGATTGTGGTCAAGGTTTAATTCTGTCTTTTTAGGGCATAGAAAAGATATTTATTGAAAAAACCAGCCTGTGTAGTCTTCCGTGATATTATATGAGGTTCTTGTTCACTTGTCGGAGTCCTCGGTGGCGCTAGCCTGGAAGGAGACGCTGAAGCTGCTCGACTTTGGCTTTCGAGAAAATCCTCCAAAATAAGATCCCCCATCCCCTTTCCTTGCAATCCATCGAAAATTCTTACCGTTCAGGGCGATAATTTGGTACAGCCCGTACTTGCCCCTTACTTTTGGTCTAAGAATTTGTTTTAGAGTTTGCGTTCTATAACCTTAAAGATCCGTTCTCATCCCTTTAAAAAAGTTCGAAGAACACCCAAATCGAAGTACCCATGAAATACACAGCACTATGCATGACCCTTGCGGCATGCCTTTTCCATACCACGTTATTCTCCCAAGACGAAACGCAACAGCAAGCGCTTCCGCTGACATCCAAAGACAGTATCGTAGAAAGTGCCTGGATGATCGGTCTGGGCTATAACTTCGTCGACGATTCCGGGGATATGCTCGATGAGCTGTTCTCGTTCGATGAGCAGTGGAACGCCGTACCGTATCCCTCCCGGGTCAGTATTGGTCGGTACTTCAAGAGCGGTATCGGCATCGAAGGTATCGTCACCTACAACAAGTATAAGGTCGGTAAGCTTATCGATGGGGTCACCAATCTGGAGGAAAAGGACTATTTCGGTCTCGATGCCCGCCTTTCGTATGACCTGAATACACTTATCGGCGAAACGGCATGGTTCGACCCCTATGTGGGAGTAGGTTTGGGCTATACCGGTACCAACAGCCAGCCTAGGGGTACTTACAATGCCGTTATCGGCTTCCGTACCTGGTTTTCCGACCGGTGGGGACTCGATCTGAACTCGTCCGGAAAGTGGTCGATGGGCAACGGCAGTGCCACCAATCACCTACAACATGCCGCCGGGGTCGTCTATAGGTTTGGCATCGAAAAAGACCTGTCCGAAAAAGGTGCGGAGAAATTGGCCTTGATCGAGGCCTTGGATGCGGAAAAACAGCGGAAACAGGATTCCATCGCCGCGGCCGCCCGCGCCCGGGAAGATGCCGCCCTGGCCGAGCGATTGGCGAAAGAGAAGGAGGCCGCCCAACTGGCAGCAGCCGAAAAAGCCAAAAAGGATGCCGAAGACCGCCGTAAGCGGGCGATAGAAGATGAAATCGAAGCCCTGGGCTTTGTGTATTTCGACCTAAACTCATCCTACCTCGGTGCCAAATCCAAGGATGTTTTAGACGGCATTTCCCTTCTTTTAAAGGAATACGAGGGGGTTACCTTAAAAGTGGGCTCCCATGCGGACTCCAGGGGTACCTCGAGCTACAACGATTGGCTCTCAAAACAACGGGTCGAGCGCACCGTAGCTTATTTGGTACAACAGGGCATCGCACCCGAACGCTTGGTACCTGAAAGCTATGGCGAAGAAAAACTGCGCAACGAATGCGACGACAATACGTATTGTCCCGAAGAAAAGCATAGAATGAATCGACGGTCTGAGTTTGAAGTTTTAAGCTTTTGAACTCTGGCAATGGTGTTTCATCTATATTGAATACACCAAATAGAAAGGTTCGGCATATTCCGTGCCGACAAGATTCCCAAAATATTTGGCCGAATTGCGCAAGGCCTCTATGCTCCGCGGATGAGGGTACTCCCGTATTTCCGTCGTGTATTTTGACATAGCTTCCAGTTTATCTTCTATAGTCCCTGATATATCGACAAATACATTGGGGTTAAAGGGTTCTTTTTTTAACAGATTACCCCAATCGGTGGACGAGTTGACATAATAGGACAGTAAATGCCTTACTTTTTGCCCCGGATACGGCCTACATGCGACCAACGTGCTCTCGAAGAGTTCGTTATGGTCTTTGTTGATGTCCGTTCGGTCTTGTACGAATACGGTATCGTATTGCCCCTGTGAGATAATCTTGCCGAGCGCAATGTTCTTGTCCACATGGGCAATGGTATCCAGGCGCATATCGGGAAAATCGGCACGGGGCAGTACCTTGGATCCGAGCACGTCATTGGCTTCCTTGGCTTCGTGGAATTTGTCTTCCAAAATGGCGTCGTTGTTAAAATATTGGGTGCTGCTGCCATCCGTAAAGATCAAGACATCGACTTGCTTGCCCATTTTGACCAATTGCGGTATTGTACCGCCAACGCCCAATATTTCATCATCGGGATGTGCTGCGATTACCAGTATTTTGTTGAAAAGTTGAAGCATTTTTTAGGAGGTTTTAAGTTTAAAAATTTCATCCTGAACATTGTATCCCAGTTTGTCACCCGTCCTGAAAAATTTCATATGCACCGGCTCACCCTTTTCATCTTTCGGGCTGTTGAGCCAGAGGGTGCCGTCGGAAAACTGGACTAAGATTC
>DASSWC010000124.1:0-14579 GCA_035705395.1 Pricia sp. | reverse complement strand
ACCCCATCGCGGGAAAGACAGGCACTACCCAAAACCAAAGCGACGGTTGGTTTATGGGCATGGTACCGAACCTGGTCACCGGGGTCTGGGTAGGCGGCGAGAACAGGTCCATCCACTTTCCGACCATTACCTACGGTCAGGGCGCGGCGATGGCCTTACCCATCTGGGCCCTGTATATGAAGGCGAACTACGAAAACGAAGCGTTGGGAATATCGAACGGCGAATTCCCGAAACCGGACAACATGTCCATCAACCTCGATTGTGACAAACAGCTCGAAGAGGAACCCAAGGATACCGATGTCGAAGAAGATCTCGAGGATCTTAATTTCTGATGCCGTCTTTAACGTAATATCGTTCTGCCGGAATATGCAGTAGCCTAGGGGCATCTTTCATTTAAAATCCTTAAATTTAGGTAGTACTTATAGCCTCCCAATTTTTCAATCCACATGATATGATCGATAAAACGGCAGAAAATGTTAAAAGTGCCCTGGAAGGCGTGAAAGATGGGATGACCTTTATGCTGGGCGGTTTCGGCCTCTGCGGTATTCCCGAAAACGCCATTGCGGAACTCGTCCGTTTAAATATTAAGGACATTACCTGTATCTCAAACAACGCCGGGGTCGATGACTTTGGCCTGGGTCTGTTGTTGCAAAAACATCAGATAAAGAAGATGATCGCATCCTACGTAGGCGAGAACAAGGAGTTCGAGCGGCAGATGCTGAGCGGTGAAATGGAAGTCGAGCTCGTGCCACAGGGCACGCTCGCCCAACGATGTCAATCTGCCCAAGGCGGTTTCCCCGCCTTTTATACGCCCGCCGGTTTCGGCACTGAGGTCGCCGAAGGAAAGGAGACGCGGGAGTTCAACGGAAAAATGTACGTTCTTGAGGAGGCCTTCAAGGCCGATTTTTCGTTCGTAAAAGCCTGGAAAGGTGACGAGGCCGGAAACCTTATTTTTAAAGGAACGGCACGGAACTTCAACCCCTGTATGTGCGGATCCGCGGACATTACGGTGGCGGAAGTTGAGGAGCTGGTACCCGCAGGGGAACTGGACCCCAACGAAATCCATATTCCCGGTATTTTTGTCCAGCGTGTTTTTCAGGGCAGGGAGTATGAGAAGCGGATCGAGCAGCGTACGGTGCGGGAAAGAAAATAGGGAAGCATCCAAAAAGAGTCACGGGTTTTTATCCCTATCGGTGTGACGGCAGCAATTCGTGGGAAAAGGATTAAATCGAAAACCATGTTAGATAAAAACGGAATCGCAAAACGCATAGCAAAAGAAATAAAGGACGGCTATTACGTTAACCTCGGCATCGGCATTCCCACTTTGGTCGCTAATTTCGTCCGTGACGACATTCATGTGGAGTTCCAAAGCGAAAACGGTATTCTAGGCATGGGACCTTTCCCTCTCGAAGGCGAGGAGAATGCCGACCTTATCAATGCAGGCAAACAGACCATTACCGCCCTACCCGGGGCATCGTTCTTCGATTCCGCCACCAGTTTCGGCATGATCCGGGGTCAGCATGTCGACCTGACCATCTTGGGTGCGATGGAAGTTGCGGAGAACGGGGATATCGCCAACTGGAAGATTCCCGGGAAAATGGTCAAGGGCATGGGCGGGGCGATGGACCTGGTGGCCTCCGCGGAAAACATTATCGTAGCCATGATGCACACCGACCGCTCCGGTGGCTCGAAATTGCTGAGAAAATGTACCCTACCCCTCACCGGGGTGGGCTGCGTCACCAAAATAGTCACCAATATGGCCGTGCTGGAAGTATCTCCCGAAGGGTTTGTACTTAAAGAGCGCGCCCCGGGAGTTAATGTCGACCAAATTCAGGAGGCCACGGAAGGCCGTCTGGTGGTCGATGGCAATGTGCCGGAGATGGCGATCTAAAAAAGCGCAAGCGTATTTCTGATCTTTCAGGTTTCCGATCATTCAGGGATTCCGTTTTTCACAACAACTTAAGGCCACTTCACAACAATAGTTTTACCGGTTGTCATTTCGAACGTACATTTATATCGTTGTTAATTGAAAGTCCCACCCCAAATCGGACCTGAACTAAACCTACAAACCTATGGAAGCCCAAATCAACTACCCCCAAGAAGAGATCCAAGTGTACAAAAACGATTTTATCAGCGGAATTGTCATGTTGACCAAAAAACTGTTTATGCTGTAAATCAACGACCAACCTAACCCAGAAAGAGCGGCCTCCCAAAGGCCGCTTTTTTTTTGTGGCGTGAGGGACCGTATTTCCCCATGCGGTCGTATTGGTTCAACAAACTTGCCTCAAAGCGCCCCTAAAATTTCCGAGGCCCGCGCCAAAGTCTCCCCTTTCTTTGCAAAACAGAACCGCAGCACCTTGTCATCCCGGTGATTTAGATTGAAGGAAGATATCGGAATGCTAGCCAGTTTGCAATCGACAATCAATCGTTTGGCCAGATCCTCATCGGGTTCATTTGTAATTGCGGTATAATCCAGCAACTGAAAGTAGGTGCCCTGTGAAGGGGTAAAATTGAATCTGGAACCCTTTAATCCCTCTAAAAAGAAATCCCGCTTTTCTTGATAGAAATCGTTCAATGCCAGATAGTTGTTTCTGTTTTTAAGATACTCTGCCAACGCCCGTTGCACCGGGTGGTCGACGCAGAACACGGCAAACTGGTGCACTTGGCGGAATTCGTGCATCAATTCCGCCTGGGCGGCACAGTATCCTACTTTCCATCCGGTAACATGAAAAGTCTTTCCGAAGGAGGCACAGACAAAGCTCCGTGCGGCCAGATCGTCGAAGCGGGAGGCGCTGTAATGTTCCTTCCCATCAAAAACGATGTGTTCGTAGACTTCGTCGCTGACCACAATGATGTCGGTATTGCGGAGAATTTCCTGCAGTTGCAACATATCCTCCCGCGAAAAAATGCGTCCGCTGGGGTTGTGGGGCGTATTGATGACGACCATTCGGGTCTTCGGGCTCATCTTATTCTTAAAGGCATCCCAATCCACTTGATATCCATCGGCATCCAATTGCAAGGGAACCGGTACGCCCCCGTTGATTTTTATGGCCGGTTCATAGCAATCGTAGGCCGGTTTCAATACGATGACCTCGTCGCCTGGATATGTGAACGCAGTAATCGCCGTAAAGATGGCCTGAGTGGCTCCGACGGTTACCGTTATTTCCTTCTCCGGATCGTAATTTCTGCCCTGCAGACTTTCGATTTTTTGTGCGATGCTCTCCCGAAGCCCGAAATACCCCTGCATGGCCGCGTACTGGTTATGCCCGTCATACATCGCCTGGGTGACGAGGGACATCAACCTTTTATCCGCCTCAAAATTGGGAAAGCCCTGTGACAGGTCTATGGCTCCATGTTGTCGGGCCAGGGTGCCCACCGTAGTAAAAATGGTGGTCTTGACGTCGGGGAGTTTTGAGGGTTTGTTTTTTAAGGATATGGGCATACGGGCAATTTTCTAGGAATGCAAGAATTATTAAAACTACAAAAATAAAAGATGCCCATCCCAAGGCCGGGACCCGATGCCGTGCTTTACAGATCCGTTCGTGGGAATTCGACCCATTTAAGATTAAAGGATGGACCTTGTCGCGATTTCACGCGTATTATCCTATATTTAGAACTTCTAAAAATCAATCTCATGCAAAGGTTAAAAAGTATCTCCTTGGTCATTATTACCCTACTATCTAACGCTAGCGTATTTTCACAATCAAGGGATACCACGGATATCATAAAAGTCCTCATCGTAGACGGCCAGAACAATCACGACCAATGGCCGAAAATTACCTATATCCTAAAAAAGGAAATGGAAAAAAGCGGATTGTTTCATGTGGATGTGGAACGTTCGGCCTATACCTGGAAGGGGGATGATTTTTTGGAGGAATTCGCCATCGCGGGTATCCGCGGGACCCAGGCCTTGGACAAACCCAAGTCTGACCCTAATTTTACCCCCAATTTCGCCGGGTACGACGTTGTCATCAATAATTTCGGGTGGAACGCCGCCCCCTGGCCCGAGCAAACCCAAAAAGCCTTGGAGGAATATATAAAAGGCGGCGGCGGACTGGTCGTATTTCACGCGGCGGACAACGCCTTCCCCCAGTGGGAAGCCTACAACCAAATGATCGGCCTGGGCGGATGGGGCGACCGCACCGAAAAGGACGGCCCCTATGTGTATTACAACGATGCCGGCGAAATCGTGCGCGACACCACCGCGGGGAAAGCCGGTGCCCACGGCCCGGAGAGCGAATACCAGATTCGGGTTAGGGATGGCGGTCACCCAATAACCATGGGCATGCCGTCAACGTGGATGCACACCAAGGACGAGCTCTACAACAGGCTCCGTGGCCCGGCCGAGAATATGAAAATTTTGGCCACCGCCTATTCCGACCCGGACAATGAGGGTACGGGACGGCACGAACCTGCCCTAATGGTGTTAACGTATGGTGACGGACGCATTTTCCACAACATTATGGGGCATGCCGATTATTCAGTGCTGGGCGTAGGGTTTATGACCTCGATGCTCAGGGGAGCCGAATGGGCTGCCACGGGAGAGGTTACCCAAGATATTCCAGAAGACTTTCCGACAGCAGAAACATCAAGTTCGCGGGAATTCGGGGAATAAGGGTAGTATGGAACGGAATCTCGGCATTCCCATCCTGCTTCCTGAAAATCAAGGGGTGTCCGTTGATGATTTTTAAACAAGCCCCCAAGGCTTCCTTTTCTGGTTAAGGACGTATCTTTGCCAAAAATCCGATACATGTTGTCCAAACATCCCAGTGAATCCCGCACGGTAATGACCGATATGGTGTTGCCCAGCGAGACGAATCCCATCAACAACCTTTTTGGAGGTGAACTCTTGGCGCGTATGGATCGCGCCGCCAGTATCGCCGCCCGCCGCCATAGCCGCTGCATTACGGTCACCGCCTCGGTCAACCATGTCGCCTTCAACCAATCAGTGCCGGTCGGTAGTGTTCTGACCGTAGAAGCCGCGGTGTCGCGTGCCTTCAAAACCTCTATGGAAGTCTATATCGATGTCTGGATGGAGGATCGCTTTAGTGGCGAGCGCTCCAAGGCCAATGAGGCAATATACACCTTCGTCGCAGTCGACGAAACTGGAAAACCCACGGAGGTGCCATCGCTAGCGCCCGAAACGGAACAGGAGAAACAACGGTATGAGGGTGCCCTGCGCCGAAAGCAATTGAGCCTTGTGCTGGCCGGCAAGATGAAACCGGACGAGGCTACGGAACTAAAGGCTTTGTTTACGTAAAAATCAAAACCGTCCGGTTTCCAACCGGTGCATGCCTCCGGATTCGGATGATGTGGATCGTCGATTTCTGCGCTTATAGCTGGTACACCCACTCCTCCGGGTTCAGTTTCGAGGTATTCTGGTGCAGGTAGAATTTTAGGCGGGTCTGGCCGTTGGACCGGTTGGTATAAATATCGCCTAGTTCGGTCTTGGCCTCTACACGATCGCCTTTTTTGACGTAGAGTTTCGAGAGGTTGTAGTAGGTGCTGATAAAGTTACCGTGTTTGAGCTGTACTGCTTTGTTGCCGCCGGGAATGGAAAGAATGGCGATGACCTCGCCCCGAAATATGGCCCGCGCCTTGGCTCCGGCATCGGTGGTGATGATTACCCCGTTGCTCTCATGTTTGATGCCCGGATAAATGGCATCGGCATATATCCCGAAACCTTGGCTTTTAAAACCTTTTTCGACCGGCCATATCAGTTTGCCCTTGTTCGCCGAAAAGCTATTGGCCACGATAGCGGCCTCAGGGGTCAGCAAAAATTTGCTGGGATCGGAATCGTCCTTGCCCGCTGAGGCGTTCTCGGCGGCAATGGCATCCCGGATAAGCTTTTCGATCTGTCGGTCGATCGCTCTGGCCTGATTCTGCTTGTCGCGTATTAGTGCCGCGTATTTGGTCTCGTTCTTTCGGATGGAGCCCAGTAAGGCCTGCTGGTCTTTTTTTTCCTGCTCCATACTCCGCTTTTCTCGGCGGTTCTCCGCAATCAGGCGCTCCTTCTGCTTGCGCTGTTCCGTCAGTTCGAGATTCAATTGGGTCAGCGCATCGGTCTTGACCACGATCTGTTCGCCTTGTTGCCTTCGGAAATCGGTGTACTGCTTGATATACTGAAAGCGTTTGAAGGCCTGATAGAAGTTTTCGGACGAAAGCAAAAACATCAATTTGCTCTGCTGGATTTTACTTTGATAGCCTTTTTGAATCATCAGGGCATAATCGTCCTTTAGTTGGGTCAGCTCTTCCCGCAGCTCGGAAATGGCGTTAATATTGGTGTTGATCTTGCGGTCGAGCAGGTTCGATTGGCGATCCGTGACGTCGATCAGCTGTTGGCGAACGTTGATTTTTTGATCGAGGGCCTCCATCTGTTCCAGTACGTTGCCGCGTTTCTCCTTTTGGTCGAACAGCAAGCGGTTGATCTGTTCGATTTCCTTTTCCAACTGCTCGCGCTTGGCCTCGAGCATCTCCTGCTCGTTGGTCTGCGCCAGGGACAGCTGGCTTCCCAAGAAAAAAAACAACACCAAAAGAGCCGTATACAGTGCATTAGAGTGCATCAGCCTTGAATTTAATCTCTTCGAAACCGTTCGGTATTTTATAGGGAAAGCTAAGCGGCCGGTCGAACTCGATGTTGCGGTAATCTATATTTACCGTACTGCGTTGGTCGTTCTCTATCGCGACAATCCCAATTTTCTGCGGCAGCAGGTACTCGCCCGTTTTTTGGTAATCGCCATAGTTGACCTGTAACAGTCTTTTTTTTAAGGGTTGGGACAGTTGTTGCGAGGCCATCCTAAAATTTTCAGGTTCGATCTGAAAGAGCACTTTAAATAGTTCCAAAGCGCTTTTGGGTTGTAACTGGTATGTGTCCCCAGTTACCGACGCCTCATACTTGGTTTTCTTTAGGTCGAGCAGGGCTTGGCCGAGCAATAGGTTTTGAACCTGTTCGAAATCGAGTTCCATGCCTAGGAACTTGCTGAGGTAGGCAAAATCGCCGTCAAAATATTCGTTCTGTAATTTGTTGTAAAAGGTGACCCTGCCCGGCGTAATGTAGGCCTTGACTACGCCAAAAGGGGCACTGATCCAAATGGCCTTATCCTTCTCCATCCGCAAGCTGAGGGACACACCCTGGGCATCTTCGCCATCGGAGTATTCGATCCGCATCTTGCCACTCAATGTCTTGAAGTCCAGTGCATTTTGGTAATGTTCACGGATTATAGCCTTGGCGGAAAGGTTCTCGTCAAGCGAACCATCCATCAACGTTTTTTTGGATTTACATGAAAATACGGCAAGGGCAACAAACATAACGGCCATACAACGTACTGAAAATCGGAAGGATAGATTCATAATATTAGTAAAGGAACTCGGAGATCATATCAAAAGCCCGGTTCTATCTTGCGAAGATACGTATTTGCCTTCACAGGATTATCGAGGGCAGTATAGGCATCTGCCAGTTCTTGGTATATTTTATTGGCCAGGGCACCGTCGTCGATCAAATAATCAAGTGCCGTTTCAAGCGGTTCGACGGCTTGCTGGGCTTTCCCCCTTTGGTTCAGGGCATGGCCCAAAACATAGTAGAAATAGGGCTGGGAAGGATAGCTTTCCAAGGCCTCCTCCGCTAATTGCTGTAAGGTCGGAAAGCTCTGCGCGCGCAATAGGGCCGCCATGCGCATTTTATAGACTTCCAAGGCATTCGGACCGGTTTCGGTCTGATCGGACGCGACCGGGGTGCTCGCTATGCGTGCCTCCCGCTTTTCTATAGAATCGTTAATTTTTGAGGTTAACACTTCGGTAAAGGTGCTTTTTTTGACCTTTTTCAAGATGGCCAGGGCCGTTTCGTAATTTCCTTTTTTGAAATAGATGCGGGCCAGGTTTTCATCGAATTCAGGGTGGCCGAACGGAATTTCAGACGCCATGTTCTCGACGGATTTTCCCTGCTTTTGAAGAATTCGGACCAACGTTTCCGCATACCAATAATTGCCGGGTTCGGAATTTACCGCGGTCAGGGCATATTCTTCGGCCAAGGGATATTGTCGGATTTCGAAATAAACCTTGGCCAGTTCGTGGTCGACCACTCGTTTCGAGGCGTCGAGCTGTTTGCATTTCAACAGAAAATTGACGGCCTTGTCGTAGTTTTCGATGCCTTTTTGCTTCAGGGCCTCGAAAAAATTCTCCTGAAATTCGTCGGAGTACGCTTCCAGAAAGACTTTTGCACTCTGTTCAACGTCAAACTCTGGGGCGGGGTCTTCCTGGGCCGGGGATAGGAAAGGGCCAAGGAGAAGTCCCGTTAAAAAATAGCGTATGGAACGTTTTTTTTGCATGTTCTATTTTATTCCCGTACTCCCAAACCCGCCCTCGCCGCGAAGCGTCTCGGAGAGCACCTCTACTTTTTCCCATTCGGCCCTTTCGTGGCGGGCAATTACCAATTGGGCAATCCGTTCCCCATTTTCAATCGTATACGATTCGTTGGATAGGTTTACCAAGATCACACCTATTTCGCCCCGGTAATCGGCATCAATGGTGCCTGGGGAATTCAATACCGTTATCCCCTTCTTCGCCGCGAGGCCGCTCCTAGGCCTTACTTGGGCCTCGACCCCGACCGGAAGCTCAATAAAGAGTCCCGTTTTAACGATGGCCCTCCCCAAAGGTTCTAACGTTACGGATTCCGAAATATTGGCTCGAATGTCCATTCCAGCGGAAGCATCGGTCTCATAATGGGGGATGTTGTGGGCTGATTTATTGATAATTTTAATCTTCATAGCTGCTTGTCCATTAATTTTCACGGTCTTTGTTCTCCCTCCTTCTTCCTTTATCCCTTTTTCAAAAATATCCTTTTTAGGATATCATTTTCGAACCTAAGGACTAAACCCAGAAACACTAAAAGTAACACACTTCCAACAAACAAATTCCTATTAAAAACATAAAAGGACAGGACGGAGAATAGGATGGATAACCCCAGATAAAAACCCATTTTACGGAAATTATAGGGGATGGGATAGCGTGATCTTCCAAATAGATAGGATAGTACCATCATACATCCATACGCCAAAAGGGTGGCGATTGCGGAGGCCATATATCCGATATAAGGAATAAAAACAAAGTTTATACCTATCGTTATAATGGCTCCTATGGTCGATATCAAGGCGCCGTACCGTGTTTTATCGGTAACCTTGTACCAAACGGAAAGATTGTGGTAGATACCCAGAAAAAAGCTGGCCAAGAGTATGATCGGCACAACGTCCATCGCCTCCCAAAAAGCCTCATCGCGTACGAAAAGTACCTTTAGCACGTCGGCAAAAACCATTACCCCCAATAAGATGGCACTGCCGATGACTACGAAATAATTGGTAATCTGTGCATAGGCCTTTTGTGGGTTATCCGTTTCGGCATGGCTGAAGAAAAAAGGTTCGATACCCAGGCGGAATGCCGTGCCGAACAAGGTCATAAACATTCCCAGCTTATAGCAAGCCGCGTATTTGCCCACCTCGCTTTCGGCAATATCGGGCGGCAAAAGGATGTTCAACAGAATCTTGTCGAAAACCTCGTTCACCGTAAATGCGATCCCGGCCACCAACACCGGCCAGGCATAATGTATCATGCGCTTGAACAGGTCACCATCAAAAACATATTTGTTTTTAAAATACAAGGGGACCATCATCAACAAGGTAGCCCCGCTGGCTATCAGGTTGGCAATAAGGACGTACGAAATTTCAAAATCCGGCACGTACAGGTTTTGCATCGAAGCGCTAGGGTTTCCTACGGCAAGCTTTGGCAGCGCCAATAGAAAAAACACGGTCAACCCAAGGTAAACGGCGACATTTGCTGTTTTGATAAGGGCATATTTCATGGGTTTGCCATGGGCGCGCAGCCAAGCGAAGGGAATAATGGCCAGGGCATCCAACGATAAAATGAGAAATAGGTACTTGATGTAAATTAGGTCAATGTCTAACAGTGCGGCCCACCCCCGCTGGAAAAGCAGGCCGATCACCAAAAAGAACAGGGTGCTTCCCAACAGTGCGATCAACGATGTGGACACCACGGAGGCCTTGTTTTCGGAGGAATTATAAAATCTGAAAAAGGCCGTTTCCATACCGTATGCCAGAAACACATTGAAGATTGCGAACCAAGAGTAAACGATGGTTACCGTGCCGTATTCTTGGGTCGCCATCACCTCGGTAAACACCGGCACCAAAAGAAAGGAAAGCATCCGCGGCAACACGGTTGCCAGCCCATAGATGGCCGTTTGTCGGAAGAGTTTTTTTACCTGGTTCAATGGGGATACCCGTTAAAGTGCGATGACGGAGTCAAAAGTACCTTTTTTATGGGGATGTGCCAAGGTTGGATCAACCCAGCATCGGTTGTGCAGTATTAGGTATTCGATAAAAACGGGCCAAGCCCCCTGCTAGTTGCTTAATGCATTGGCACCCCCCACAATCTCCAAAATCTCATTGGTAATCGATGCCTGCCGTGCCTTGTTGTATTGTAGTTTGAGGTCGTCACGGAGTTCAGTGGCGTTGTCGGTGGCCTTGTGCATTGCGGTCATCCGGGCACCATGCTCGCTGGCGAAGGAATCGCGGATGGCTTTATACAACTGGGTTTTTAGGGATTTTGGGATCAGCTGTTCCACGATTTCGAGTTTGGAAGGTTCGAAAATGTAATGCGTGCTGAGATTTTCGTCGCCTTCGGCTGGAACGATGGGCAAGAACTGCTCGGTCGTTACGATTTGCGTGGCGGCGTTCTTAAAACTATTGTAGACGATGTCGATTCGGTCGTACTTTCCGGAAACGAACTTTTCCATAAGCTCTTCGGCTATGGCCGCGACGCCATCGAATGTCAGGTCGTCGTACAGGCTGCTATGGTTACCGGCCACCGTCGAACGTTTCTTTAAATAATCGTTCGCCTTTTTACCAATGGCCATAAAGTCGACCTGTTTTCCGGCATAGGTCCCGTTCGCCAAGGTGACGCACTGCTTCAAAACATTGGAGTTGAAAGCCCCTGCCAATCCTCGGTTCGAGGTGATCGCAACCACCAAAACTTTGTTGACCTCACGGGTATCGGAATACTTGCTGCCGGAGTCATCGTCCAAACTGGCGCTCAGGCTCTGTAGCAGTTCCGTCAGCTTATCGGCATAGGGACGCATGGCGGTAATAGCATCCTGTGCCTTCTTTAATTTGGCGGCCGATACCATTTTCATCGCACTGGTAATCTGCATCGTGGACGATACCGATGTGATCCTGTTTCGTATTTCCTTTAAATTGGCCATTTTTCAAGTTATGCGTTATGAGTGCAGCGTTATGAGTTTTTTATACTTGCCACTTATCCTGAACCCATAACTAGTCCCTGTACTTTCCAGAAATATCCTTCGCAACACGGGTCAGCGTATCGGTCACCTCATCGGTCAGCTTACCGGATTTCAGGGTGTCTAAAACAGCGCGGTGTTTGGCGTTGAGGAATTCAAGGTAATCCCTTTCAAATTCCTTTACCTTGTCGACGGGTACGTCGCGCAAGAGGTTTTTCGAACCGGCATAGATAATGGCAATCTGATCTTCGACCGTATAGGGATCGTTTTCGGCCTGTTTCAGGATTTCCACATTACGGCGTCCTTTTTCGATGACGCCCAATGTCGCTGCGTCGAGGTCGGAACCGAACTTGGAAAAAGCCTCCAGTTCGCGGAAAGCGGCTTGGTCAAGTTTCAAGGTACCCGCTACCTTCTTCATGGATTCGATCTGCGCGTTACCCCCGACACGGGATACAGAGATACCCACGTTGATCGCAGGGCGTACGCCTTGGTTGAAAAGATCCTGCTCCAAGAAAATCTGTCCGTCCGTAATCGAGATCACGTTGGTGGGGATGTAGGCGGATACGTCTCCCGCCTGGGTCTCAATAATTGGCAGGGCCGTTAGCGAACCGCCGCCTTTTACCATAGGTTTTAGCACGTCGGGCAAATCGTTCATATCCTGTGCGATCTTGTCGTCGTCAATAATCTTTGAGGAACGTTCCAACAAACGGGAGTGCAGGTAAAAAACGTCTCCGGGATAGGCTTCGCGCCCCGGTGGCCTCCGCAATAGCAAGGATACTTCCCGGTAGGCGACCGCCTGTTTCGACAGATCGTCATAAACAATCAAAGCGGGGCGGCCCGTATCGCGGAAATATTCCCCGATGGAAGCGCCGGCCATTGGGGCATACACCTGCATGGGTGCGGGGTCGGAAGCATTGGCGGCCACGATGGTCGTGTAGGCCAAAGCGCCTTTATCTTCCAAATTCTGTGCGATGGCGGCCACCGTGGAGGCTTTCTGGCCGATAGCCACGTAGATACAATGGACCGGTTCCCCGGCATCGTAAAACTCCCTTTGGTTTAGGATGGTGTCGATGCAGACCGTCGTCTTACCGGTCTGGCGGTCACCGATGACCAATTCCCTTTGCCCGCGTCCGACGGGAATCATGGCATCGATGGCCTTGATGCCGGATTGCAAGGGCTCGGTTACCGGTTCCCGAAAAATTACGCCTGGGGCCTTTCGCTCCAAGGGCATTTCGTAGGTTTCCCCTGAGATGGGCCCTTTTCCGTCGATAGGATTTCCCAAGGTGTCGACCACGCGGCCGACAATGCCCTCGCCCACTTTGATCGAGGCGATGCGCTGGGTGCGCTTTACGGTGTCCCCTTCCTTGACTTCCTTTGATGGGCCGAGGAGTACTACCCCTACGTTATCCTCTTCGAGATTGAGGACGATACCTTCGAGTCCGCCATCGAACTCCACCAATTCGCCGTATTGTGCGTTGGAGAGTCCGTAAACACGGGCGATACCGTCACCTACCTGCAACACCGTTCCCACCTCGTCCAATGAAGCCGATGCATCGTGTCCGGATAATTGTTTCTTTAAGATTGCCGATACCTCGGCGGCTTTTACTCCTGCCATTTTCAGTTTGATAAAAGGACGAAAGGATGAAGGACAAAAAAACGCCCACCCCTAACGTCATTGATAATTATAGACTGTTTGAAAATTCCCTTTTAATATTGTTCAGTTTATTCGCTACGCTGGCGTCATACTGTAAATCGCCGACACGCAATATGAATCCGCCGATGATACTCTCGTCGATCTTGTTTTCGATGCTTACGTTATCATCGGTAATCTTGGCTACCTGTTGCAACATCTTTTTCTCCAGTACCGGGGTCAGCGGCACTGCGGTCGTTACATACGCGACGCCTTCCCTTTTCAAATCCTCGTTGAGGATAATGTATTTCAGGGCCACCTCGTTCAAAAGACCAATCCGCTTATTATCGGTCAAGGTCTTGAGAAGGCCCTTGGTAATCTGGCCGCCATCCTTAAAAATGGCGTTCAAGACCTCCTTTTTGGACTCGCCCTGGATAATGGGACTCGCCAACATTGCCCGCAGCTCTTTACTATCGGCAATGGTCTCGGTTATGCTGCGCATATCATTCTCGACCGCAGCGGTCGCCTTTTGATCGACCGCCAGATCCAATACCGCTTTGGCGTAACGTAAGGCAGCTCTTGTATCACTCATTTAGATGAAATTGATAATCAATTTAGTTTGACGTCGTCCAACAGATTTTCAACGAGCTTCAACTGCTCCTTTTTATTGGACAACTCTTCCTTCAACACTTTCTCCGCAATTGCAACGGACAGTTCGGACACCTGGTTTTTGATGTCGGCGACCGCGGCCTTCTTTTCGCTTTCGATAGCGGACTGTGCCTGTTTGATCATTTTGTCGCCTTCGACCTTTGCCTGTTCTTTGGAGTCGGCAATCATTTTATCCTTGATTTCCCGGGCTTCCTTGAGCATGGCCTCGCGTTCGGCACGGGCCTCTTTCAAGAGTTTTTCGCTGTCGGCCGTTACGTTCTGCATTTCCCTTTTAGCCTCTTCTGCCGACGCCAAGGCTTTGCGGATACCTTCCTCACGTTCGTTTACCGAGTTCAATATAGGTTTCCAGGCATACTTCCTCAGTAAAAACAGAAGAAGTACGAACAGAATAATCTGCCAGAAGAAGAGCCCGAACGAAAAATCGTTGACCAGTTTGTCCATAATATTACCTGTAAAGGCGGTATTTATAATCCATTTTTTTACGCTCTAAAAACAAGGTAACGAACGGTCGCAACCAACCGTTGCGGCCGCTCGTTTTTGTTTCGGTTCCTAGCCGGCGAAAATCGCGGCGAAACCAATTCCTTCAATAAGCGCCGCTGCAATCAGCATCGCCGTTTGAATCTTACCATAGGCCTCAGGCTGACGGGCAATGGCCTCCATGGCCTTACCCCCGATCATACCGATACCGATACCGGCACCGATGACCGCTAATCCTGCACCTACTACACTTGGAATTTCCATACACTATATATTAAGGGTTAACTAAAATTCAACTATCATACTGGCTTTTCGGATAGCCGCGATCCAATGAAAGCCGCCATGCCTGCGCCTGGGGAGGCCCTTCTACAAATGCGCCAATTCGGTATCCTCGCCTTCGTGATGTTCTTCCGATGCAAATCCGAAGTACAGTGCGGCCAACATCGTAAAGATGTACGCCTGCAACAAGGCAACCAACAGTTCGATCAACATAATGGCGAA
>DASSWC010000123.1:0-10605 GCA_035705395.1 Pricia sp. | reverse complement strand
GGTCTGCGAACGTTGAGGAGAAATTTGTTTTAAATTAATGGTTGCAGCCCGAGGGAGCGAAGGTGAAGAAGGGCGAAGCGATAGCGATAGTAAGCAGCACCGAAGGTGCCGACGAGACCGTAATCGCCTCTGCCACCGGTGAATTGGTCTATCTCGTACAGGAAGGTAAGGCCATTTATAACTATAGGAACCCCGAACATGTCATCGAGCAAGGCGCCCACTTTTTGGCCGAGATCAAATACGACGAGCCGATGGCCTTGATGCATCCAAACGGAGATCCCGTGACAAAACCGATACCCTTTATCGTTATTTGGTTGGTACTCGGTGCACTGTTCTTCACGATTCGTATGGGCTTTGTCAACATTCGTGGGTTCAGACATTCCATCGATCTGGCACGGGGAAAATATGACGATCCCAATGCTCCCGGCCAGGTGACACACTTTCAGGCTTTGGCCACGGCAGTCTCCGGTACCGTGGGCCTCGGAAATATAGCCGGGGTTGCGGTCGCGATTTCCGTCGGGGGGGCCGGGGCCACGTTTTGGATGATCTTATGTGGACTTCTGGGGATGTCCTCCAAGTTCGTAGAATGTACCCTAGGTGTCAAGTATCGCGATATCCTTCCTGACGGGAGGGTCTTTGGCGGCCCCATGAACTATTTGCGTTACGGTCTGGAAAAACGGAACATGAAGGGCCTTGGAAAAGCGCTCGCAGGTTTATTTGCGGTCCTGGCCATCGGAGCTTCCTTTGGGGGCGGCAATATGTTCCAGGCCAACCAATCCTTCGAGCAGTTGGCGGGGCAATTTCCCATTTTGGTGGGCAACGGATTTTGGTTCGGGGTGGTTACCGCCATTCTGGTAGGTGTCGTTATTATAGGTGGTATTCGCAGTATCGCCAGGGTAACGGGTAAAGTAGTACCCCTAATGGCCGGTATCTACGTGCTGGCCTCCCTGGTAGTCATTTTCATGAACATACAGAACATTGTTCCCGCCTTTGAGGCTATCGTCGAGGGGGCCTTTAGCCCTAGTGCGCTGAAAGGCGGTGTTATCGGGGTATTGGTCGTAGGTTTTCAAAGAGCGGCTTTTTCCAACGAAGCGGGGGTGGGATCCGCGGCTATTGCGCACAGTACCGCAAAGACACACCATTCACCCTCCGAAGGTTTTGTAGCCTTACTTGAACCGTTTATCGATACCGTGGTCGTCTGTACCTTGACTGCCTTGGTATTGATATTTACGGGAATGCACGAGGTAGAAGGTATGGCCGGCGCCCAATTGACCTCCGATGCCTTTGGTAGTCAAATTTCGTGGTTTCCCTATATTTTGGGGATAGCCGTATTTCTGTTCGCCTTCTCCACCATGATTTCTTGGTCGTATTATGGTATGAGGGCCTGGACCTTTTTGTTCGGCAAGAGCATAAAATCCGAAATGGCTTACAAGCTATTGTTTTTGGTATTTATCGTGATAGGGTCGTCTGTCAGTCTAGGTGCGGTACTCTCATTTTCAGATATGATGATATTGGCCATGTCCTTCCCCAATATCATCGGGCTCTATATCATGTCCAGCGAGGTGAAAGCCGATTTAGAGGCTTACTGGCAAAAGCTCAAAGCGAACCAGCTGTTCAAAAAGCAGAAGCCGGTCAAGCCATAATAGAAAAAAGAGGAGTGCGAAATGCTGGAGTATAGGCGACAAAAGCGACAGGCCAAGGGATGCGGAATCGTGGCCTTAGCCGAAAATAGGGCCTCAAGTGCCGGACAAAAATACTATCAGGGATTTTCGTTCGTTATGGGATAGATAAAAAAATCCTGTGAACAAGCTTAAATCCCACTTCCGGTTCGACAAACAAGAGCGAAGCGGAATTTTCTTTTTACTCCTTATCATCGTACTGCTCCAGGCCGGTTTTTTTCTGTATTCGGTGTATTCGGAAGATATGCCATCGGATAGCCTGCAAGTCGATACGGGTCTCCAATCCCAAATCGACGCGTTAAAGCAGGCCGCCCTGCAAAAGGATTCCGTCAAGATCTATCCCTTCAACCCTAATTTCATAACCGATTACAAAGGATACACCCTGGGTATGTCCACGCAGGAAATCGATCGACTTCACTCCTTCCGCAAGCAGAACAAATTCGCGAACACACCTGAGGAATTCCAAAAGGTCACCCTAATATCCGATTCCTTACTGAATGCCATTTCACCCCATTTCAAATTTCCGGAATGGACGCAGAAAAAAAGCAAGCGATCGACAGTGGGCACAAAGCGGTATGGGATACAAAGTCGGGAGCGGGAACAGGTGCCGACTCCAGAAATAAAAGACCTGAATACCGCCACCGCCCAAGAACTACGGGTCGTGAATGGCATCGGGGAAAAACTATCCGCCCGCATCGTCAAGTTCAGGGACCGGTTAGGGGGGTTCCTCGCCGATGGCCAATTGTACGATGTGTACGGCCTAGAGCCCGAGGTGGTCGAAAGAACCTTCAAAAGATTTAGGGTACTTCAAGCCCCCGCCATCCAAAAGATAAATATCAACGAAGCATCCGCCGAAGAAATCGCAAAATTGGTGTACCTGCAAAGACACATTGCCGAACGCATAGTGGAATACAGAATTGGCCACGGGGGCATCCGTTCCATGGATGAATTAAAGAATATTGAAGGATTCCCATCCGACAAGATCTCTAGAATAGCCTTATATTTGTCCCTTTAAAAAAGGAGCTATGCAAAGTAGGTATTTCACCGAGGAACATCGTCTTTTTAGAGAGAGTTTACAGGATTTTTTACGGAAGGAAGTTGTCCCCCACATCGAAAAGTGGGAAGAAACCGGCCAAATAGAATCCTTTATCTGGAAAAAGTTCGGCGAAATGGGCTATTTCGGTCTGGCCGTCCCCGAAGCCTACGACGGACTCGACCTCGACCTTTTTTACACCACCATTTTATTAGAGGAACTCCAAAAAATAAATTCCGGGGGATTTGCCGCTGCCATTTGGGCACACGCCTATTTGGCCATGACCCATTTGCGGAAAAATGGCAACGATGCCCAAAAGAAAAAATATCTGACACCTAGCGTACACGGTGAAATTATAGGGTGCCTTGGCGTTACCGAACCTTTCGGAGGTAGCGACGTGGCGGGCATACGAACCACGGCCACCCAGAAAGGGGATGCCTATATTATTAATGGATCCAAGACATTTATTACGAACGGGGTGTATGGCGACTATATCATTCTGGCCGCCAAAACCGACACGTCAGCGGGCAATAAGGGACTGAGTATTTTTGTCGTCGACCTGGATAGTGAGGGGGTGACGAAGAACAAGCTCAACAAGTTGGGCTGGCGGGCCTCCGATACCGCCGAGCTGGCTTTCGACAACGTCGAGGTGCCTAAGGAAAATCGCATAGGCTCAGCCGGGCAAGGTTTTACCTTTATTATGGAAGCCTTTTCGCTCGAACGCCTGATCATGGGCATCAACGCCCACGCCCGGGCCGAGTACGCGCTGGACTACGCGTTGCAGTACATGTCGGAACGCGAGACCTTCGGCAAGCCCATCGACCAATACCAGGCCCTTCGCCATCGTATTGTCGACCTGCATGCCGATATGGACCTCTGCAAACAGTATAACTACGGGGTGGTCCAAAAAATGGACAAAGGCGAATATGTGGTCCGCGAGTCAACGATATCCAAATTGAAATCCACAGAAATGGCCGATAAGGTCATTTACGACTGCCTGCAATTTTTGGGCGGTTACGGCTATATCGAAGATTACCCCATGGCACGTCTGCTGCGCGATAGCCGATTGGGCACGATAGGCGGCGGTACTTCCGAAATTCTGAGGGAGATACTCGCCAAGATCGTGATCGATAAGAAGGATTATCGGGCGTCATCAAACTGACAAATCGTGACGAAATAGGAATGATCGGTGCGTTTTCTGCATTAGGTCGTTCGATGCCGCTCGCCGGATGCGTTTTGAAAATTAATCCTCCCCGTTGTGTCTATTTGTAAATTAGTTTTTATATTTGCGCCTTAATCATCAAAGAAAGGAGGTTGTAGCCAATGTTAATAATACCAGTTAAAGAAGGAGAAAATATCGATAGGGCTTTAAAACGTTTCAAGCGCAAGTTTGACAAGACGGGTACCATGAGGCGATTGCGCCAGCGCCAGCAGTATACCAAACCCTCCGTAGAACGTAGGGCACAGAAACAAAAAGCCGAATACATTCAAGGTCTAAGGGATAATGAGGAATTCTGATATCCGATGGACTGCCATGAAAATTTAAAAATTCCCGCTTTCGGCGGGAATTTTTGTTTTTGCTAACTTCGCAACATGTCGCTGCCATCCTTTCTATCCTATGTATCCCTAGAAAAAAAGTATTCCATGCACACGGTGACGGCCTATAAAAAGGATATCGAGGCCTTTCAATCGTTCTGTTCGCGGGAGCATGAATTAAAGGGTATCGATGATGTGGATTATCCCATGGTCCGACATTGGGTGGTGTCTTTGGTCGATACCGGGATTGCCAACCGTACCATCAACCGTAAGATGGCGGCCTTAAAGGCCTACTATAAATTTTTGCAGGGTACCGGACGGATCGATACCAATCCCCTGGCCAGGCATAGGGCCCTAAAGACCTCCAAGAAAGTCGAGATTCCTTTTTCCGAGACCGAGATGCAAAAGATAGTGTCTGAAATCGAATATCCCGATGATTTTGAGGGGATGCGCGATAGGCTGATCATCGAACTGCTCTACGCAACGGGCATGCGCCGGGCCGAACTTATCCATCTGAAAATGGGCGACGTTGACCTTTCCACCCGACTCGTGAAGGTTCTGGGCAAAAGGGACAAGGAACGTATTCTGCCCTTGCTACCGACCACCGTCCAATCGTTTAACGCTTATTTTAAGCATCGCGACATCCTCGAAACCAAGGCCGACGAAACCTATGTTTTTTTGTTAAAGTCAGGTTATAAAATATATGGAACCCTTGTTTATCGATTAATAAATTCCTACTTTAGTAAGGTGTCTTCAAAGGTAAAAAAGAGTCCCCATATCTTAAGGCACACCTTTGCGACCCATCTGCTCAACAAAGGGGCGGACTTAAATTCCGTAAAGGAACTTTTGGGCCATTCTAGTTTGGCTTCAACGCAGGTGTATACGCACAACAGCATCGCCGAACTGAAAAAAGTACATGCATCCGCCCATCCGAGGGGCAAGAAATAGCAGTTTAACCTTAAAAACTTCTTCCTATGCAAGTAAACGCGCAATCTGTCAATTTCAACGCCGACAGAAAACTTATCGCCTTCCTTCAGAACCGAATGGATAAAATGGAAACGTTTTACGACAAGATCATCGATTCGGATGTCTACTTAAAGGTAGAGAATACCAGTTCGAAAGAGAATAAAATCGTCGAAATCAAGCTCAATGTGCCCGGGGATAAATTTATGGTAAAGAAACAGTGCAAAACTTTTGAGGAAGCCGTCGATTCTGCCTGCAGTTCGCTGGAACGAAAGCTTATAAAACGCAAGGAAAAAATGCGGGTTCAGGCCTGATTAAATTTTTTCCCAATTTATTTTGAATAAACAAATAAATAGCTACATTTGCAGTCCGTTAGAAATAGCGGACTTTTTTATGCCCAAAACAGGGTGTAGGTAATGTTCTGAAAGGGGTTAAGAGGCCGATGTAGCTCAGCTGGCTAGAGCACGTGATTTGTAATCTCGGGGTCGTGGGTTCGAGTCCCTCCATCGGCTCGAAAGTTCATAGATTTAAGGTTCGGGGAGATACTCAAGCGGCCAACGAGGGCAGACTGTAAATCTGCTGACTATGTCTTCGCAGGTTCGAATCCTGCTCTCCCCACAGACTTGGGAAAATACCGGGGCCCAAATCTCAAATTCCGACCAAGCCGTTGGAATTTGGGGCTTGATTCTCTGGAGAGGGAATTGGTATTTGGAATTTTGGTCTTGATTCCGACAACTGAAATTCGTTGCTTGGGATTTGAAATTACAGATTTGGAATTTGTAAGATTTGCGGGAGTAGCTCAGTTGGTAGAGCGTCAGCCTTCCAAGCTGAATGTCGCCGGTTCGAACCCGGTCTCCCGCTCAAAACTCCTTACCTGCCAAACGGTAGGCTTGAACCTTACAATGCCGACGTAGCTCAGGGGTAGAGCGTTTCCTTGGTAAGGAAGAGGTCATGGGTTCAATTCCCATCGTTGGCTCACTATTGGCATTTTTGTACACTAATACACTAATATATAACTAAGATTAAAATTCGTTAAACATGGCAAAGGAAAGTTACGATCGTTCCAAACCGCACTTGAATATAGGTACTATTGGACACGTGGATCACGGAAAAACAACATTGACCGCAGCAATTACCAAGGTTATGGCAGATGCGGGGTATTCGGAGGCTAGTGCTTTCGATCAAATCGACAACGCGCCCGAGGAAAAGGAAAGGGGTATCACCATCAACTCCTCACATGTGGAGTACGCTACCGAAACCCGTCACTATGCACACGTCGATTGCCCAGGTCACGCGGATTATGTGAAGAACATGGTTACCGGTGCCGCACAGATGGACGGTGCCATTTTGGTGGTCGCAGCAACCGATGGTCCAATGCCACAAACCCGTGAGCACATCCTTTTAGGACGTCAGGTAGGTATACCCAGAATCGTTGTTTTTATGAACAAAGTGGATTTGGTAGACGATGAAGAGCTTTTGGAACTGGTTGAAATGGAAGTGCGCGAGTTGCTTTCCTTTTACGAATATGACGGCGATAACGGTCCCGTTATCTCCGGTTCTGCCCTTGGTGCTTTGAACGGGGAAGAGAAATGGACAAAGACCGTTTTGGAATTGATGGAAGCCGTCGATAGCTGGATCGAAATTCCGGAAAGGGATGTCGAAAAGCCGTTTCTGATGCCCGTTGAGGACGTATTTACGATTACCGGGCGGGGTACCGTGGCCACTGGCCGAATCGAGACAGGGGTTGCCAATACCGGTGATTCCGTTGATATTATCGGTATGGGTGCCGGAAAACTGGGCTCAACGATTACAGGTGTAGAGATGTTCCGCAAGATTTTGGACAGGGGCGAGGCAGGTGATAATGTCGGTATTCTTTTGAGAGGTATCGAAAAGACACAGATCAGCCGAGGTATGGTAATCTGCAAGCCAGGTTCCGTTACCCCGCACGCCAAGTTCGAGGCCGAGGTCTACATCCTCAAAAAGGAAGAAGGTGGCCGTCACACGCCGTTCCACAACAACTATCGTCCCCAATTCTATGTTAGGACTACGGACGTAACCGGTAACATTGCACTTCCATCGGGAGTTGAAATGGTAATGCCGGGCGACAACCTGACGATTACGGTCGATTTAATCCAGCCCATCGCATTGAACGTGGGTCTGCGTTTCGCCATCCGTGAAGGCGGTAGAACCGTCGGCGCCGGTCAGGTGACCAAGATTATCGCATAATTTATGATGCAGAATTTGCGGAAAAGGGTGTCCGGCTAAAGCGGGACACCTTTAACTGCAATTATACGCAAACGGGTGTAGCTCAGTTGGTAGAGCACTGGTCTCCAAAACCAGGTGTCGGGAGTTCGAGCCTCTCCTCCCGTGCGAATGCAAAGGAGTAGTGCCTAAAGACGAGAAGTTTGTCCCGGGCGTAGCCGAGGGAAGCCTCTCCTCCCGTGCAAAATCTTAAAACGCTATGTTCACATATTTCAAGGAATCCATAGAAGAGCTTCGTAACAATGTTACCCTGCCTTCGAGGGCCGAAGCCAGTAACCTGATGATTGTGGTCGCCGTCTTTTCCATTTTGTTCGCCTTGGCGACCTGGGGCGTTGATACGGTCTTTAGCGAATTGGTGCAGATCTATTTCGACAACATTTTAAATTAAGCGATCGCTATGTCAGAAGTATTGGATAAGAAATGGTATGTGGTGCGAGCGGTCAGTGGCCAAGAGAACAAGATTAAGGGCTATATAGAAAGTGAGGTCGAACGGCATGGTTTCGGGGATTATTTGGAGGATGTTTTGGTGCCCACCGAAAAGGTGATACAGATCCGCAAGGGAAAGAAAATCAACAAAGAAAAAGTCTATTTCCCTGGATACATTATGATCAAGGCCAACCTGGGGGGCGAAATGATCCATATTATCCGCTCCATTACCAATGTTATCGGCTTCTTGGGCGAAACCAAAGGGGGAGATCCCGTGCCCTTGCGCAAATCGGAGGTAAACCGGATGCTGGGTAAAGTCGACGAGTTGGCCGAGAATACCGATACCGTGGCCATACCTTTTAACCATGGTGAAACAGTCAAGGTTATCGACGGCCCTTTCAACGGATTCAACGGCACGGTCGAAAAGATCAACGAGGAAAAGCGCAAGCTCGAGGTGATGGTCAAGATTTTCGGAAGAAAGACCCCATTGGAGCTTAGTTATATGCAAGTAGAGAAAGTATAGTAAATGTTACATATTTAAAGTTGTGTTGCTTCCATTAATACAGCTTCAATTCAAATTTTAAGAATGGCAAAAGAAATAGGTAAAGTAGTTAAACTACAAGTTAGGGGAGGTGCCGCGAATCCATCGCCACCGGTCGGACCCGCCTTAGGTGCTGCCGGAGTCAATATCATGGAGTTCTGCAAGCAGTTCAATGCGCGAACGCAGGACAAACCGGGTAAGATATTGCCAGTGGTCATTACGGTATACAAGGATAAGTCCTTCGACTTTATCGTCAAGACTCCGCCGGCGGCAGTCCAGCTTATGGAAGCAGCTAAGATCAAGAAGGGATCAGGTGAACCGAACCGGGTTAAATTGGGGAAGGTGAGTTGGGACCAGATCAAGGCGATCGCCGAGGACAAGATGGTCGACCTGAACGCCTTTACCGTAGAATCGGCCATGAGCATGGTCGCCGGTACGGCAAGATCCATGGGCATGAAAGTGTCCGGTAAGCGCCCTTTTTAAAAATCTTATAAAGCAATTTTAAATGGCAAAATTAACGAAAAAGCAAAAAGAGGCGCGTGCCAAGGTCGATAGGGATAAGTTGTATTCCATCGATGAGGGGGCGGCATTGGTAAAGGAAATCACCAATACCAATTTCGATGCCACTGTCGATTTGGCGGTGCGTTTGGGAGTGGATCCCAGAAAGGCCAACCAAATGGTCCGTGGGGTGGTAACCCTGCCGCACGGTACGGGCAAGGATGTAAAGGTCCTCGCCCTCGTAACACCCGACAAGGAAGCGGAGGCCACCGAGGCCGGAGCCGATTTTGTGGGATTGGACGAATATTTGGAGAAGATCAAAGGCGGTTGGACAGATGTTGATGTTATTATCACCATGCCCAGCGTGATGGGAAAACTCGGTCCCTTGGGACGTATTTTGGGTCCCCGTGGACTGATGCCCAACCCGAAAACGGGAACGGTGACCATGGATGTCGCGAAAGCCGTATCGGATGTAAAGGCCGGTAAAATCGATTTTAAGGTAGACAAAACGGGCATTGTCCATGCGGCAGTGGCGAAGGCTTCTTTTTCCGCCGATAAAATAGCGGATAACGCCAAGGAGCTTTTGGATACCTTGATAAAGATGAAGCCCGCAGCGGCCAAGGGAATTTACATGAAGAGTGTCTTTATGTCAAGTACCATGAGCCCGAGTGTTCAACTAGACCCAAAAACGGTGTAACGGACTGGGGTTCAAAATCAACAGTATGACAAAAGAAGAAAAAGCAATCGAAATAAAGGACCTGACCGCGCGTCTGGCCGATAGTCCCACCATTTATTTGGCAGATATATCGGGACTCGACGCGATTCAGACTTCCAATTTGAGAAGAGCGTGCTTCAAGGCCAACGTGAAACTTTCGGTCGTCAAGAACACCCTGCTCTCGAAAGCGATGGACGCTTCCGACAAGGAGTTCGGTGAACTTCCCGAAGTGTTGAAAGGCAGCACCTCATTGATGTTTTCGGAAGTCGGTAACGCCCCGGCAAAGCTGATCAAGAATTTTAGGAAGAAAGGGGATCGACCCCTATTGAAGGGAGCTTTCGTGGAGGAAGCGATTTACATCGGTGATGAAAACCTGGATAGGCTGGTCGAGATCAAGTCCAAAGACGAAATGATCGGTGAGATTATCGGGCTGTTACAATCCCCCGCCAAAAATGTTATCTCCGGGCTGAAGGCCAGTGGCGGTAAATTGGCAGGTATCCTGAAAACCTTGTCCGAAAGATCGGAAGAATAAGCACACGAATACACTAAAGCACTATCACACTAGTGCACCAATTCACTAAATAAGTATATTTTCAAATTTGATTAAACGATAGAAAAATGGCAGATTTAAAAGATTTCGCAGAACAATTGGTAAACTTGACCGTAAAAGAGGTAAACGAGTTGGCCGATATATTAAAAGATGAGTACGGTATCGAGCCTGCAGCCGCTGCAGTCGCCGTAGCCGCCGGTGGCGGTGGAGGCGAGGCCGGTGAGGTCGCCGACGAGCAGACCGAATTCGACGTTATCCTTACGGCGGCGGGCGGTTCGAAACTGGCCGTGGTCAAATTGGTCAAGGAATTGACCGGACTTGGATTGAAAGATGCCAAGGAAATCGTAGACAGCGCGCCGAAGGCCGTTAAGGAAGGCGTCACCAAAGACGAGGCCGAATCCG
>DASSWC010000122.1:0-10785 GCA_035705395.1 Pricia sp. | reverse complement strand
TGGGCGCCGACGGGGTACAGGTGGGCAGTAGGTTCGTAGCGAGTGAAGAGGCCTCTTCGCACCCTCTTTTTAAACAGAAAGTAGTGGAGGCCGGGGAAGGCGATACACACCTGACCCTAAAGGAACTGGCACCCGTACGTCTGTTAAAGAACAAGTTTTACCATGATGTGCAGCAGGCCTATGCCCGAGGAGCGACCCCCGAGGAGCTGAAACAGCTTTTGGGCCGTGCCCGTGCCAAACGCGGAATGTTCGAAGGCGATATGGAAGAAGGGGAACTGGAAATCGGGCAGGTTTGTGCCCTGATCCACAATATCATGCCTGCCGCGGATATCGTGGAAGCGATGATGGGGGAGTTCGAACGTGCGAAAAGGGATGTGGCGGAATTGTAAAATTTTCGATAGCCCCGAGGCCATTGGCGACCCCGAAGCGGCTATCTTGCACACCTAGCTTTTTTAAGTAAGTTCTACGAACTTTCCTCCTCCTTTTGCCCTGCCAAATACTCGATCAGGTCCCGCAACTCCCGCTTGGTGATCAATTTTCCCATAGCCGGCATCGCCGAGGGCATATTCTCTCTTTTTTCGATGCGTCCGGCGGGGATCTCCAAAGGCTCGGCGGCACTGGTACGCAGCGTTAGGCCTTCCTCCGTTTCCTCTTCGAGGATGCCGCTTACTTTTTGGCCATCCTTTAGGGTAAGGGTTACGCTTCCGTAACCGGGCGCCAAGCGTTTGCTGGGTTCGACAAGGGATTCCAACAGCTGTTCACGGGTGAGAATATTCCCAATGTTTTCCAGCGAAGGTCCGACGGTGCCGCCCGATGCGCCAGCGGAATGGCAACGGGTACACTGCGCGGTTGGATTGTTATTGAACACCCGCCATCCCTGCCGGGCATTACCACCCTGTAAAGTCTCTTGGTAGGCGACCATGGGATCGTCGCTGTTCTTGGTGGCATCCAGCTGGGCGATTAGCTCCTCCGAACCCGTGGCCTTTACGGCTTCGGTCAAGTCCAAAATAATGCTTGCGTCCAGTTGATCCGCGTTTGCCTGGGCGATCAATTTTTCCAGGACCTCACCACTTTTTTCCAAGGGAAGTCCCCCTAAGACACCCAACAGCTTTTGTTGCTCGGGTACGGATCCGTTTCTAAAGATAGGGTTTACGATTGCCGGCAGGTTCTCCCTAGAAATATCCAATTGGGGGATCAGCCCCACGGCAGTAGCCCTTACCTGTTCATCCTTATCCTGCATTCCTAATGCAACGGCCCGTTCGATATCATCGAATTGTAATTCGCCCAAAGCCTTTAAGACCGCCGATCGCACATCGGGTGATCGGTTCGACCTCAGCATTCGGAACAACGCGGCATTATGGGAATCGATGCCGAGATGGGCCATCGCTTCCGTGATGCCGATTTGGATTTGGGGATTGCTATCCTCCAAAAATTGGGGGATATCATTTTTGATTTTTTCCTTTACCGCATCGGGATCTCGGTGTATTTCCCCGCGATACCGTCCATCGACCCGATCTAGTACCGAGGGCTCCGCCCAAGTGCCAATAGCCGCCAAGGCCTCAGCCCTGAGGGTATCGGATACACCCTTTCGTTTGGCAAAGGCAATCAGGTTTGCAAGGGCCTCATCGCTACCGGTACGCAGAGCCGCATTGATACCGCGGCGTAACAGAGGCTGGGAACTGAACTTCTCCACCGTAAGCACTTTTGCCAATTCAGGTAGGGCTTTTTCGATGGAACTATCGTCGTTTATGGCCCTTGCGGCCGCGGTGACAATGTATTCATCCTCATCATGCAGAAACTTGGCGACTTGCGGATCCTGCCATTTTCGCAGGACCAGCACCGCCGCAATTCGAAGGCTGCGATCGGGATTGTCCGCCAAGGCGACGATGGGTTCCTTTTTTCCAATTCGCGAAAGGGCAAGTACTGCGGCATGGCGCAGATAAAGATCTTTATCGTCGTTGGCGGCTATCATATCGAGCAGGGGCTGAACCGCCGTTTCCTGCTTGATCCGGCCCAAGGCCTGTGCCGCAAAGAATTTAACCCGGGCATTGTCATGTTGCAACAGGGGAATTAATTCCGGCCCGACCTCCACATATTCCACGTCGCCCAGCACTTTTACCGCCTGGGCTATGATCTCGGGATCTGGGTCGGAAAGGAGTTCCGTGAGCGGTTCGGCCTTGTCCAAATTCTTGGCGGCAAGCTGGCCGATACCCCAGATAGCATGTATGCGGGCGAACCGATCCAGGTCGTTTGTTTTTTGAGCGTTCGCGGTTTGTGCATTCGCCAGAACTTTTTTGAACGCATCCGCTCCCGAACCGCTGTCAACCAAGCCAAACTGTGCTTTTTGGCGGATGCGCATATCAGGGTAGGCAAGCAACTCCACCAATTTTTCGGTGGACGCGTTTTCGTAATCCAATGTCATCAGACGCTGGGTTTCCACCCGCTGTTTTTCGAGGTCGTTTTCGGTCGGGACCACGTCCAGTTTCCAGACACGGCCGTAGTTTTTGGTGCCCCATCCATTTATCCAATCCGCGACGTACAACGCGCCATCGGGACCGAATTTGATGCCGGTGGGCAGAACACCGCTTAAAATGCTTTGGTCGGACTCCAGCTCAAAGGAAGCGCCCTTGGGTTTTAGGTCAAAGGCCCAGATGTGGGACCGATCGGGATTGCCTACGAATTCCACCAAAAAGAACTTGTCCTGCCATGCTTTGCCCAGGGCGGTACCGGGGTTGTACTGCATCCCGGTCGGACCGTTATGGAAATTCTGGATGGGCGGGATGATGTAAGCGGCCTGCCCATCCCATCGGGGAACGTACAGTTTTTCGTCCATCCAAACATTGTAGCCGTTATTTTTGGGGTCGGTGTATTTGCCGTACTGCCAATTGGCGCGCCATCCGGCGTCGGAGCCTTCCACGATATGGACCAAACGCTCGCTCTCCCCGGCGTGATCCCCATCATTGTCCGATGAAATAATGTTTCCGTACGCATCGAAAACAAATTCATGGGTATTGCGGAGGCCATGGGCAAAAACCTCGAAATCACTGCCATCGGGATTGCTGCGAACGATAATCCCTTGGTTGGGATACACATGTTCTTGACCCTCTTGGTCGGTGATGTTTGCCCCGATATCACCAATGCCCCAGTAGATTTTTCCGTCCGGCCCCTCAATGGCACCGGACATTCCGTGGCCGCCAAAGCCGATATGAACCGCATAGCCATGGGAAATGGACGTCTTTTCGTCTAGTACCAAATCATCGTTGGTGTCCCTTAACCGCCACATATCTGGACCCGCGCCTACGAATACGTCATCGTCACGGACTAGAAGGGCGCCCGCCACGTCGGTGATTTCCTCGTTAAAATCCTCGAGAATACGGGTCGATCGATCGGCGATTCCGTTATCGTTGCTATCTTCCAGCATCCAGACCTCCTCTTTTTCAACGGCCAGATCCTTCCAATCGTGTGAACCGTCATCGTTTAGGTCCGACAGCCATTCGTTTTCGGCACTTTTTTCTGGCGCAAAAGTGGTGTGCAAAAACTCCCGCCTATCTTCTACGGACCGCAGCGAAATGGACGGAGTCATCCAATCTTGGTGTCCCCGGATATCGAATTCGGAGTTTTTTTGCCGATTGGTACGGGTCAGGTAGACCCTACCTTGGTCGTCTATGGACATCGCAATGGGGTCCGGTGCCAACGAGTCCGACGCCCACAGACTGATCTCGAGGCCCTCCGCGATTTTTGGGCTGATGTTCTGGCGGGCTTCCCGGGCCCTTTTCACTTCGGTAAGGGAATCCACCTCAATGACCAAAGGGGTTTCCTTAGGTTTTTTAGGGGTGGTATCACAAGCGGCCAAAAGAACGGCCATCAATGCAAAGGGAATAAGGGTTCTCGTTTTGAAACTTGATTTCATGGATGGAATGTTAGGGTATGAAGTCGGGTTTAGATGTCAGGCACCGGAATCGGACCTATGGTTGTTGAAGATTTAGGTACGGGTTTTTGGTTTATTCCTTTTGATCCGCCAGCACGCGTTTCACCACGGCCATGGCCCTGTCGACCTCATCATTGTTGACGTGTATTTCACGGTCGCCATCGACGTTGGCGGCAAAACCGGCCAGGTGCGCCGATTCGGATTCGTCCTTGACAATAGGTTCGACCCCCATCTCTTGAAGTTCCGTAACGATGCGTTGGGTAATAAACGGGTTTCCGGTGTAGATTTTTGTATAATCCGAGCTCATAACTTTTATTTAGGTAAACAAAATCAAATATACCAATAAGTTTGTTAAAATCACCTTTTCAAAATCGCCTTGGATGGAATTCATTGATCGTTCGGGTAAGGTCGCTGCGATCCAAATGCACGTAGACCTCGGTAGTGGTAATGCTTTCATGGCCCAACATCTGCTGTATGGCCCTAAGGTCGGCCCCGTTCTGAAGTAAATGTGTAGCGAAGGAATGTCGGAAGGTATGGGGACTGATATTTTTTTTCAGGCCAATTTTGTGTGCCAACCGCTTGACGATAGTAAAGAGCATGGCACGGGTAAGCTGTTTGCCCCTGCGATTGAGAAAAAGGATGTCTTCGAAGCCTTTTTTGATTTCTTGGTGCACGCGTATTTCCTCGCGATATATAGCGATGTATCTTTGGTTGATTGGTCCTATGGGCACAAAGCGCTGTTTGTCGCCCTTGCCGGTGACCTTGATGAAATCCTCCTCAAAAAAAAGGTCCGAAATTTTGAGGTCGACCAGTTCCGACACCCGTAATCCACATCCGTAAAGCGTCTCGAGCATGGCCCGGTTGCGTTCGCCCTGAGGATGCGAAAGATCGATGGCCCCGATTAACGCGTCGATTTCGTCTTCCGATAGGGTGTCGGGCAGTTTACGGCCGATTTTGGGAAATTCGATAAGGTCAAGGGGATTGCCCTTTCGGTACTCCTCGAATATCAGGTAGTTGAAAAAACTTTTCAATCCGGAAATAATGCGGGCCTGCGACCGGGGATTCATGGTCTTGGCCACTTCATAAATAAACTGTTGCAGTGTTTCTTGGGTGATGCGAAGTGGGCCCTCGTTTACATCATTAGTCTCTAAAAAGGCCATGAGTTTTTGAACGTCGCGTTCATAGTTCCGTTGGGTATTGGTGGAGAGACCCCTTTCGATATTCAGATAATGCCGATAGTCTTCAAGCGCCTGTTGCCAGTTCATGGGGCAAAGTTAGGTCAAAATAAAAAAGTCGGGATGGGATTCCAGCTATTTTACCGTGCTTTTCACCGGGCATGCCAAAGTTTTTTATCTTTGACCTAAAACCAATCAAAATAACGATTAGTATGGGATTCAAAATTTTTGTATCCGTTGTAACGCTCTTTTTCGGTGTGGCAGGTTCAAATGCCCAGGTATTTCAAGGTACAAGTGGTTCGGATGGTATCGAGGCGCTTCGGTTCGGCGCTAAAGCGGGGCTTGACGTTTCCACATTTTTGGGAAGTGATTTTGTCGATATTAGCCCAAAGCTGGGAGCCTACATCGGCGGTTTGGCGGAGATACCGGCATTTTTTGACAATTTTTATCTACAGCCCGAAATTCTTCTTTCCTTTCAGGGTGCAGATACCGGTCCCGAAAACCTGAACCTCACCTATATTCACCTGCCCTTGATGGGCAAATATCACATTACCGACGCAATTGCGGTGGAATTCGGTCCCCAACTCGGCTTTCTGATTGCCGATAATAACGAGGACCTGGGCGGTGTAGATATCAATACGGTTCATGTTGGATTGAATTTTGGAGGGGGGTATCGTTTGAACGATACTTTTTATTTTCAGTTACGATTTGGTCCGGGCCTTTCACGGGTTATCGATGATGTCGATTTGAGAAACGGTGTCATTTCGTTAGGAGCTTGTTATTTCTTTTGACCCGACCCGAAGTAATCCGACCCCGCGAGTAAATCTCGGATACACGGATAGAAATTTTTTCGAAAGGCTGCTGTGGGCACATCCGTAAAGCTATATTTTTATACCATGAAAATACTGATTATCAACGGTCCTAACCTCAATCTCTTGGGCAAAAGGGAGCCTGGGATTTACGGCGATCAAACTTTCGAAGATTATTTTGCCGACCTAAAGTCCAAATTCGGGTCCGTTCAACTGGAGTGGTTTCAATCGAATATCGAGGGCGAATTGATCGGCAAGATCCAGGATGTCGGGTTTTCATACGACGGTATCGTACTTAATGCCGCCGCATACACCCATACTTCCGTGGGAATCGGGGATGCGGTAAAGGCCGTGGAGACCCCTGTGGTAGAAGTGCATATTTCCAATACCCATAAACGCGAGGCATTTCGTCATGATTCCTACATTTCCCCCCATGCCAAAGGGGTAATTTTGGGATTCGGATTGCAAAGTTATGATCTGGCAATACGCAGTTTTCTTCCCTAAAGATGTTGGATTATTTTTTATACACGGTCCACACGTGTTAACAAAAGCATCCCGATCAGAAAGAACAATCCCAAAAAGATTATGGAATAGCGAATACTGCCCGTAACCTGGGCCACGAAGCCGTAACTCAGCATTCCGATTACGATTCCGATTTTTTCCGAGACGTCGTAAAAACTAAAGTACGAAGTGGTATCGACGGCGTTTTCGGGCAATAGTTTGGAATAGGTCGACCGCGAGAGCGCTTGTGTGCCCCCCATGACCAACCCAACAAACCCAGCGGTAAAATAGAATTCCAAGGGGGTAACGATGGTGTAGGCGAAGATGCAGATGGCGATCCAGATCAGGTTCAAGGCGATTAAGGTGCGGATATTGCCGAAACGGGCGGAACATTGTGAGGTGACATAGGCTCCCAGAATGGCTACTATCTGTATGAGAAGGATACTTACGATCAAGCCGGTAGTGGAATCGGTGTCGCCCCAATCCAGTTCTTCGATACCGAAGTAGGTAGCGATGAGCATGATGGTCTGCACAGCCATACTGTATACGAAAAAGGCGCCCAGATATCTTTTAAGGGGCAAGTTGGTCTTAATTTTCTTCCAGATTTGTTTCAGTTCCTTAAAACCGTTGAACAACACGTTTTTGGTAAGGGTTTCCTTTTTGTTGCCTTTGGGCAGGTGGTAATAGGTATACTGGCTGAAACCGATCCACCAAAGTCCCGTAAGGACGAAGGACAGGCGGGTAGGGGTGGACGCGTTTCCGAATCCAAAAGCTTCGAACTTCAATATCATCGCGAGGCAGATAACGAGCAGCAGTACACTTCCCATATAGCCGAGCGAGTAGCCTTTGGCACTAATAGCGTCCTGCTGTTCGGGAAAGGCGATGTCGGGCAGGTAAGAATTATAGAATACCAAGCTCGACCAGAAGCCGATCAAGGCGGTGAAGTAGCATAGCAGTCCGAACCACAGATGTTCGAGATTGAACCAGTAGAGTCCGATGCAGGAGATCGCTCCCAAATAACAGAAAAACTTTAAAAAGGCTTTTTTGTTGCCTACATAATCGGCGATTCCGCTTAAAAAGGGACTAAGGAACGAGACGACTAAAAAGGCGGCAGCGGTGACATAGCTGATCAGAGTGTCGTTGTTGAAGTCGGTGCCCAAAAAACGGACCGTGTCATCGAGCACCTTACCGTTTTTATCCTTTACCAAAGTAATCGCCCCGTAAAAAATGGGGAATACCGCCGAGGAAATCACAAGGCTGTAGACGGAGTTCGCCCAATCGTAGAACGCCCAGGCGTTTAACAATTTTTTGCTTCCTTTTTCCGGTAGTCTGTCGCCGGTGGATCGCCGGTCGTCGTTTAGTAATCCATCGTCGCTAAGTAATCGGGCATTGGCCGGTGTTCGGTCGGTCATACGACTACTCAAACGAGGTTACCCCAAACTTTTTCGCCTCCTTTTTGGCCAAGGGGGCCCATTCGGTCAAATTATTGATACGGGTGTCGTTCGATGGGTGGGTACTTAGAAACTCCGGCGGCGCCTGTCCACCGCTCGCTGCTTTCATCCTTTTCCAGAGTTCGGCAGCCTCTGCCGGATCGTAACCTGCGATGGCCATAATCTGTAGCCCGATTCGGTCGGCCTCGGTCTCGTGGCTTCTGCTGAAGGGGAGCATAACACCAACGGTCGATCCAATACCGTAGGCCTGATTAAAGATGTTTCGTTTTTGCGGGTCCTGAATGGCGACATTCCCCACCACGGCACCCAATTGCTGTAAAGTACCCGCACTCATGCGCTGGGCCCCGTGATCGGCCAGGGCATGTGCCACCTCGTGGCCCATGACCACCGCGACACCGGTTTCCCCGTCGCAAATGGGCAGAATACCGGTGTAGAACACAATCTTGCCGCCGGGCATGCACCAGGCGTTAACGGTCTCGTCCTTGACCAGGTTATATTCCCATTTATAGTCCTTTAAATACCCCTGGTATCCATTGGCGGAAAGCCAACGTTCCGCAGCGGACGATATGCGCTGCCCAACCTTCGTGATCATTTTGGCCTCAGGGGTGTTTTCGATAACCTTGTGTTCATTCAAAAATTCATCGTATTGGGCAAAAGCCATCGGGAAAATCTGACTGTTCCCGTAAAAATTCAAGGTTTTCTTTCCGGTAAAGGGATTGGTCTTGCAGGCCGCTACCCCTATAAATAGCATTAGGATTAGAATTACTTTTTTCATCACGTTTCGTATTTTGTGTTCTTTATTTTCCCGAAATGTACAATTGTGTAAAATCCTTGCCCACTTCAATACTGTTGTTTCCGTTGAGTTTGATATCCTTTAAATCTACTTCCCCATTGTCGACCTCTACCCTGGTGATTTTGAAGGGGAGGCCGTGCAACTGTATCTTGAAGGTATCATAACCGGTTTTGAAACTACCGTCTTTGAACTGCTGTATGATCAGGTCGTTTTCCTTGCCCAACAGCTTAAAATTCCTCAGGCTGTACTTACCGTTTTCATAGGCATATCCGTCTTCGCCATCTTCATAGACCGTGGTATTCTCTTCCCCATTTATATAATATACGTCCAAAATCAATTCCTTGATCTCTTTTTCGCCGACATATTGTTGCACAGGATATTTTGGGATGATCGCCCCTGCCTTTATAAACAGGGGAATTTTATCGATATCGGCGGCCACCCATTTTTCCTTTCCGCCCGCTACCACCTCATCGTTCCAATAATTGTACCAATCTCCACGGGGGATATACATGCGGCGGCCTTTGGCATTGGGTTCCTGGATGGGGCAGACCAGGATCTGCTCACCGAAAATAAACTCATCCGTCCTGAAATGGGTTTGGGTATCCTCCTGGTCAAAACAAACGATAGGCTGCAGCATGGGTTTGCCCTCTCGGGTGTATCGCCAGAACATGGTATAGATATAGGGAAGCAATTGATAGCGCAGCTCTATAAATTTGCGTACGATGTCGGTGATCTCGTTGCCGAAGGACCACGGTTCCTGATCCCCATGATCCCCACTGGAATGCGCCCTAAAGAAGGGATGGAATGCCCCGAGCTGAATCCATCGGGCAAAGAGTTCCCCACTGGGCTGTTCGGCAAACCCGCCGATATCGGAACCGCAAAAGGAGTATCCGCTCATGCACATACGCTGCATTTGTACGTTGGCGATCCAGAGGTGCTCCCAGGTGGCGACGTTATCGCCGGTCCAGGTCGATGAAAAACGCTGGGTACCGGCATAGGCCGCGCGGGTGATGACCAAAGGTCTTTTGGGATAGACGTATTTTTTGACCCCTTCGTAGGTGGCCCGGACCATTTGCATGCCGTAGACGTTGTGGGCCTTTCGATGGCTACAACGGTGGCCGTCGTAATCGTGGCGGGTATCTAGGGGAGCGGTCTTGGTCGGTACTTCCATGACGGCCGGCTCGTTCATATCGTTCCATACCGCATGTACGCCGATTTCGACCATAAATTCCTTATACAGGTCCGCCCACCAGGCACGGACTTCGGGATTGGTGAAATCGGGAAAATTACATTCTCCGGGCCATACCTTTCCCTTCATATTGGGTCCGTCGGCCCGCGTGCAGAAGTAATCCTTTTCCATGGCTTCCCGATACACCCAATACTCTTTATCGATTTTGATGCCCGGATCGATCATTACCACGGTCTTGAATCCTTCTTCCTCCAGTTCTCCGATCATGCGTTTCGGATCGGGAAATCGGGTCTTGTCCCAGGTAAAACAACGGAACCCATCCATATAATCGATATCGAGGTAAATGGCGTCACAGGGTATTTTTTCGTCCCTGAACTTTTGTGCGAGTTCCTTTACCTGGCTTTCCGGAAAATAGCTCCATTTCGATTGGTGGTATCCCAAGGCCCAGAGCGGGGGCAGCTCGGGGGCGCCCGTCAGGTTGGTATAGGCCCGCACCACCTTGTATATTTCCGGGCCGTAAAAGAAGTAGTAATTCATTTCGCCTCCATCGGCCCAAAAACTGGTGGTAGTGCGCCTTTCATAGGCGAAATCGAAATGCGTCCTGAAGCTGTTGTCGAAAAAGATGCCGTAGGCCTGTCCGCTATGAAGGCCAATGTAAAAAGGGATGGCCTTATACAGGGGATCTTGGTCCTTTGCGTAGGCATACTGGTCGGTAACCCAGTTGCTGACCCGTTTTCCCTTTAAATTGCTGTGGGTGGCCTTATCGCCCATACCGTAGTAGCTTTCGGAATTTTGGGTGATTTTTCCCATTTTGACAGTGTTGCCACCGTATTCATAGTTTTCTTCCCAATGAAAGCCCAGTTCGTCTTCGTTGATGATGTTGCCTTTCAAGTCCGAAATCTGGGTACGTAGGGTTCTTTTGTCCACCAATACCTGCAC
>DASSWC010000121.1:0-3440 GCA_035705395.1 Pricia sp. | reverse complement strand
GCAAACAGCCCAAGGCGCGTACCACGAAATCAAAATCCCGTATCGACGATTTCCAGACGATCAAGGATAAGGCCGGCCAACGTCGGAATGAACATGAGGTGCAGCTGGAAATTAATATGGAACGCATGGGCAGCAAGATTTTGGAGCTGCTCAAAATATCGAAATCCTATCCCGGAAAACCGATTTTGGACCAATTCGAGTACACTTTTACCCGGGGCGAGCGTATCGGCATCATCGGCAAGAACGGCACGGGAAAGTCCACTTTCCTGAACATCGTTACGGGCGCGGAAAGTCCCGATGCCGGCAAGGTCGTGGTGGGCGAAACCATCCAATTCGGATACTACACACAAGCGGGTATCCACATTAAGCCCGGCCAAAAGGTCATCGAGGTCATTCGGGATTTTGGGGATTATATCCCCTTGAAAAAGGGACGCCAGATCTCCGCCCAACAGCTGTTGGAACGCTTTCTGTTCGACCGTAAGAAACAGTACGATTTTGTGGACAAACTAAGCGGTGGCGAGCGCAAGCGGCTGTATCTGTGCACGGTTCTCATACAAAATCCCAATTTTCTGATTTTGGACGAGCCCACCAACGACCTCGATATCGTAACCCTGAACGTGCTGGAAAGCTTTCTGTTGGATTTTCCCGGATGTCTTGTCGTCGTCTCTCACGACCGCTATTTTATGGACAAGATCGTGGACCATTTGTTCGTTTTTCGCGGGGATGCGGTGGTAGAGGATTTCCCCGGCAACTATTCCGACTACCGTGCCTATGAGGACAGCAAGGTAATCGAACAACGTGAGGAAAAGGCGGAACGCAAAAATGATATGGAAAATGGCAAAGCTTCTCCTACCGATGCCACCGGCGACGGTAAAGACAGCGCGAACCCTGATAAAAACACCCTGACGTACCTCGAGAAAAAGGAATACCGAAACCTGGAAAAGGAAATCAAAAAACTGGAAAAAAAGAAAGTGGAGCTACAGAACCGCTTTGCCGACGGCACGCTCACCGGTCAGGAAATCAGCGAACTGTCCATCGAACTGGGCGAACTTGATGCCAGCATCGACGCCAAGACCGAGCGGTGGTTCGAATTGGCCGCAATTAGCGAGGGCTAAAGGCTAACCGATACAGGTATGTAGTCCGATTCGCCAATTTCGCCAATAAAAACTATAAGGCAGTTCACTATTTTTAACCTGACTCTTTTGCAAAATCCCCTGACCCGACTAAAATTCCTGCTCACCGCTACGAACCATCACGGCGTACACTCCCCTTTTATCTATGGGTATGCTACCAAATGCTTGTACGCCAAACGGGAATACTGTCGTGGGAAATCCCATAACATCCTGTTTAAGAGTGTTGCCTATTTCGGGGCCAAGCGAATAGGGCTTCCGGCGGGCAGCGAAAACCTCCAGGCAAAATTACAGGCTGAATTTCCGAGCGTTCACACTGAATTTACAGGCGTTCACACCGATTTATCAACCCTCAAAACGGAACTCCCATCCCCCGAAGGCGGATTTCCGTCCCGCGCAACCGGACCGCTTTACAGCCAAGGCCAAAACGGACCGTTCGACATTCTATTTGCCCATCCATCCCAAGCCAAAACTATATTGGATAGGGCATCCAAAGAAAATCTGGTCCATAACGATACCCTGCTGCTGGTCGATGCCATCCACGGCAACGCGACCCTTTTATCCCTTTGGAAAAAAATCAAGAACGACCCAAAAGTTACCGTTACAGTAAACCTGTTCCATTGCGGTGCCGTGTTTTTCAGGAGGGAACAGGCCCGGGAACATTTCAAGATTCGGATTTGATTTCGTATCTTACAGTAAAAGAAAATGATGGACGACTATACGATTTTTACCGTGCTGGGGATACTTTTTGTAGTATACCTTTTTATTACGTTTTATAACAAAAGACGCTCGAACCGCCGTAAGGACCAGAAGTTTATGGAAGGCTACAAGCGGCGCGGTGACAAGGAAAAAGAATAAGCATGAAAATATATACCAAGACCGGTGACGACGGTACTACCGGATTGATCGGTGGCAAACGGGTACCAAAGTACCACATCCGTATCGAAAGCTACGGCAGCATCGACGAGCTGAATTGCTGGCTGGGCCTGATCCGCGATCAGGACATTGATGCCCCTCTTCGGGAAATATTGACCCGTACCCAGAAAAATCTGTTCACCATCGGGGCCATTCTGGCGACCGATCCAGAGAAAAGCATGCGAAAAAATGGGAAGCAACGCCCAAAAATTCCCGAAATATTACAATCGGATATCGAAATCCTGGAAAAGGAAATCGATGGTATGGAAGCCACATTAGCGCCAATGACCCATTTTATACTTCCCGGTGGCCATACCAGTGTGTCATACTGTCATATCGCCCGCACCGTTTGCCGCCGGGCAGAACGCATGTGTACCCTACTTCACGAAAATGCGCCTTTCGACAACCGCGTACTGTCATATCTCAACCGCCTTTCGGACTACCTCTTCGTACTGGCACGAAAGTTGTCGCAGGATGTACATGTAGAGGAAATTAAGTGGGTGCCGGGAAAAGAAGGTTGAAGGGAACCGGAATCGCAAAATATCACCGCTAACTTTGGCATTCCCCAATAAATTCGCTATTTCTTCGTTATCGAATTATTAAATTGGAAAATTGTAACAGATAATGGCAAATTTGCTTGCCCATGTGTTATTAAAAATTATTTTTGCAAAAAATTTAAAATCATACCATTAGCATGTATTGGACATTAGAACTGGCATCGTATTTAAGTGATGCGCCATGGCCCGCGACAAAGGACGAATTGATCGATTATTCCATCCGCACCGGTGCGCCACTGGAGGTGGTCGAAAACCTACAATCCATGGAGGAGGAAGGTGGCGAGATTTACGAATCCATAGAGGAAATCTGGCCGGATTACCCCACCGAGGAGGATTATCTCTGGAACGAGGACGAGTATTAGCCAAGGCCCTTACAGCACGCAGCATTTTGACGGGCGGGGGCTTTATAATCCTTTGGAAATTGCCGTATACTAAATTGCGATACCAGACGAATACATGATCGGGTTCGAAACGAAGGGAATAGCATTCGAAACGGAGGTGCTACCGAAGCTTATCCTTTTCTATCCTAAACCTGAATCCCCGATTCAATTCTACGAATAAGAACCAAAAAGCCGCTATGGAGGCTTTTTTTTTATGTAATTTTGACAGGAAAATAAAGATTATCCCGCACAAACCCATTCGCGGAATGCCTTTTGTTACCTCGAAAAGGTACGAATTCGGTGCCGCTTGTACCGCAACGTACTGTTCTAAAATTAAACACTTCACCGTCAAAATTACAACAAATGGCGGTTCAACAATAAATTGCACACCATGGATTTTTTAAATTCAATCATCAAAGTATTTGTGGGGGACAAATCAAAAAAAGACGTCAAGGCCC
>DASSWC010000120.1:0-16320 GCA_035705395.1 Pricia sp. | reverse complement strand
TGCCAGAGGAAACGACCGAGGAGGAACTATTGCTGAAAGTAAGGCACTTGAACGAGGATGCCGGGATCGACGGTTATATTGTGCAACTGCCCCTGCCCAAACATATCGACGAACAAAAGGTCTTGATGGCCGTGGACCCCGATAAGGATGTCGACGGCTTCCACCCCGTCAATTTCGGGAAAATGGCCTTGGATATGGAATCCTTTATCTCCGCAACCCCCTCCGGCATTATGGAGCTACTACGGCGATATCAAGTCGATACCGAGGGTAAGCATGCCGTTGTTATCGGCAGAAGCCATATCGTCGGACGGCCGATGAGCATTCTGATGAGCCAAAAGAGAGAAGCGGCGAACTGTACGGTTACCCTCGCCCATAGCCGTACAAAAAATATGAAAGAACTGACCCTACAGGCCGATATTATCGTTTCTGCCCTGGGCGTCCCCCATTTTCTAAAGGCCGATATGGTCAAAGAGGGTGCGGTGATCATCGACGTGGGCATCACCCGGATGCCCGACGAGACCCAGAAGCGCGGGTATTACCTGACCGGCGACGTCGATTTCGAGAACGTGAGCCAAAAAGCATCATTTATCACCCCGGTTCCCGGTGGGGTGGGGCCCATGACCATTGCGATGTTGTTAAGGAATACCTTGCTGGCACGGGAGCGGCATCGTCACGGATGATCTGCCTACAATAGTGGTATCCCCCGGTTTTAGGATTTCGATATCGTTGCTATCATCGGTGGTGCAACTGGCCATGGCCACCATCGAGCAGGCCATCGAGAGAATCAATAGCATCTTTTTCATCGGTGTGGGTTTTATAACGGTAGCGGCTTCAATTACCGCGTATACGCAAGTATTTTATGATATTACAACGTACCAAACCTTTTTTTCGTGTATATTGCCCTAATCTTGATTCCTAAAACCCCATTACAACATTCCAAATCCTTATTTTTGTGGTAAATGATGCCTTGGCCCTGCGCACAACCCCCAAACAATCGAGATATATGAAATATCTTTTTGTACCCCTTCTATTTTTAATGGTGTTTTCTTCCTGCAAAACCGAAAAAAAGGATGAAGAAAAAGCAACACCCATAGTCAAGGAAACCAAAGCGGAAGCCAACGATTGGTCCTATCTCTTCGACGGCAGCTCTTTAGAAGGATGGCGTGCCTACAACGGCGAGGATCTCCCGCCCCAATGGGTCATCGAGGATAGCATTCTGACCTTCGACACCGAAAAACGTACCGAGGCCAACCGTAAAGGGGGTAAGGACATCATCTATGCCGCGGAGGAATTTGACAATTTTGAACTGTATTGGGAATGGAAAATCCCCCAAGGAGGCAATAGCGGAATGTTGTATCATATTAAAGAGGGTGATTGGGGCATGCCGGAAGTCTCCCCCGAATACCAGATGCTCGACGATTTCAAATGGGAAGAAATCAACAATGCCGAATTGGAGGATTGGCAAAAAACGGGAGCGGACTATGCCATGTATCCTCCCGACAAGAACCAAAAAACGGCGAAACCTGCGGGGGAATGGAATACATCCCGGGTCATTTTCACCCCGGAAAAGGTAGAACATTGGCTCAACGGAAAAATGATAGTATCTTTCGACCCCTGGTCCGACGATTGGGAAAAGCGGAAGCGTGAAGGCAAATGGAAGGACCATCCCAAATACGGCACCTTTAAGTCCGGCTACATCGGGTTCCAGGATCATGACAGTCCACTTTGGCTAAGGAATATCAAGATAAAACGGCTATAAGGCTTGTCTTCATTTACAGACCTTTCATCCTATTCAGGTCAAAAAGAGTGTCAGGAATAAAGTATAATCCAAACTATGCAACAATGAACAAAAGGGAATTTTTAAAAGGTGCGGCAGCGGTATCCTCAATGGCTTTCATCCCATCGGGAGTCTGGGCCTTATCGGGCAGTAGGGCATCCCAAGGGAAACGTTTAAGAACGGCGCATATCGGGGTCGGTGTTATGGGTCAGGAAGACCTAAAGGCGATTGCGTCGCATCCTTCGGTCGAGGTGGTCGCCTTATGCGATGTCGATGCCAATAATCTGGCAACAGCCCAAAAATGGCATCCCGAGGCAAAAACATTTTCCGATTATCGGGAACTTTTCAAAAAAATGGGCAAAAAGATCGATGCGGTCATCGTTTCCACGCCCGACCATACCCATGCCCCGGCCTCGATGATGGCCATGGAGATGGACAAGCCCGTGTATTGTCAAAAACCCTTGACCCATCACGTGACCGAGGCGCGGGCGATGAAAAAAATGGCGGCCGAAAAGGATTTGGTGACACAGATGGGCATTCAGGTACATTCCTTTTACGATTACAAACTGGCGACCTTGATGATACAGGACGGCATTATCGGCAAAGTGCACACGGTAAGGGCATGGTCGCCCAAAAATTGGGGCTATAACGGCCCTGAACCCGAGGGAAGCGATCCCGTACCCGAAAACTTGGATTGGAACCTTTGGTTGGGCACATCGGCCAAAAGGCCTTACAAAGAAGGCTTCTACCACCCCGGAAACTGGAGAAAACTGGTCGACTACGGGTGCGGGACCCTGGGCGATATGGGCGTGCATATTTTCGATACGCCGTACAATGCCCTCGAATTGGACGTTCCCAAAACAATTACCACCAACTGTAGAAAACCGAACGGCTTCGGTTATCCCGAAATGAATACGGTTACCTATGAATTTCCGGGCACCAAGTATACCGCCGATACCTTGAAATGGGTATGGTACGACGGCCCCGGTGCTGACAAACAGAGGCACGATCTGATGCTTCCCGGGGGCGAGATACTGCACGATCAAGGCGCGATGTTCGTCGGTGAAAAAGGCCGTTTGTATTTGCCGCACTTTCAATTGCTGCCCAAGGTCATCGTGGATGGTGAATACCAGGAAATCGATGTCGAAAAGTACGGATTGGGCGAACCGGTGCGGGACTACGAATCGGAAGGAAAAAAACACTACCACCAGTTCGTCGATGCCTGTTTGGGCCAGGCCGAGACCAGCGCCCCGTTTTCCTACGCCTCCCGGTTGACGGAAACGATATTATTGGGCACTATAGCAGGGCGTTTCCCGGACCAAACCCTGCACTGGGATGCCGACAACGCCAAATTCGCCGAAGAAGAGGCCAACAAATTTCTGGATTCGGAGTATCGGGAGTTTTAATAGGTTTCCTCAGAATGCAATACGTCAATAGAAATGCGCAAAACCTTTATGGATTCCAAGCGGGAAGCCAAGAAACGCAGCATTAACAAAAATCAATAGCCCTTTTATGAAATACAGAAGATTCGGCAGAACGGGTTGGCAAGTAAGTGAAATAGGATATGGGATGTGGGGGATGGCGGGGTGGACGCAGTCCGACGACGACCAGTCCGCCAGATCATTGGATATCGCCGTTGAAAATGGCGTTAATTTTTTCGATACCGCTTGGGGTTACGGCGAAGGGCATAGTGAAGAACTCTTGGGCGACTTGGTGAGAAGGCATCCCGGGCAAAAATTGTATACCGCCAGTAAGATTCCCCCTAAGAATTTCGAATGGCCGGCAAAACCGGAATATGCGTTTGAGGAATCCTATCCCGTGAATCATATTATCGAATACACCGAAAAGACGCTTAAAAATTTGGGGATGGAGCGCATCGACCTGATGCAGTTCCACACTTGGGACGATGGTTGGTCGCACCGCGAGGAATGGCAGCGGGTGGTAGAAGATTTAAAAAAGGAAGGAAAGATTGCCGCCATGGGCATCAGCGTAAACCGTTGGGAGCCCGAAAACGGTATTAAGGCCCTAAAAACGGGAATGCTTGATGCCGTTCAGGTCATTTACAATATTTTTGACCAAGCGCCCGAAGACGCATTGTTTCCGCTTTGCGAGGAGATGGATATTGCCGTCATTGCCCGGGTTCCTTTCGACGAGGGTACTTTGACCGGAAAGATTACGAAAGAGACCACTTTTCCCGAAAATGACTGGCGGAGTACGTATTTCGTCCCAGAAAACCTGAAGGCCAGTGTCGAGCACGCCGATGCCTTAAGGCCACTGGTGCCCGAGGGGATGACCATGCCCGAAATGGCCCTGCGGTTTATCACGATGCACCAAACCATAGGCACGATGATTCCCGGAATGCGGAAGGCCAACCACGTAAAGGCCAACACGGCGGTCAGTGATGGCAAGGGACTTTCAAACGGACTCTATCGGGAATTGAAAAAGCATCGCTGGGACCGACAACCTACCTCATGGTCGCAATAGCGGGTAGCGGGCATTGTTCGGTTTCATAAACGCCTTTCCTAGGAATCCAGGAACGCTACGATTTTTTCGTTGATGTGCTCTTGGTGCAACGAGTGCCCTAGGCCTTTGGTACGGATGAGTTGACTGCCTTTCCAGTGGGCGTGCACCTGTTCTGAGGCGTGAAATGGGGCCAGTCGGTCTTCTTCGTCGTGCAATAAAAGTCCCCTCACCGTATTGTTCGCCACAAAATGGGTGGACGAAAATTCGTGGACCTTAAATCCGAAGCGATCGTACACATAATCGCCCAAGGCATATACAACGCGGTCATTTAAACCCAACAAATGCTTAAAATGGGATAGGATTTCATGGAATTCGGAAGGTGAACCTATAGTGACAATTTTTTTGATGTCCGGATCGGGGTGTATGCTATGATTGTAGAGCAGGGTCATTCCACCTACCGAATGCCCTATGATGTGCGAAGGTCTATAGGTTCGAATCAGGCGTTGCAGACAATCCGCGTACAGGGGCACGTGCAGCTTTTCTCCCGAAGAATAGCCGTGTCCCGGGGCGTCGAAGGCGACGACATGGTAACCCGCCGACGTTAGTTTGGCGATAAGGTTGCGCCAACGAAAGGTATTGCTTTCCCAACCGTGAACCAAGAGCACGGTATCTTTTTCCCCCGGCCATGAATAGGTCTGTATGTCGTGATCCGCTATTCGTAAAACTTCTTTTTGGCAGAATCAAGATATTCCTTTTGGTGTGGCAAGACCCGTCCTTTTCGAACGGTGGCGAAGAGGTTAAAGGCCGCTTCGGCCGTTCTATTCTTGGAAAACAGGGATAAAACATTGAAATAATGGCCATATGCCTTGGGAAGTAGTTTGTTCAAAACAATGCGTATCGAATTCATTTACAGTGCCACTTGCGGATTTTCTCAGGCTCTTTCTCGCCCTTCAACCTGTACTTAGCAAGCTGTAGGGCCCTAAATTACTCAATCCCATCCTATCATCATGTACTTGATCTTGGCGTCATCGGGTATCTGTACGGCCTCGATGTTCACGCTCGAGGCATACCGCAGGCTAGAGGGCAGTTCTTCCTTACTGATGGTTATATAGATGTCGCTATCCTTTAGGAGTACGACCACATTGTTCATCGAGGTAATTACTTTGCGAATGCTGTAATGCTTCTTGATATCCTTAAAAGTACTTTTAAGTCCAATGCCCTGTGCCGTTACAAAACGGGGATCTTCTATGCGGATGTTCTCGATCTTGGGGATGCTATCGGAATTCGGGGTGAGCGTTAACAACAACTTGCCTCCTTTTTCATAGATTTTCATTTTATTGCTGTTGTTCGAGACGTTGATATAGGTAGAATCCTTGACAATGGAATCGTTTTCATAAATAATTTCAAGGTCCCGGGTCAAACTGATCTTATCGAGCTTGCCGATGGAATTTTCGGTGATCAAAAAGGTTTCGTCGATGTCCTTTTCGCAACCGAGAATTATAAAAATAAAAAATAAGGTAGGTAAAATGGTTTTCATTGGATTTGGTACTGGTTATACATGTTAAGCTGCCATGCAAGGGCATAGGTTTCACCTAGGGTTCCGGTTCCTGGATTCTTCGTTGGCTTTTGTTTCGTCCATTATCTATCGGATGACTTTCTTCAAAACCCCGAGTACCCCACGGATAAACGTTGCGCTCGTCAAAACTTTCAGTACGGGGTGCTGTCGCGTACTTCTCCTTCCCCCACTGCGGGAAACTGCTTTTTCTTCTTCCGCTGCCGCCTCTGCTGCGGCTTTTGCTGCGGCTTGGGCCTTTTCGATTTTTGCGATGAGGATTTCATAGGCACTTTCACGATCGATGGCCTCATTGTATTTTTCGACGAGTTTCGATTGGCCGATTGCGGATTCAAGTTCCTTTTCCGTCAGTACATCCATACGGCTCATGGGTGCGCGGAGCAGGGTAGCGGCCAGGGGGGTGGGCCTTCCTTTCTCGTCGAGGGCGGAAATAAGGGCCTCGCCGATGCCCAGGGAGGTCAGTACTTCTGCTGTGTCATAATATTCGGATGTGGGATAGTTTTCGGCCGTCAGCTTTATAGCTTTACGGTCCCTTGCGGTAAAGGCGCGCAGGGCGTGCTGTACCTTCAGGCCGAGCTGTGCTAGGACTTCATTGGGAACGTCCGTAGGATTTTGGGTCACAAAATACAGTCCGATTCCCTTGGAACGGATCAATTTGACGATACTCTCGATCTGGTCTAAAAGGGCCTTCGAAGCTTCGTTGAAAATCAGATGCGCCTCGTCAATAAATAGGATGAGCTCCGGTGTCTCGCTGTCACCCAGTTCGGGAAACTCGCTATAGATTTCTGCCAAAAGGCTGAGCATAAAAGTGGAGAATAGTTTGGGTCGGTCCTGAATATCGGTCAGCCGGATGATGTTGATATAGCCCCTTCCATCTTCGTCACGCCGGGTCAGGTCATGTATGTCGAAGGACTTTTCCCCGAAGAACAGATCGGCACCCTGCTGTTCGAGTTCGATGATTTTTCGAAGGATGGCGCCCGTCGAGCTGGTAGAGATGCGTCCGTAGTGCTTGGCGAATTCCCCTTTGCCCTCGCCGGTAGCATACTGCAGCACTTTTTTGAAATCCTTCAGGTCCAGCAAAGGCATCTTATGGTCGTCACAATATTTGAAGATTACGGCGACGATACCTTCCTGGGTATCGCTCAGATCCAGGATGCGCGATAGCAGCACGGGCCCGAATTCTAAAACCGTGGCACGCAACTTTACCCCATCCTGTTCGGAAAGGGAGAGGATCTCGACCGGGAAACGTTTCGCTTCAAAAGGAATACCGATCTTGGCATGGCGCTCGTCGATTTTTGCGTGCCCGGGACTGGGTTGGGCGAGCCCGCTTAAATCCCCCTTCAAATCCATCAACAGCACCGGAACCCCTTTATCCGAAAGATTTTCGGCCAGTACCTGTAAGGTTTTGGTTTTGCCCGTACCGGTCGCCCCGGCGATGAGTCCGTGACGGTTTAAGGTCTTGAGGGGCACCTTAACCAGTGCATCGGTTACGGCTTCACCGTTGAGTATGGCGGCCCCCAGGATGATGGAATCGCCCTCAACGGCATACCCGTCATCGATGTGCTTTCGGAATTGGTCTTTAGAGGGCATGGCCTTATAATTTAAGACCAAAAATAAAGTAAAAATTGGAGTTTAATAGCGTTTCCGGTTTGGGAGTTTATAGGTTTTGGGTTAATTAGTTTCAATTATCCCGTATCTTTGCCGCATGGTAGAAAATGAAGTCGTGACGGATGACATTCCGACATTGGTAGACCGAGGATGGATGCTTCCCCTGATGGAAGAATTCTACACCATTCAGGGTGAAGGTTTTCACAAGGGTACTGCCGCCTATTTTATCAGGATCGGCGGCTGTGACGTTGGCTGCCATTGGTGCGATGTCAAGGAAAGCTGGAACGCCGAAACCCATCCACCAACCGATATACGGCACATTGTAGAAAATGCGGCGAAGCATTCCGATACCATCGTGGTGACCGGTGGCGAGCCGCTAACGTGGAATATGCAGCCTTTGACGGAAGCCCTGAAGGCCAAAAACCTGAACATCCATATTGAAACTTCCGGGGCATACCCGTTGACCGGGATATGGGACTGGATCTGTCTATCCCCCAAAAAAATAAAGCTGCCCAAAGATCCCATCTACGACAAGGCGAACGAGCTGAAGGTTATTGTTTACAATAAGCACGATCTGATCTTTGCAGAGGAACAGGCGGCAAAAACGAACAAAAACTGCATCTTGTACCTACAGCCGGAATGGAGCGTGCGGGACAAGGTCATACCCATGATCGTGGAGTATGTGATGCAAAACCCCAAGTGGAAGGTCTCATTGCAGACGCACAAGTATCTGAATATACCTTGAACCTCCTTGTAATTATCTTCCCCCGTTGGATCGAAGGTCTAAAATACACTCCGCCCCAAGTGTGGGCGCCAACCCGCTTTCTTTTGCGGTGCGGGCCGATAACATTTTAAGTACACTCTTGCCGCTCAATCGGCATCCCGCCTTCAGCCCCAATGCACTTTTTGCCGTTTGTGGTGCGCTCTTTCCCGCAGCACCCCCGAATTGCAGTTCGGCATTCATCAGGCAGGCATTTACGATACAATGGCTATTGCCCAAAGGGTTTCCGTTATCGTCAAGGACAGGTTCGCCATTTTCGTCGGTTTGCTCGCCTTCGTGGTCGTTGACCTGATCGGTACCCAGATTCACCAATCCGAAGAGGTGCCCGAATTCATGGTTCAGTGTCGAGCTCTCGACCTCGGCAGTGGGAATAAAATTCTGGTTGGCCAGTCTGCGTACGGTAACTTCATGGATGATCATCGAGGTATTGCGGTAAACGGCGCCAAGAGTCACCAGGCCTTGCTCTTCCTCATCCTCTTCGGCGGGGGCGTCGGAAAAATAAATATATACGGCCAAGGTTTCGCCGTCGTTATACGCCGTTCGGTGCTTCTTTTCGAGATCGGAAATCTCCTCCAAAGTCAATTTTTCCTCATCGGGGGAGGTCAGCTCATTGTAGATAAGGTCGATATCTTCCTTGAACGTCCGCTGTTTCAGATAGGCGACAAATCCGTCCATAGCAGCCTCGGTAGGGCGAAAACCTTCGACATAGGCAATCTCTACCACCAGTTTAGAAAAGGAATCGTTCGAGAGCAGGTCGTTGGCGGAGTCACCGGTACCCTGCAAATTGGCCGTGGTGTCAACGCCGGCGAGTCCCCCTGGGCCGTCCGGGCCATCGTCATTTGCATCGTTCGAACAGCCTAGCGCCAGAGCAAGTATCAGCAACGGGATTAGGGGGAGGCATATTTTTTTCATAATATAGTATTAAGGTTCCAAATCATAAACGGTTCAAAATGTCAATCCGTATGTATTCCCCCCACAATTTTAAAAGATGGACGAAATTTTAAAACAACTTCCGCAAAGAGCTCGGGAAAAGCACCGCGAAAACAAGAAATTTTTCAAAAAACTCAAAAGAAAGCCGCCCAAAAATCTGGATTATATCATGCGGGAACTTCACGAGGCGGAGTTCGAACGCACCGATTGCCTGCAATGTGCCAATTGCTGCAAGACCACGGGCCCCTTGTTTACGAATACCGATATCGAACGTATCGCCAAGCATTTTCGGCAAAAGCCGCAGGAGTTCATCGCGCAATTTCTGCGTTTGGACGAAGATAGGGATTATGTGCTGAAACAAGTGCCCTGTGCCTTTTTGGCGGACGACAACCGATGTTCCATTTACGGGGTACGGCCCAAGGCCTGCCGCGAATTTCCCCATACCGATCGCAGAAAGTTTCAGCAAATCGCCCATCTTACCTTGAAGAATGTGGCCATTTGCCCGGCGGCCTTTGCTATTGTCGAGGCGATGAAGAAAAGGCTGGGCGAGGGGTCGAAAAATAAGTAAGCATTGAAATGGAAGTTCGATCCCGTACCGATGCTTAGACCTGATTTCGTATCTTTAGGTTCGCACGTTTTAGACACCTGACCATGCAAACCCTGATCGACTATTTTGAAACCATTCCCTCACTCCACCGCTCCCTGATTTTGGTGGGCGGCATTGCATTTTTCTGGGTGTTGGAAGGTGCGGTACCGCTTTTTAGGTTCGAATACAAAAAATGGCGACATGCCCTACCGAACCTGTTTTTTACCCTGACCACCATCATCGTGAATTTCGCCTTGGCTTTTTTACTATTGAAAACGGCGGATTGGACTGCCATCAATGATTTTGGCATCATCAACTGGCTTCCCGAAATGCCCTTATGGCTCTATGTCGTACTCGGTACCGTTTTGCTGGATTTTGTCGGGGCCTACCTTCCGCATTACGTCGAGCATAAGGTCAAGCCGCTTTGGATGATCCACCTCGTACACCACACCGACCACAATGTGGACACGACGACGGCCAACCGCCACCATCCGCTAGAAAGTGTAATCCGGTTCGTATTTACGCTAACCGGGGTTTTAATCATCGGAACGCCTATCGGTATCGTGTTCCTGTACCAATCCCTTTCCTTGGTGGCGACCCAGTTTGGCCATGCCAACATCAAGCTGCCGAAAAAGGTCGATTATTTCCTTAGCTGGGTCATCGTATCCCCTGATATGCACAAGGTACACCACCATTATGTACTGCCCTACACCGATAGCAACTACGGAAATATATTTTCACTTTGGGACCGGTTGTTTGGCACGTATATGGAATACGACCGGGAAAATATCGTTTACGGCGTGGACACATTTCCGGATGAAGTCGAAAACGGCAGTATCAAGGGTTTGCTAAAACAGCCCTTCCATAAATACCGGAAACCTACCGCCCCTCCGGTATCCGATAAGGGCATACGGACCGATGTTCAGGCTTAAAGGTCCTCGTACATCAAATACTTTTTCCGAACCGTGCGAAACGCATCGAGATCGGCCTGCCAGGTTTTCTTGATTTCGGCTTCCGTCTTACCGGCCTCGATCTGCTGCTGTAGTTTTTCGGTACCGGCGTGTTTGGTAAAGCCGTCGGTGTTGAACACTTTGGTTTTGTCCACCGCATTTGTGTATGCGTCGATCAGCCATTGTAGGGTTACTTCTTGCATCCTGGGTATTTGGGACAGGTCTTTTCCAAAGCATTTTTTGCCCTCCTCCTTAGGATGTTTCGATCCGAAGTTTGGCATGGGCGTATAGGTAAAGCTATATTGGGTACTGTCCAAAAAAGAGGCGCCGTAGCGTTGGAACTGGTATTCCGTGCCGCGCCCGGCGTTGACATTCGTGCCTTCGAAAAGCCCCAAACTCGGGTAGAGGCTGATGGCGGTGTCATTCGGCAAATTCGGTGATGGACGTATCGGTAGGTGATATTGGGTCTCGTACGACCAGTTTTCAAGGGGAATCACGGTGAGGTCCGCCTTCTTTTTACCTTCCAGCCATCCTTCGCCGTTGATCATTCGGGCGTATTCGCCGATGGTCATACCGTAGACGAGGGGAATTTCGGTCAGCCCCAAAAAACCGGTATGGGCGGCTTCCATGGTGGGGCCATCTACATAGTGGGCGTTGGGATTGGGGCGGTCCAGAACAAGTATGGGAATGTCGTTTTCTGCACAGGCCTCCATGACCAGTTGCAGTGTAGCGATATAGGTGTAAAAGCGTACGCCGACATCCTGGATGTCGAACAGCACGACATCAAGGTCTTTCAGCTGTTCGGCAGAGGGCTTCCTGTTTTTTCCGTAGAGTGAGATCAAGGGCAGTCCCGTTTGGGCATCGATCCCGTCCTTGACCTTTTCCCCCGCATCGGCCTTGCCGCGAAAACCGTGTTCGGGGGCGAATACCTTAACCACATCCACCCCCGAAGAAAGCAAGGAATCCACCAAGTGGGTGTAGGGAATTTGTGGTTCTTTTTCTGGGCGGTATTGTCTGTCTGCCGGCAAAGCGGAAGGGTCATTTTCCGCTGTTTGTTGCTTGATGCCGGGTGCTTGCGGACTCGCGTTTTGTGTTTCTGGCGTTCCGTCTTCCGCTTCACGAAAAATAACGCTCGTCTGATTTGCCACTACGCCCACTTTTTTCCCTTCCAGATACGGCAGATACTTTTTTGTCCGGTTGGCCGCGACGATAACGGGTTCCGGGAATAGGGAGTCGGTTTCGATCAGGGCGATCCGCGCCTGGGTTTTCTTCTCCTTGGTCGGGTTTCCGCAGGCGCAGACCGCCAAAAACAAAATGAAAAACGTACTTTTGGGGCCTAGGGTTTTCTGGAACAGGTTCATCGTAAAAATGCCATATATTGAATTTTGAATATTTTTTGGCCAAGCGGTTGATCAAAGGGGCAGGGGCTAAAGTTAGCATTTCCGCTCCGATAATAAAAATTGCGATTGCCGCCGTCGCCCTCGGGCTGATAATGATGCTGATCGCCATTTCTACGGGGGTCGGACTGAAATATAAGATCCGTGAAAAGGTGGCGGCGTTCAATGGTCACATCCAGATTTCGAATTACGACAACAATGTTTCCGATGTTTCGGTCGTGCCCGTTTCGAAGGAACAGGATTTTTATCCGGAATTCAAAAACGTGGAAGGCGTGTCGCATGTTCAAGCGGTCGCAAGCAAAGGGGGCATCATCCGTACCGAAAATACCTTCGAGGGCATCATAGCCAAAGGGGTCGGCGCGGATTATAATTGGTCCGTTTTCAGGGAATATCTCGTCGATGGAAGGCTTCCCGATTACAGTGGAAAACTGAACAGCGAGGTGTTGATGTCGCGCTTGATGGCGAACCGGTTACAACTCGAAACGGGCGATTCGTTCTTCGCTTTTTTCCTGAAGGATGGCGATGTATCGAAAATGCCAAATCAACGGAAGTTTACGATTACCGGTCTCTACGACAGCGGTTTTGAGGAATTTGACGGCCTCTATATTTTTACCGACATCCGGCACGTTCAGCGTATGAATCAATGGGATGCCGATCAGGTAGGAAATTTCGAGGTTTTTTTGGATAATTTCGACGCTATCGATGAAAAAAGCAAAGAAATCTATGGAAAGACGCTTTCTTCGTTGGATACCCAGACCATTATTGATAAATACTACAAAATTTTTGAATGGATCGGAATGTTCGATTTCAACATCATCCTTATCATAGGAATCGTAATAATTGTCAGTGGCTTCAATATGATCACGGCCTTGTTGGTACTGATTTTGGAACGTACCCAAATGATCGGCATATTAAAGGCGCTGGGATCGGCGAACTGGAGCATCCGGAAGGTGTTTTTGTACAACGCCGCGTATCTTATCGGGATTGGACTGCTGTGGGGGAACGTCATCGGCCTCGGCGCTATCTGGCTACAGGATACATTCAAAATTCTCAAGTTTCCGAATCCCCAGGAATATTATATCGATTACGTTCCCGTCCATATCGATTGGATTACCATACTTCTCCTGAATATGGGAGTTCTGTTATTATGCCTTTTGATGCTTTTGCTGCCCTCGTACATCATTACGAGAATTACGCCGGTGAAGGCGATCAAGTTTGAATGAAGAAAGATGAAATATGCAGAGAACATCCTAGAAACCATCGGCCACACGCCCTTGGTCAAGTTGAATAAGCTGACCGCCGAATTGCCGTGCCTGGTCTTGGCGAAATACGAGACTTTTAATCCCGGTAATTCGGTAAAGGACCGTATGGCCCTCCAAATCGTGGAGGATGCCGAAGAGGCGGGCCTCTTAAAACCGGGGGGAACGATTGTGGAAGGTACTTCCGGAAATACGGGGATGGGCCTTGCCTTGACGGCCATCGTAAAAGGGTATCGACTTATTTGCGTAATTAGTGACAAACAGTCCAAGGAAAAAATCGATATCCTCAAAGCTATGGGTAGCGAAGTGCATATCTGCCCCACTGACGTCGCCCCCGACGATCCCCGAAGCTACTACTCCACGGCCAGGCGTTTGGCGGATGGGATTCCCGGGGCCTGGTACGTAAACCAGTATGATAACCTATCGAATACCAAGGCGCATTTTTTGACGACCGGACCTGAGATCTGGGAGCAGACCGACGGCAAGATCACTCATTTTGTAGTGGGCGTCGGTACGGGTGGAACGGTATCCGGTGTTGGGAAATTCCTGAAATCCAAGAATCCCGATATTAAGGTTTGGGGCGTCGATACCTACGGTTCCGTCTTTAAAAAATTCCATGAAACGGGCATTTTCGACGAAGATGAAATTTATCCCTATGTCACGGAAGGTATCGGGGAGGACATCCTCCCTAAAAACGTCAACTTCGATATCATCGACGGCTTTACCAAGGTGACGGACAAAGACGCCGCCGTTTATACCCAGCGCCTTGCCCGGGAAGAAGGTTTCTTTTTGGGCAACTCCGCCGGGGCGGCCATAAAAGGCGTCCTGCAGCTTCAAGAGCATTTTACCGAAGATGATGTGGTTGTGGTGCTCTTCCATGACCATGGTAGCCGGTATGTAGGGAAAATATTCAATGACGAATGGATGCGGGAAAAAGGTTTTTTGGATTAATAATGCGACTATGGTAGAACTAGAATTAAAGAACCAATCCGTTACACTCGACGCCGGCGAACTGATCGGGTATAGCGTTAAGGGCCACGAGTACGTTCATCAAAAAGGGAGTCCAGGTTGGGGAAGTTCCGATACCGAAATGTTCCCGATCATCGGGCCTACCGCGAAAGCCAAGTTCCAGGTGCAGACGCCGAGGGACATAGCCATCCAAGATCAGCACGGGCTGTTGCGGGAAATGGATTATGAACTGGTTTCCCAAGGGGATACCGGGGCGACCTTTCGAAAGGAGTACAGGGCGCGAACACCTGTGCGGAACTCCAAGTACCCTGAAAAATCGAACCGGGAATATCTGTTCTGGACGTACGACTTCGGTTTCCAAAAACAGTTTTCATTGACGGACGAGGGGCTTGAAATCACCTTTACCGTATCCGGTGAGCGTGACACGCCCTATATGTTGGGCTACCATCCGGCCTTTAAATTGTATTCCGAAAATCCTAAGATCATTGCGGGTAAAAGAACGATTTTTCTTGATGAAATTATGGAGGTCGGCGACCGCGCTCTGGAAGTCCCAAATTGCGAGGAAATCCTTCTAAAGGACAAAAAAGAACTCCGAATAAAAACAGAAGGTTTCGGTAATTTTATGCTTTGGTCGCCCACATCCAATATGGTCTGCATTGAGCCGATTACCTTCTATCCCTACGCCGTAGAGCAAGGAAACCTGCACGCTGGCTTTCAGTATTTAGGGGATGGAGTGAAGCCGTATCGGGTTAGGATCACACCCCAATACATTGCGTAAAACCAAGACCATGCAACGCCTTTTTCCGTTTCTATACTGGTTGCCGCACTACAATAGGCGTTGGTTCGCCAAAGACGTAATGGCCGGCCTGACCGTGGGGATTTTGCTGATACCCCAGGGCATGGCCTATGCGATGATTGCGGGCATGCCCCCGGTGTACGGGCTGTACGCTGCCTTGGTGCCTATTTTGATATATGCCGTTTTGGGCACTTCGAGACAACTGGCCGTGGGACCGGTGGCCATGGATTCGCTGCTGGTGGCGGCCGGTCTGGGCACCTTGGCCCTTACGGGTGTGCAAAGTTATATTGCCATGGCCCTGTTGCTGGCCTTTATGGTCGGGGTCATACAGTTTACCCTGGGCTTGTTCCGTATGGGTTTCCTGGTTCGTTTTTTGTCGCGCCCCGTCATCAGCGGGTTTACCTCCGCGGCGGCGGTAATCATTATCTTCAGTCAGTTAAAACATTTTTTCGGGGTGAACATTCCCCAGACCAACGAGTTCCATAAATCGGTGATCAACGTGGTGACGGCCGTTCCGGAGACCAATGGCTACGCTTTTACGATCGGTGTGGTAGGTATTGCGCTCATCCTGCTGTTGAAATGGGTGAACCATCGGATTCCCGCTATTTTGGTGGTCGTCGTTGCCGGTATTCTGGCCGTTTACTTTTTCGCCCTTGACACGCATGGTGTACATATCGTCGGCGATGTTCCGGGCGGGTTGCCTTCATTTTCGCTTCCCGAATTCAGCTGGCCCAAGGTAAAAGGGCTCTTCGCCATTGCGGTCGCCATTGCCCTGATCGGGTATGCCGAGGCCATTGGTATCGGAAAGGCCATCGAGGAGAAAAACGACACGGAAACCATCGATCCCAACAAGGAGCTGCTGGCCTTGGGATCGGCCAATATTTTAGGTTCTTTTTTTCAGTCCTATCTCGCGTCAGCCAGTTTTTCCCGTTCGGCGATCAACAACGACGCGGGCGCCAAGACCCCGGTCGCCTCACTGGTCACCATGGTGATGGTGGGACTGACGCTTATGCTCTTTACGCACCTTTTCCACTTTCTGCCCAATGCGGTCTTGGCCAGTATCATCATGGTCTCGGTCATCGGACTTATCGATGTCGGGTATCCGAAAGTACTTTGGAAATATCGAAAGGACGAATTCGCGGTGCTAATGGTCACCTTTCTATTCACTTTGGCCGTCGGTTTAACCCAGGGTATTTTATTGGGTGTACTGCTCTCCTTGTTGGTGATGGTG
>DASSWC010000119.1:0-5222 GCA_035705395.1 Pricia sp. | reverse complement strand
GCCGATATTCCCGACGACCGGATCATCGATGGGGTGGACCTGGGCGCCACCCTGACCGAAGGCAAGGAAAGTCCACGAACCGAAATGTTCTACTATCGGGGCACCGACCTTTACGCCGTTCGCCTCGGCGACTACAAGGCACATTTCATCACCGAAGGTGCCTATGGGCAATTCGGGGAACGGGAAGTACATGCAACGCCCCTGCTCTACAACGTAAACCAAGACCCTTCGGAACAGTTCGATATTGCTGCCGGGCATCCTGAAGTCATCGAAAAAATCAAAGCGCTTGTAGCGGAGCATCGGGCCAAAATGGTCAGGGGCAAAGATCAACTGGCAGCGCGGGACTAGGAGTTCTTGATTTCCCCACAATAATCCCATTTCATTATTGTACATTTCAAGAATAGGAGTATATTTGCACCCGCTTTATAAAACAGTAAAAAAATTAGAATTAATAACGAGGGTCGGGCACCCTGCAAAATTAATGTGATATGCCAGTAAAGATCAGACTTCAGAGACACGGAAAAAAAGGTAAACCATTTTATTGGGTCGTAGCGGCCGATAGCCGTTCCAAAAGAGACGGTAAATATTTGGAAAAATTGGGCACCTACAATCCCAATACCAATCCCGCGACTATCGATCTAAACATCGATGGTTCGGTAAAATGGCTCCAGAACGGGGCACAACCCACCGAAACTGCACGAAACATTCTATCCTATAAGGGCGTGATGCTGAAACACCATCTGTTGGGCGGTGTCCGGAAAGGGGCGCTTACCGAGGAGCAGGTCGAGGAAAAGTTCACGGCATGGCTCGAGGAAAAAGAGGCCAAGATCACCGAAAAATCCGAAGGCCTGGCCAAGGATGAGGAAAAGGCAAAAGCCGAGGCCCTAAAGGCCGAGAAGGAAGTCAACGAAAAACGCCAGCAGGCGGCCACGGAAGCGGAACTTCCTGAAACGCCCGAGGGCGTGGATGCTTCCGAAGAAGTCGAAACCGTGACGGAGACCGCCCCGGAACCTGAAGCAAAGGTCGCACAGAGCGAGGAAAAGGCACCGGAGGAATCCAAGAAAGCCGAAACGAAGGACGAAGCCGATAACAGCGACGATTCCCCTTCCAAAGATTCAAAGAAAGAAGCCGAAGCCAAAACCGAGGAAACTTCCGCCAAAGCGGGTGATTCCAAAGGAAGCGAGGACAAAGCGGAGACCGAAGAACAATCGACGAAGGACAAAAAGACCGCTGCGGAATCAGAAAACGCTTCTAAACCTGAAACCACCGAGGTTGTCGAAACCCCCGAGGCCGCCCAGCCCGATCGCAAGAATGCCGAAGATAATTTTGCGGCACCTGTAGAAGAAAAAGAAGACATTAAAAAAGACGATTCCAAAAAGGAAGCCCCCGAGGTACAGGAGGTAGTTTCCGATGAGGATTTCGAGAAAAAAGATGCAGACAAGCCGAAGCCTGCGAAAGACAAGAAGTAAACGAAACGATGCGCAAGCAAGATTGCTTCTACCTCGGTAGAATCGTGTCAAAATACAGCTATAAGGGCGAGGTACTCGTTAAAATCGATACCGATCAGCCTGAAATCTATGAGAATATGGAATCGGTGCTTATCGCCATGAAGGGCGGTAACCTGGTTCCATTTTTTATTGACCGGTGCCGGCTGCATAAATCCCAACTCCTACGGATCGATTTCGAGGAAATCAAGGACGAACCCGCAGCCGACCGCATCATGGGCCACGAACTCTACCTGCCTTTGGCCATGTTGCCCAAGCTAGAGGGCGATAAATTCTACTTTCACGAAATTATCGGGTTTTCCGTAGAGGATGCCGTTCACGGAAATATCGGAAAAATAACCGGCGTAAACGATACCACCTCACAGGCGATTTTCGAGGTCGAGAAAGAGGGTAAGCAATTGCTTATTCCCATGACCGATGAAATATTTACCGGGCTGGACCGTGAAAAAAAGATCGTATATGTTAATACTCCCGATGGGCTGGTGGCGCTTTATCTGGAATAGGGATCTGCGAACAAAAATCCATTATCGACATACCATGCACCGAATACTTCCCCTGCTGATCCTGATCGGCTTTTGCACCTGTAACGAGACCAAAAAATCTTCCCATAATGAAGCACCTCCGCAGCCGCCGAATATAGTTCTCATTTTTACCGACGATCAGGGCTATCGTGATGTGGGCGTATTCGGGGCTGACGATATCGCGACGCCGAACCTCGACCAAATGGCCGCCGAAGGCGTAAAACTGACCAGCTATTATTCCGCACAGGCGGTCTGTTCGGCCTCGCGGGCTGGGATCCTGACCGGTTGCTATCCCAACCGGCTCGGTATACATGGGGCGCTGATGCCCGATAGTAAAAGAGGATTGCATCCTGAAGAAATCACCTTGGCCGAGATGTTGAAACGCAAAGGCTATGCTACCGGCATCTTCGGCAAATGGCACTTGGGCGACCATCCCGATTTTCTTCCTTTGAAAAACGGGTTCGACGCGTGGTTCGGTATCCCCTATTCCAACGATATGTGGCCCTTGCATCCCCAGCAGGGACCGGTCATTGATTTCGGACCGCTTCCCCTTTACGAAAACGAAAAGGTCATCGATACCCTGACGGACCAGACCCAATTGACCACCCAAATCACCGAACGCAGCGTGGATTTCATCCATAGAAATAAAGACAATCCCTTTTTTCTGTACGTGCCGCATCCGCAGCCCCATGTGCCGCTTTTCGTTTCAGACAAGTTCAAGGGAAAATCCGACAGGGGACTTTACGGGGATGTCATCATGGAAATCGACTGGTCGGTCGGACAGATCTTAGAAGCTTTAAAGGAGGATGGTCTGGAGAAAAACACCTTGGTCATTTTCACCTCTGACAACGGCCCTTGGCTGTCTTACGGCAACCACGCGGGGAGCGCCCTACCCTTTCGGGAAGGCAAGGGCACCGCATGGGAGGGCGGGCAGCGCGAGCCTTTCATCGCCCGATGGCCCGGTAACCTGCCGGCGGGACAGGAAATCGACGTTCCGGTTATGGCCATCGACATTCTTCCGACCATCGCCGAAATAACGGATGCCGAACTCCCCAAAAGAACCATCGATGGCAAAAATGTTTTACAGGTGCTAAAGGGAGAATCCGAGGAAAGTCCCCAAGAGGCCTATTTCTTTTATTATCGGGTAAACGAGCTTTTCGGTGTCCGCTACGGAAAATGGAAGCTGTACTTTCCGCATACCTACCGAACGATGGAAGGTCAAGACCTAGGAAAAGATGGTCTGCCCGGGCAATACCGAAATGTCGAACTTAAAAAAATCGAACTCTATAATCTAGAAATGGATAAAAGCGAGACCACTGACGTGGCGGACGAACAGCCCGAAGTGGTAGAAAAAATCAAGCATTTGGCGAATGATATGCGTTCGCGTTTGGGCGATTCCCTAAAGGATATGGAAGGGAGTGAAAACCGCGAACCGGGCCGGATTCAATAAGGCGTCCCTGAACCTGCAGGCATACGCATCAGCCTTGAGCAGTTCAACTATTCCATTCATTATATTATCGAAAGTGATGCGGTACTGATGCTACGTGTCCTCACCAAACGACAAGCTTTTTAATTTTGGATAAACCTTTCCAATTCAAACAGTTTACTATCGAACAAGACCGCTGCGCCATGAAAGTGGGTACGGATGGGGTTTTGTTGGGCGGATGGACATCCTTGGATAATAGTCCCGATGCTATTCTGGATATCGGGGCCGGAACGGGATTGATCGCCTTGATGCTGGCCCAACGAAGTGGCGCCGACACGGTAGATGCGCTAGAAATCGATGAAGCGGCCTACGAGCAATGTGTCGAAAACTTTGAGGCCTCGCCCTGGGGAGACCGGTTGTTCTGCTACCACGCCGGGCTGGACGAATTTGTGGAAGAATGGGATGACAGGTATGATCTGATCGTTTGCAATCCCCCCTTTTTTGAGACTCCAAAGTCCGCTGTCAAAGGGTCGCTTCCCGATCCCCCCCGCGACAATCCCAGCGTACAATCCCATGGTGATGACGGGAGTGTAGGTGAGGATGCTGATGCGGGGGCGGGGGATGAGGCTCGTTTAAGGGACGATGGTGGTGAAGGAAATGATGCCGGTATAGGATATGAATCGAAAGGCAGTTCAAGACAGGTTGCCCGATTTCATGATTCCCTATCCTTTGAAGCCCTTGTGGATGGGGTTTCGCAACTGCTTGCGAGGGATGGGATCTTTGCCGTCATCATCCCCTTTCAAGCTGAAGAAAACTTTGTGGCCCTAGCCTCAAAGAAAGGCTTATACCCTCAGCGGAAAACGCGTGTAAAGGGAAATTCCACCTCTAAAACAAAACGCTGTTTATTACAATTCGGATTTGAAGAAACCGAAGTGTATGTCGACGGGCTTATCATTGAAGTCGAGAGACACGCATACACCCCGGACTATAGGGCCCTCACCCGGGAATTTTACCTTAATATGTGAAACGATCGCTATTTGATAACCGTAACCTTTTTGAGCCAATCCGAAATGTTTTCCAAAGCTTGCTTTTCACCATTGTAGAACACCGAATCAATAGCAAATGAAGGGCCGGAGCAACCGCTAAAACCAACTTCCGTGGCGTAAAGAAGCAGGGTGTCGGTTTCAGAAGGGGACAGCGTCACTGAAATCGGGTTCTTTCCCTTTGAAAATCCTACGACCCAAACCAAATATTTAAGGTCTTCATTTTGAAGTTCCACTACTTCGGTCTGCGTGACATTTCCATACGCCAAAGCGACTTCAGCGGGATGGTAGGTATTGTTTTCAATAAGATTATTCCCTTCGGAGTCCAAATATTCAAGAACCAATTCTTCGTTTGTTGAATTTGACGAGGATTTAGAGGTCAAACGTTCTGCCCTGAGCTCCGAAGCGGTTAGACATCCACCGACACCTCCTCCATTATCATCGGCACAGGAGGGTAAAGCCAGTAAAAGGCAAAGAAAAAACAGGCGTTTCATACTTTTTCTTCCAAAATTAGATATTCAAAGATAGATTAAACTTTTTTCATTTAACAATTTGCCCAATAAGTGTTATATTTCGTCGCACCCTTTGGTAAAAATATTCCGTTATGAAACCCGACCTGTTCGAAGCCCACGACTACTATAATGTAGACGACCTGCTTTCCGAAGAGCACAAGCTCGTTCGTGAAGCCGCCCGTCAATGGGTCAAACGCGATATATCGCCCATCATC
>DASSWC010000118.1:0-2940 GCA_035705395.1 Pricia sp. | reverse complement strand
AGCCTCCGACTTTCAAATCTTGAACCAATTGTCAATTCCCTACCCATGGGAATACATACTAAAGTCGGTAAGAACGGCGTCCAACTCAGTGGGGGAGAGAAACAAAGGCTTCTGATCGCCAGGGCAATATATAAGGATGCTCCGGTAGTAATATTTGACGAGGCCACCAGCGCCCTGGACTCGGAAAACGAAAGGCACATAATTGGCAACCTGAAGAGCTACTTTCAAGAAAGGACGGTAATAATGATCGCCCATAGACTTTCTACCGTAAGACATGCGGATAACATAATTGTCATCGATTCCTTGGGGATCGTGGAGCAGGGATCGCACGATGAACTGGTAGCCAAAAAGGGAAATTATTTCAATTTGATCGAAAGGCAGCTATAAAATGGACTACAGCGAAAAGGACTTTTTGGGAAGGCCTCCGGGTTGGCTTACAAGGGTAGGTATAGCCTTGGTCGGAGGAATCTTGTGCAACATTCTCCTTGCGTCCTTTGCGATAAGTTATAGCGATGTTTTGGAAGCTCATATAGAGGTTATGTCCGTAAAACCGCCGGTATTGGTCAAAACCAACCGTTCAGGACAGATTTCGGAATTCTTTGCCAAACCGGGCGATACGGTGGCATCGGGAGATGTGATTGCCAAGTTGAACACCGTGGCCGACTATGCTGATGTAATGGCCATAAAGCAAGCGGTTATGAAACGGACAATACCTGAGGAATTAGGGTTTGGTAAACCTACCTCAATCGGATTAGTGCAGGAAGCCTATAGTGAATATATCAAGGCATTTTACGGCATTAGGACCGTTGAAAGATTTTATGGGGACGATATCGGAAATCTCCTTGACGACAAGATAAGGGATACCAAGGGAAAAGCGTTTTCCGATATTTATAACGGGCTGCAAACGGCAAAGAAAAATAACACTTTGATCGGTCGCAATCATTCAAGGATGGAAACTCTCTACGACAAGGGGGTAATATCCAAAGCGGAACTGGAAAAATCACAACTTGAATACAACAGGAGCTTCCAGGAAATAAACCGACTCAGTTCGGAATATTCCAAAAATTCGTACAGTACCAGTGAAAAATTCGATAGCCATGTTGCCGATATGGAGGTTGCGTCCATAAAGGTGCTTTCCGAAATTGCCATTTGGGAAGAACAGAACGTATTTACCAGTCCTGTTAATGGTAAGGTATTCTTTTTGGATGTATGGTCACCGTTCCAATCCGTCGAAGAAGGCGAAGATCTTTTTGGGGTTTCACCCGATGTCGAATCGCCTCTTATGGGAATCGTGAAAATCCCCATCCACAATTCGGGCAAGGTCAAAGTAGGGCAAAGAGTGATTATCAAGCTCAATAGTTTTCCTTACGAGGAATGGGGCGCACTGGAAGGCGTTTTGACCGAAATATCGACCGTTCCAAAACGTTCCGACGAGCTGCATTATCCGGCCTATGTAAAAATAGAATCCCCTGGCAACAAACTCGGGACGGCCCTTTCCGGCAAAGAAATGCTGACCGGCCGTTGTGATATAGTGCTTAAGGAGAGCACCTTGTTCAGCAAACTATTCATCGGCTTTAGGAGAACTAGACAATAACTGAGATATGCTAAAAACAGTGGTCCTTACTTTTTTTGCCCTCTCTATTTTATTGCAGGTCAATGGGCAGACCGATACGTTAAAAAATATGCCGTTGCCAAGAATTATGGATCTCATATATCGGCAGAAAGACAGTTCGGCCGCTATTGCGGTATCCGATTATCTTACCCAACGGGCACGCCTCGAGAAGGATTCTTCAGCGGTCTCATGGGGCCATTACGGCAATTATCTTTACCGCGACTATCCGAATAATCTACCTTATCTCGATTCGTTGATCTATTCGACCAAGGGGCTGAACAATTCGGAGGAAATTTTTGGCCTTATTGCAAACGGCGATTATTACTTCAAGAACAATAATGAGTTTACGACCGCCTTAAACTATTATGTTCAGGCGAGACGGTTGAGCATAGAGACCAATAATGAGTACTGCATAAGTATTACAACCAGTGCGCTAGCTTCCATCAAATTTCTGAGCAGGGAATTTTCAGAAGCACTTGCCCTATACCATCGTTACGGTCAATTGCACCCGGACGATATGTTGGGACTCTATTTTAACATTGCCAACTGCCATTACGAACTCAAAAACATCGATTCGCTTTCCTATTACAGCAAAATCGGAATTCGCAAATCGCTTAAGGAAAAAGACGCAAACAGTTATGAATCCTTTCTGAGACTCAATGGTGTTTCCCAGTATATGCGGGGAAATTACAAGAGGGCGTTGGACAGCCTGGAAAAATCGAGAAGCTTGACCATGGACACCATAGACCTGGGAAGTTCCTATTACTATACCGCGCTTACCCACGAGGCCTTGGACAATGCCGACAGTACGATTTATTACCTCAAGGAAATTTCATTGTTGAACCAGGAACCGGAAATTTACTTTCCAGAAATCAAGAACGTTTTTTACAGGCTTTATGAGAACGCGAAAAAAAATGGCCAGAACCAGGAACAATTGGTATATATAGAAAGGTTTATGAGAGCGGACAGCATCCTTGAATCGAAATCCAAGGGCCTTATTTCAAAACTGGATCAGAACTTCGATTTACCGCTGCTTGAGGAAAAGAGAAATCAGCTCCGTGCCGAACAGACCGCCCGAAAAAATTTGGTGTTTGCAAATATTGCACTTTCCATTCTGTTTGTAGCTACAGTTGTTTTTTTCGTGAACCGATTTGTCCAACAGAAGAAGAACCTAAAAGAAGCCTTAGGGGACCCCGAGAATTACTTACGGAAAATCGATGGCCCTAATCCTGTATTGGATCTTGAGAAAAACAGATTGCCTTCTGAACTTGTGGATCAGTTTAACAGGTTCTTCCATAAGTTCGAGAGGGACCAGCAGTTTTTAGACC
>DASSWC010000117.1:0-2535 GCA_035705395.1 Pricia sp. | reverse complement strand
GGTCGCGCCTGGTATTTTAGGATACGATCAGGCGGCATCGGACAATGGGCATATCATTGGTCCGGTTATAGCGACCTTTTCCTTTATTGCCTTATGGGAAGCTACCCACGATGTACGCAAATGGAACTATCCGTTGGGGATTTGGCTGCTTTTGGCTCCATGGGTTTTAGGTTACGGACTTACCGTGGCTATTATCAGTGATATGGTCGTCGGGGTCTTGGTAGTTCTTTTTTCCGCCGTTCCACAAAAAATCGAAGGGCGTTACGGGGGAGGATGGGCCGCATTGTGGAAATCCGATCCCGAGCATATGGCGGATCACAACCGGAAAAACTTTAATTAATGTATCCGTCAAAATTGGTTAGCCGAACATAAATTGGCGGTATGGATTTGTGGGGATACCTATTTTTTCACTTCTAAACAAAAAGCGCGCATGGCCCAAAAAATAGATAAAAAAGAGTCCGATGAGGATACCAAATTCGTCAAGGAAGAAAAGGAACCTACCCGGGATTACATTTTTCAAAAGACCGGCATTACAAAGACCGGTTTTATAATCATTGTAATTTTTCTGATCGTTCTGGTTGTCGGTCTGGCCGTCTCTGGAATATTCTTCGAAGTTCCGTGGAAAAATCCCTGATCAATTATAAAGAACAACATTTCGATGACGAAAAAAGGGCCACCGAAAATACCGGCGGCCCTTTTTCAATCGTACGGTACCTTTTAGTGCCAATTTTCGATGTCCTGCCGCACTTGGTGGGGAGATCGGTCGGTTCTGCGGCCTATACGTTCCAATGTCCTGTCAAAGCGTCCCGCCTCGACGTTCACATCCTCATCGGTGAGGTTGGGATATCTTTCCCTGTAATCGGCCTCGACCTCGTACCATCTGTCCTCCAGGTCCTCGTAATCGGTCCCGAGTTCATCTTCGGAATAATCGTCCCCGCCAGCCTCATAACCTGGGTCGTAGTCCTCTTCGGTGTTGCGTTCGCGGTAATTCGATTTCTCAGCGAGATCATCGTTCTCCCCATCTCGTTCCATGTACTTCCTGTTCCTGTCCATAGTTAAAAATTTTTAAGGTTAATAAAATAAAATTACGCTGGAAACGCCGGTATGTTTGTCCCAATAACGAGAGATGTTATCCCAATCGGAAAAAAGTTTCTCCACCCATCCTTTGTTTATTTAATGGTTCAAAAATTGGGTCGATTAGGATCCCATATCCGGACGGCCCGCCTTAATTTGGCATATTCAGTGGAATGGGAAATTCTATCCTCAAATTTAACTATTTGTGAAGTCCAAAAATGAAAATCGCCCACAGGAAGTATACTTATCAAACTATTATAGGCCAACGGATACATCGATTTTGGACGGCATTGCGGACGATATCGGTAGGTCTCTTCCGGCCCCATCCGGAAAGGCGGGTTTGGTTGTTACGGTACCGGCTAAAAATGAGGAAAGTAGCATCCTTTTTTGCCTGAGATCTCTGGTCAAGCAATTCGCCATGGCCAATGTCGGCATCGATTACGAACTATACGAGGTATTGGTTCTCTGCCATAACTGTACTGATAATACCGGGGCAATATGCAGGCAGTTCCAAAAAGAGAATCCATTTTTTGGGCTATCGTTTATTGAGACCGACCGACCGGAAATCAATAATGTGGTGGCGGTACGGAGAGTACTGATGCGTATCGCTGCCGGTCGTTTGCCCGGTAGCGGCTATATTGTGACCACCGACGCTGACACATCCGTGGGCCGTTATTGGGTAGCCAATCTGTTAGGGTATTCGGGCAGTGGGTATGGAATGGTCTGCGGGCGTATCGATATCGACCTCCGGACCGTTTCGGGAAATGCCCGATCGACCCTGGAGCTGAAACAACGTTATTTCGACCTCCGCACCGAATTGGAGCATCTTGTCAGTCCAGACCTCACCGATCCGTGGCCGAGGCATGGCCATAATTCGGGACCGAACCTGGCGGTACGGCGGGATGTATACCTTGAGGTCGGCGGCATGCCCCCCAAGGGCTTTCTGGAGGATATCGCACTCTATGAAGCGGTATGCGCCGCCGGATACAAGATCCGCCATTGCCCCGACACCGTCGTAACGACCTCATGTAGATTGACACCAAGGGCACCCCGCGGGTTCGGAGCGGAACTGAGGGACTGGAACGGGGCGAAATTCATATTTTTCGAGGTGGAGGGCCTGGAGAGGCTGCTCGCCAAGTTCCGATTGTTCGAAGCGATCAGGTGCCATTATCGAAGCCCTTCAAGAAAATCCATGCTTGGCATATCGAAGGCTACGGGCCTCGGACCAAAATGTATAACCGATTATCTAGGCCGTTTCCACTCTGCACGGCCATTGATCAACCTGATGGATCGGGAACTAAACGGGCTGGAAAGTTGGAAGTTGAAGCATCCACTGAAAATCGTATCGGTAGCCGTGGAGGAACTCGAGGCTTATTTACACAATGTTCCTTCAACCTTTTGCCAGACCTGAAGCCGGAACAGTTCATACCTTTGATGCTCGACCTCCTTAAAATTGCCATG